>JALOLS010000042.1 GCA_025455865.1 Thermoleophilia bacterium
GAGGACGTCACATGTACTGGTGGTACATGTGATCCCGAGGGTGCCGAGGTGCGCCGCGATGCAGCCGACGGGTGGCGGGTCGACTTTGTGGACAGGCCCTCGGGGCCTGTCCATGAACCAAGACCCGCCTCCCGGCGAGCGAATCGCCAGCAGATCGGTGACCTCGGGACGTCGCATGTACTGGTGGTGCATGCGTCTCCGTGGGTGCGGAGGTGGCGTGGGATGCCGCCGCGGGAGTGTCGGGCGACTTCTTTGACCGGCCCTTAGCGCCGGGGCTCCGGCGAGGTCAGCTCCAGCGACGCGCGCACGCGGAAGGTGACCGTGCCGGTCGTGTCGCCGTCGATCGTCCACCGGACCGGCAGGGCGATGGCCGGGGCCCACCAGACCACCTCCACCCGCGTCCCCGGGTGCGGACCGGTGGTCACCGAGTCGTGACGGATGACGTAGGCCCGGAGCGTCCGGTCGCCCACCCGGACCGACTCGGCGCGCAGCACGCGCGAGCGGGTCGACACCCGGAGCTGGTCGGCCCGGTACTCCGCGGACCAGCGCAGCCCCACCCGCAGCGGCGAGGGCACCGAGAGCGGCGGCGGCCGGAGGCCCCGGCGGTCGTCACGGCCGAAGCCGACGAACGTGACGTCGGTGCGCCGCCACGTCGCCCGCAGGCCCTCGCGGGTGGACCGGTAGCGGACCCCCTCCGCGTGCTCCTTCGAGAGCTGCAGCAGGTCCTCGAACCCGCCGGGCACCAGGCGCACCACGTAGCGGGCGGTCCCGGGCAGGTCGCGGCGGACCGCGAGCGGGCCGAGCCCGCCCTTCTCCCAGCCCTCGACGCGGAAGGCGTAGACCCCGGGCCGGGGGACCCCGTCGCCGCCTCCGGTCGCCGGCGCCCGGCCCTCGCGGAACTCCCTGAGCGCCGACTCCTCGCTGACCGGGGTGCTCGACCCGGCGCGCTGCCACAGCCAGAGCCCGCCGGCCACCGCGACCACGAGGAGGAGCAGGGCGAGGAGCCGCCCGGGGCGCACCAGCGTCGGGAACACAGGGCGATGGTAGGGCAGAAGCCGCTTCGCAACAGCGATTTCACGGTCCGACGACGAGGCTGGGTACGGTGGTCCCGTGCGACCGCGACGCGACGCGCTCTGCTGCTGCCCGGCCTGCGCGGCGACGGTCCGCCGGCGCCGCTGGGTGGCCGCCGTGCCCGATCTCCCCCGCCCCCGCATGCCCCGCCTCGGCCGCCTGGGGCGCGCCGGCCGGGCCTGGGTCGCCCTGCTCCTGGTCGCCGCCGCGGCGGTGCCGGTCGCCGCGGCGCGCGCGCCGGGCGGCGCGGCGGCGGTGAGCGTGGCCGCGCCCCTGCAGCCCCCCACCCCGGTGGCCTCGGCCATCCCCGAGCCGGTCCCCGACCTGATCACCAGCGAGCAGAGCGGGGTGCTGATCGACTGGCGCCCGAGCCGGGCCGAGGGGAGCCCGAACGGCGGCCGCCTGGTGGACGGCGTGCGCCTGCCGGCGAGCGGCACCGGGTTCTACACCTACGACCCGCGGACCCAGCAGCCCCCGGGCGGGCTGGGGACCCGCTGGGGCACCGCGGGGACGATCCAGGAGATCCTCGAGGTCGGCCGCTGGTGGGCGAGCGCCCACCCCGACGAGCCCCCGCTCGGCATCGGCGACATCTCGCGCGAGGACGGCGGACCCATCGACGGCCACGCCTCCCACCAGAACGGACTGGACTTCGACGTCCGCCTGCCGCGCCGCGACGACGTCATCGGCGCCGCCGACCCCTCCAACTACGACCGGGACCTGACCCAGGCCGTCATCAACCGGCTGGTCGATCAGGGGGCCTCGCTGGTGCTGGTCGGCCCCGGCCTGGACGTCTACGGGCCGCCCGGGGTGGTCGTGGACTGGCCCAACCACGACGACCACCTGCACGTGCGCTTCGGCGGCGCCGGCGGGGGCGACTGACCGAGGCCCTCAGTCGAGGCCGAGCTCGCGCCGGCGGAGCGTCCGCTGGCGGTCCATCACGAACTCCGTGAGCAGCCGCCGCTCACGGCGGCCGGCGTCCTCGAAGCAGAGCGCGCAGTGGCCCACGCCGCCCCGGGGGGCCGGTGAGGACCGCACGACCCGGGCCGCCAGCTCGACCGGCGCGCCGTCCAGGCCGATGAGGCGCACCCGCAGCCGCCCCCCCGCCCTGGGCGGGGCGTCCAGGGCGAGCAGGACACCGGTGCGCGAGAGGTTCTCGGTGGTCGCCCGCACGGTGTAGGGGTCGCCCAGGTGGCCGCCCATGGGCACCTCGGCGTCGGTCTCGCTCGGCACCAGCAGGACGACGTCCAGGCACACGGCGACCCGCACCGCCTGCCGGCGCTGGATGCGCTCCGGGGCCGCCACCGGGAGCATGGGCACCTCGCCGCCCCCGGCGTCCGCGAGCGCGCGCACCCGCGCCATGCAGGGCACCTCGCGGTCCCGGTAGAGCAGGACCGCCTCCTGTCCGGCCTTCACCGGCACGTGGCGGCCGCCGAGCCGGGGCACGTCGACCCGCAGGACGTCGCCGTCCAGGCCGATCACCACCGTCGGCAGGCTCCCCCCGGGCAGGCCGGCGATCCAGACCTCGGCACCGGGCGCCGGAAGCGGGGCCACGTCCGCGCCCGCCGCGTGATGGTGAGAGCTCCCGGTCGCCGCGCCCATGTCCCCCGACCTCCTCGTGCCCCCGCATCGGCACCCCCCGGGCGGGGATGAGGTGCCGCCCGGCCTTGACACCTTTCCGACACCTCGTCGACGGGGACCGGCCGGGTAGCGTGCGTCCCGTGGCCGTCCCCCCCGGCAACCGCCAGATCGAGGACGCGTTCCCGGCCGTCCGCGCCTTCGAGGACACCGTCCTCGACACCGGGCTCGGCACGGCGCAGCTGGTGCTCGTGGCGTTCCTGGTGACCTTCGGGATCGTCCGGCTGATCACCCACTCGATCCACCGCGGCATCGGGCCGTTCCGCGACGTGTCGGTCGGCGGCCGGCACGTGCACCACCTCGTGCCCGGGATCCTCCTGCTCCTGATCTCGGGGTTCGTCGCGATCGCCGTCGACCCGGACATCCCGTCCGCCCTGTGGTGGGCGCTCCCGGTCGCCTACGGGGTCGGCGCCGCCCTGACCCTGGACGAGTTCGCCCTCTGGCTCAACCTGGAGGACGTCTACTGGGCCCGCGAGGGCCGGCGCTCGATCGACGCGGTGATCGTCGCGGGCGCGGTGGCGGGCATCGTGGCCCTGGGCACGCCGTTCTGGGTCGAGGTCGTGCGCGAGTCCTCCGACACCGCGAGCGCCCTCGTGGTCGCCTTCCACGCGCTCGTGGTCCTCCTGGCCCTGGCCGCGCTGCTCAAGGGCAAGCCGGTGCTGGCCGCGCTCGGGCTGCTGCTGTGGCCGGTCGCCCTGGTGGGCGCGGTGCGCCTGGCCAAGCCCGGGTCGCGCTGGGCCCGGTGGCTCTACGGGCCGGAGCGGCTCGACCGGGCCCGGGTGCGCTTCCCGCCGGGCCCCGGCGGGGACGGGCCGGAGCCCGCCCCCGCCTGAGCCGGACCTACGACTCCTCGGCCGGGAGGTCCAGCTCCGGGCCGAAGGAGTAGGTGCCGCCGTCGCCCAGGCCGACCAGGTCGGCCTCGTCGTCGTCCCCGCCGAGCGAGAAGGGCTCGTCGAGGTCGAACTCGAGCAGCGCCGGAGCGCGGCGCACCGGCTCGATCTCGAGCTGGCGGTAGCGCTTGAGGCCGGTCGCCGCCGGGATGAGCTTGCCGATGATCACGTTCTCCTTGAGGCCGCGCAGGCGATCCACCTTGCCCTCGAGGGCGGCGTCGGTGAGCACCTTCGTGGTCTCCTGGAACGAGGCCGCCGACAGGAACGACTCGGTGGCCAGCGACGCCTTGGTGATGCCCAGGATGAGCGGCTCGTGGGTGGCCTCGGCGGCCTCCACCTGCTCCTCGAGCTCATCCTGGCCGACGTCCTCCATCTCGCCGGCGTTCCGCTTGGCGATCAGCTCCTCCATCTTGTCGAAGCGGGCCCGCTGGTTCTCGCGGTAGAGCACCGGCTTGTCCACCAGCTGCCCCGGCAGGAACAGCGTCTCGCGCGACTCGATGATCTTCACCTTGCGCAGCATCTGGCGCACGATGACCTCGATGTGCTTGTCGTTGATGTCCACGCCCTGGGAGCGGTAGACCTCCTGCACCTGCTGCACGAGGTACAGCTCGGTCTTGGTCGAGCGGTCGGCCCGGTGGCCGCCGGCCGGCACGAGGGACTCATCCGCCCGCACGTGCGTGCCCGCCGCCAGCTGCGGGCCGGGGCGGTCGGTGGGCAGGCGCAGGAAGCGGGTGCGCAGCCCGGCGTCGGTCTCGACGTCGACGCGCACCCAGCGGGCGCGGCCGTCGTCCTCGACCCGCTCGTCGGCGACCGACACCACGCGCCCGGTGAGGTCGAGGACCACCCCGGAGCTCGCGGCGAGGATCTCGGCCGGGAAGGCCGACCCGTCGGTCAGCAGGGCGCCGGCCTCCACCCAGTCACCGTCGTGCAGGTCGCGGCGGATCTGGGTGCGCTTGGGGACGGTGTAGAGGTGCTCGCGCATCGGGTCGCGGTGGACGCCGCTCCCGATGTCCTCGGTCTCCATGTACACCGGCTCGACCAGCCGGATGATGGCCCCGCCGGGACGGGTCTCGTCCTCCTCGATCCGCACCCAGCCGTCGACCTTGGCCACGTGGGCCAGGGCCTTGGGCTTGCGCGCCTCGAACAGCTCGACCACGCGGGGGAGGCCCTGCGTGATGTCGGCGCCGGCGACGCCGCCGGTGTGGAAGGTCCGCATGGTGAGCTGGGTGCCCGGCTCGCCGATGGACTGGGCGGCGATGATGCCGACCGCGTCGCCCGGCTCGCACATCTTCCCGCTGGCCAGGTTGCGCCCGTAGCACATGGTGCACAGGCCGACGGCGCTGCGGCACTTGAGCGGGGAGCGCACGCTGACCTCGGCCTTGGGGTGCTCCAGGGAGATCTCCACCAGGCGCCGCAGCAGCTCGGTGGTGATCTCGGTGCCGCGGTGCGCCTCGCGCTCGCGGTCGCCGGCGTCCTCGGCCAGGTCGGGCCGGAGCTCCTCGATGACCTCGCCGCTCACCCCGTCGACCACCGGGCCGAGCAGCACCCGCCCGAGGATGCTCGGGTTGATGCGGTTGTCGTCGCGCAGCAGGCGCATGGTCACGCCCTCGGTCGTCCCGCAGTCGCGCTCGCGCACGATCACGTCCTGGGAGACGTCGACCAGCCGCCGGGTCAGGTAGCCCGAGTCGGCGGTCTTCAGCGCGGTGTCGGCCAGGCCCTTGCGGGCCCCGTGCGTGGAGATGAAGTACTCCAGCACCGTCAGGCCCTCCATGAAGTTGGACTTGATCGGCCGCTCGATGATCTCGCCCTTCGGGTTGGCCATGCAGCCGCGCATCCCGGCGAGCTGCCGGATCTGCTTGAACGAGCCGCGGGCCCCCGAGTTGGCCATCATGTAGATGGGATTGAGGCGCCACAGGTACTGCTCCATGGCCTTGGCGACCTCGTCGGTGGCCTCGTCCCACAGGGCGACCACCTTCTCGTGGCGCTCCTCGCCGGTCATCAGGCCCTCGGCGAAGAACTCCTCGAACTTCTCCACCTCGGCGTCGTAGCGCGCGAGGATCTCGCCCTTGGTGGGCGGGATCACGATGTCGTTCTTGGAGATGGTCAGGCCCGACTTGGACGCGTAGCGGAAGCCGAGCTCCTTGAAGGCGTCGAGGACCATCGAGACCGGCGTCGGGCCGTAGAGGTCCACCAGCTGCTCGATGAAGTCGCCCAGCTCGCGCTTGGTGAACACCTTGTTCTGGCGCGGGAAGGGGCGGTCGGCCAGGTCGTCGACCGGCACGAAGTGCCCGAGCTGGTGCGCGAGCTCGGTGTTGAAGGCGATGCGGCCGGGCGTGGTCACCTCGGTGGAGCCGTCCATCTGGCGCACGACCACCACGTCCTGCAGGCCCACCGCGCTGTGGTCGAGGGCCGAGAGCACGCTCTCGTCGCCGCGGAAGAAGCGCGCCGGCGCGATGCCCTCGGGGGTGAACGGGTCGCTCGACCACTCGGGCTGGCCCTCGAAGCGGCCCTCGGTCCCCGCCGGCAGGCGGAACCCGTGGCCGTCGGGGTCCTCGGCGAGCGCCTCGGCCGAGAACAGCTCGACCAGCTCGTGCGAGGTCCCCCGGCCCTCCTCGCCGACCGGGCGCACGTCGAGCGCGCGGCAGTAGGTGAGGTAGTAGAGCCCGAGCACCATGTCCTGGCTCGGCACGGTGATCGGCCGGCCGTGGGCCGGCGAGAGGATGTTGTTGGCCGAGAGCATCAGGATGCGGGCCTCGGCCTGGGCCTCCACCGAGAGCGGCAGGTGCACGGCCATCTGGTCGCCGTCGAAGTCGGCGTTGAAGGCGGTGCAGACCAGCGGGTGGATCTGGATGGCCTTGCCCTCGACCAGCACCGGCTCGAACGCCTGGATGCCCAGGCGGTGGAGCGTCGGGGCGCGGTTGAGCAGCACCGGGTGCTCGGCGATGACCTCCTCGAGCACGTCCCAGACCTCGGGGATCATCGAGTCCACCATCTTCTTGGCGGCCTTGATGTTCTGGACCTGCTTGCGCTCGACCAGCCGGCTCATGATGAACGGCTTGAACAGCTCGAGCGCCATGAGCTTGGGCAGCCCGCACTGGTGCAGGCGGAGCTCGGGACCGGCCACGATGACCGAGCGGCCCGAGTAGTCCACGCGCTTGCCGAGCAGGTTCTGCCGGAAGCGGCCCTGCTTGCCCTTGAGCATGTCCGAGAGCGACTTCAGGGGGCGGTTGCCCGGGCCGGTGACCGCGCGGCCGCGGCGCCCGTTGTCGAACAGGGCGTCGACCGCCTCCTGCAGCATGCGCTTCTCGTTGTTCACGATGATCTCGGGCGCGCCGAGGTCGAGCAGCCGCTTCAGGCGGTTGTTGCGGTTGATCACGCGGCGGTACAGGTCGTTCAGGTCCGAGGTGGCGAAGCGGCCGCCGTCGAGCTGGACCATGGGCCGGAGCTCCGGCGGGATGACCGGGACGGCCTCGAGGATCATCCACTCCGGGCGGTTCTCGGAGCGCAGGAAGGCCGAGACGACCTTCAGGCGCTTGAGCGCG
Source organism: Thermoleophilia bacterium (assembly GCA_025455865.1). Lineage (GTDB taxonomy): Bacteria > Actinomycetota > Thermoleophilia > Miltoncostaeales > Miltoncostaeaceae > JALOLS01. The sequence goes on from JALOLS010000042.1 coordinate 7,139, forward strand.
CGGGCGTGCCGCTGCCCCTTGGAGGTGGCGATGGTGTCGCGCAGCGACTCGGCCTCGGCATCCAGGTCGATGCCCTCGAGCAGCTCGCGGATGGCCGCGGCGCCCATGCCGCCCTTGAAGTACTCGCCGAAGCCGTGGACCGACCCGAAGCGCTCCCGCATCTCGCGGAAGAGCTGGTCGTCGCCGATGATCTCGCGGGGCGAGACCTCCTTGAACCGGGTCCAGGCGAGCTGCAGGCGCTCGACGGCCTCCTCGGTCCAGCGCTCCATGTCCTTGACCTGCGCCTCGGTCTCCTTGCGCAGCTCGGTCTCGAGCTGCTTGCGGTCCTGATCCGAGAGCACCCGCGGCTCGGTCTCCTCCTCGCCGACCGGGCCCTGGACCTCCTCCATCCAGAAGAGGTCCTCCTCGTCGAACTCGCCCACCTCGCCGTCGCGCAGCCAGGCGACGCGCCGCTCGTGGCGCTCCCGGAGCTCGGCGATGCGCTCCTCGCGGTCCTGGCCGAACTGCTCCACCGCGACCTCGACCTGCTCCTGCAGGGTCACCAGGTCCTGCTCGCGCTTCTCGGCGTCGACCCGCGTGACGATCGAGGCGGCGAAGTAGAGGACCTTCTCGAGCTCCTTGGGGGCGATGTCCAGGATGTAGCCGATGCGGCTGGGGACGCCCTTGAAGAACCAGATGTGGCTGACCGGGGCGGCCAGGTCGATGTGGCCCATGCGCTCGCGGCGGACCTTCGCCCGGGTCACCTCGACGCCGCAGCGCTCGCAGATGATGCCCTTGTAGCGGACGCGCTTGTACTTGCCGCAGTAGCACTCCCAGTCCTTGGTCGGACCGAAGATGCGCTCGCAGAACAGGCCGTCCTTCTCCGGCTTCAGCGTGCGGTAGTTGATCGTCTCTCAGCGTGCGGTAGTTGATCGTCTCGGGCTTGGTCACCTCGCCCGAGGACCACTGCCGGATCTGCTTGGACGACGCCAGGCCGATCTTGATGGAGTCGAAGTTGTTGATGTCGATCACGAGCCGCGTGCCTTCTTTCGCGTCGGGAGGCCTGGGGGTCGCAGGGTGGGGCGGGCCCCAGGTCCCCGCGCGGGCGGCGCGGGGACCCGTGGCCGGTGCCCCGGGGGGTTAGGACTCGTCGGCGTCGTCGGCCGGAGCCGCGGCGAGGACCTCGTCGGCGGCGGGCTGCTCGGCCTCGGCCGGCGGGCCCTCCTCGGGCTCGTCGGCCACCTCGGCCACCGGCAGGGCGCCGCCGGACAGGTCGATGCCGAGCTCCTCGGCCGCGCGCAGGAGATCGTCGTCCTCCCGCATCGCGGTCTCGGGGCCGGCCTCGCCCTCGATGCGCACGTCCAGCGCCAGGCTCTGCATCTCCTTGAGCAGCACCTTGAAGCTCTCGGGGATGGACGGCTCCTGGATGTTCTCGCCCTTCACGATCGCCTCGTAGGCCTTCACGCGGCCGACCGTGTCGTCGCTCTTGATCGTGAGCATCTCCTGCAGGGTGTAGGCGGCCCCGTAGGCCTCCAGCGCCCACACCTCCATCTCGCCGAACCGCTGGCCGCCGAACTGCGCCTTGCCGCCCAGCGGCTGCTGGGTGACCAGGGAGTAGGGACCGGTGGACCGGGCGTGGATCTTGTCGTCGACCAGGTGGAGCAGCTTCAGGATGTAGAGGTACCCGACGGTCACCTTGCCGTCGTAGGGGTCGCCGGTGCGCCCGTTGTAGAGGCGCGCCTTGCCCGAGCAGCGGCGGCCGACCCGGTCGCCCTCGTCCACGCTGAAGCGGATGTGGCCCTCGGGGTCCGAGCCGAGCCAGTCGATCAGGGCCCGGTCCACGTCCTCGGGGGTGGCGCCGTCGAACACCGGCGTGGCCACGAAGGTCCGCTTGGGGCGGGCCCCGTTGCCGTTGCCGTTGCCCGGCGCGTCGTCGTCCCCCGCCCCCTCGATCCACCCGTGGTGGGCGGCCCAGCCGAGGTGGGTCTCGAGGATCTGGCCGATGTTCATGCGGCTCGGCACGCCGAGCGGGTTGAGGATCATGTCGATGGGCGTGCCGTCCTCGAGGAACGGCATGTCCTCCTCGGGCACGATCTTGGAGATGACGCCCTTGTTGCCGTGGCGGCCGGCCAGCTTGTCGCCCTCGGCGATCTTGCGGCGCTTGGCCACGTAGACGCGCACCAGCTCGTTGACGCCCGGCGCCAGGTCGTCGCCCCGGTCGCGGCTGAAGGTCTTCACGTCGATGACCTTGCCGCCCTCGCCGTGGGGGACCTTGAGCGAGGTGTCGCGCACCTCGCCGGCCTTCTCCTTGAAGATGGCCCGGATGAGCTTCTCCTCGGCGGTCAGCTCGGTCTCGCCCTTCGGGGTGACCTTGCCGACCAGCAGGTCGCCCGAGCCGACCTCGGCGCCGATGCGCACGATGCCGCGCTCGTCGAGGTCCTTGAGCGACTCCTCGGAGCGGTTGGGGATGTCGCGGGTGATCTCCTCGGCGCCCAGCTTGGTGGTGCGCGCGTCGATCTCGTACTCCTCGATGTGGATCGAGGAGAGCACGTCGTCCTTCACCAGCCGCTCGCTGATGATGATCGCGTCCTCGAAGTTGTAGCCCTCCCAGGACATGAAGGCGACCAGCACGTTCTTGCCCAGCGCGAGCTCGCCCTGGTCGGTCGAGGAGCCGTCGGCCAGCACCCCGCCGTCGGGCACCTCCTGCCCCAGCCGCACGATCGGCTTCTGGTGGATGATCGTGCCCTGGTTGGAGCGGGTGAACTTCTGCAGCTCATAGCGGTCGTGCTCGGCCTCGGGGGTCTCGACCACCACGTGGTCGGCGTCGATGGCCACCACCCGCCCGCCGCGGCGGGCGATCAGCACGTCGCCGGTGTCGATGGCCGCCCGGCGCTCCATGCCGGTGCCGACCAGCGGCGCCTCGGTGACCATCAGCGGCACGGCCTGCCGCTGCATGTTGGCGCCCATCAGCGCGCGGTTGGCGTCGTTGTGCTCGAGGAACGGGATGAGGGCGGTCGCCACCGAGACGATCTGGTCCGGCGACACGTCCATGAACTCGACCTCGGCCGGCTCGGCGCTCACCGGCTGGCCGCCCCGGCGGAACGGGCCGGCCTCGCCGAGGTGGCCGGCGGCGTCCATCTCCGCGTTCGCCTGGGCGATGACGCGGTTCTCCTCCTGGGTCGCGTCGAGCCAGGTCACATCGTCGGTCACCCGCCCCTCCACCACCTTGCGGTAGGGGGTCTGGATGAAGCCGAACTCGTTCACCGTGGCGTAGGACGACAACGACCCGATGAGGCCGATGTTCGGGCCCTCGGGGGTCTCGATGGGGCACATGCGCCCGTAGTGGGTCGGGTGCACGTCGCGCACCTCGATGGGCGCGCGCTCGCGGGTCAGGCCGCCGGCCCCCAGCGCCGACAGGCGCCGGCGGTGGGTCAGCCCGGCCAGCGAGTTGGTCTGGTCCATGAACTGCGACAGCTGCGAGGAGCCGAAGAACTCCTTGAGCGCCGCGACCACCGGGCGGATGTTGATGATGGTCTGCGGGGTGATGGTGTCCGGGTCCTCGGTGCTCATGCGCTCGCGGACCACGCGCTCCATCCGGTAGAGGCCGATCCGGAAGGCCTCCTGGATGAGCTCGCCGACCGTGCGCAGGCGCCGGTTGCCGAAGTGCTCGTACTCGTCGAGCTCGTGGGTGAGCTCGTCGCGCGGCAGCGTGGACGCGTCGGCCGCGAAGTCCTTGGAGTCCTCGGGCACGCCGTAGCGGATGGGCAGGTCGACCAGCCGGCGGATGAGCTCCACCAGGTCGTCGGCCATGCCGGCCTTGGCCCCGGTGAAGCGGGGGCAGGTGAGGGTGCGCACCGTGTTGGGGACGTCGACGTCGAGGCGCGCGTTCAGCTTGTAGCGGCCGACCTTGGTCAGGTCGTAGCGCTTGGGGTCGAAGAAGAGCCCGCGCACGAGCTGGCGCGAGTTGTCGACCGTGGGCGGCTCGCCGGGCCGCTGCTTCTTGAAGACCTCGATGAGGGCGTGCTGCATCAGCTCGCCGGCCCGCAGGTCGATGCGCTTCTCGAGCCGCTCGATCTCACCCTCGATGCGCGCCCGCTCGTCGCCCGGGGCGCTGGCGAGGCCGCCGGCGAGCGCGAGCATCTCGCCGGTCAGGGTCGCGAGCTCCGCGAGGGAGTCCTTGTTCCCGCTGCGCGCGACGCCCTCGGTCGCGTCCTTCTCGAGGGTCATCTCGATGAACGGGTTGACCCGGCCCTCCTCCGTGGGGTGGGGGAAGAGGTTGGCCACGTCGTCGCGCGTGTAGCCGAGGGCGAACAGCAGCGTGGTGACCGGCAGCTTGCGCTTGCGGTCGATGCGGACGTTGACCATGCCCTTCTTGTCCACCTCGAGCTCCACCCAGGAGCCCCGGGCGGGCATGAGGTTGGCGATGAAGACCTGCTTCTCGCGGTCCTTGGGCTCCATGACGTACGCGCCGGGGGAGCGGACGAGCTGGGTCACCACCACGCGCTCGGTGCCGTTGATGATGAACGTGCCCCACTCGGTCATGAGCGGCAGGTCGCCCATGAACACCTTCTGCTTGCGGATCTCGCCGGTCTCCTGGTTGACGAAGGAGACCTCCATCGTGAGCGGCGCCGCGTAGGTCATGTCCTTCTCGCGGCACTCGCGGATGGGGTTGTTCGGCACGATCTGGTCGAACGGCATGCCGGGCTCCCACCCACCGAGGGTGTAGGGGCCGAACTCCACCGCGAGCGTGCCGGTGAAGTCCTGGATCGGCGAGATGTCGTCCACGGTCTCCCGGAGTCCCTCGTTGAGGAACCACTCATACGACGACTTCTGGATGTCGATGAGGTTCGGGACGTCGAGTACCTTGTCCAGGCGGGAGAAGGTCCGACGGACGCGGGCGGCGTTGGACTTGCTCAAGTCGCGAGGCCTCCTGACGAGAGCGACGGAGGGGCGGGCGTCGGGCGGGCGGGGGCAGCCGACGGCGGCGCAAACGCGCAGGGTATCATGGCGGTTCGCGGGCCTGGCACGTGGGCTGCCGACCGGGCACGCCGCGGGCCGCCGGGGGCGGTGCGAGCGCATGCGCAGGAGTCGCGCTCCCGGCGGGGCGCGGATGGTAGCGCACCCGCGGGCCGAACGCCAGGCCGCGGAATGCGACCGGTGCGTGGGTCATACTTGCCGGGTGTCCGCCGACCCCCCGCCCTCACCCGTGCCGGCCCCGGGCCAGCCCGCCCAGGGGGCGATCGAGGAGCGCCTGGTCCCCCTGCTGGAGGCCGCCCACCGGGTCTGGTCCTCCCCGCAGGAGCGGCGCCGGATGCGGGCCTTCGGCTTCATCCCGGCCCGCGAGCCCGGCGTCCTCAAGCGCGAGTGGCACGGCCACCAGGTGCGGGTGGGCCACGACGAGGTGCGCTTCGGGCGGCGCGGCGAGGGCGAGCTCGCCTGGCGGGCGGGCGCGGGCCTGCGCGTGAACGGCGACGCCTACCGGCCCACCCCCGCCGGCCTGGCGCTGGCCGAGGGGATGGTGACCCTCATCCAGGCCTACGAGCGCTGGGTGGAGGCGCGCGAGGGGCGCGAGGAGCGCCTGCGCCGCGGCCACTGGAGCACCCAGGACCGCCGCTCGCTGAACGCGCTGGCCGAGACCCGGCGCCTGCAGCGGCTGTTCAACGCGTCCTCGCGGCGGCCGGCCCGCCCCCGGTGAGCGGGGGCCGGGGGACGCGCCCCCGGCCCGTCGCGAGGCGCTCGGGGGTCGGGCGTCAGCGGTTGCCGACGTCCCCCGTGCGGCCGATGACCGAGCCGCCCTGGATGGCCTGGAGCTCCTCCAGCCAGCCGCCGGTGCGGGTGTAGTCCTTGTCGTCCTCGGCGAGGCCGGCCCGGGCGGCCTCCACCTCGGCGATGACGTCGGCGACGTTGGACTTGTTCGCGGTCGACACGCGATCGCGCAGCTTGCTCTTCACAGCCGGGTCGAGCGGCATCTGGCCTCCTGGGAAGGATCCGTGTTCGTGGTGGTGATCGGGAGCCCCGCCGGCTCCGGGCAGACCCGGGCCTCGGCGCTGGGTGGATTGTGCGGGATGCGACAACGAGTTGGAAGGAGAACCACGGTCTACGGGCATCCCTTTTCCGCGCACGCGGCGGCCGGGCACCCCTCCCGCGGCCCGGCCGGCAGGCGGGGCGGGGGCCACTGGCGGCGGTGCCGACCGCGGCGCGGACGGAGCTGGGCCGGCTGCCCGCCGGGCCGGGGGTGGCCGCGGTGACGATCCCGAGGGCGGCGGCACGCTGGCCCGCGGGGTCCCGGTGGCCGTCGGCGGATCCGTCGCGGGCCCGTGCGGCATCTCCGCAGGCGGGGCTCGTGCCGGCAACGGATGGGAGGGCGCGGGCCGTCGGCGAGAGTCGCGGGTGGTGGGGCGACCGGCGCCCGCCGGCCGAGGAGGTGGGTGCGGGTTCCCGGGGCGACCGGCGGCGGCGGGGTCTCTGGAGCCCTGCGGCGACCGCCAGGTCATGAACGTGGACGACGACGCGGCCCGGGCGGCCCTCACGGGGTCCGGCGCACGCCGTCCCGCGTCGCCATCACCTGGACCGGGCGCCAGGGGACGGCCCGGAGGCTGACGTCCGGCGACCTCGGCGCCGGCACGTCGCCGCACACGCGAAGGAGGGGTGACGATGGGCGGGCACCGGCTGACCGTGATGGCTCTCGTCGCGGCGGCGCTCCTCGCCGGCTGCGGCGGCGGGTCGGAGGGTCCCTCCGCCCGGATCGACCTTCCCTTCGTGACCCCGGTGTCGGTGGGGGCCGGGCCGGCCGGCGTGTTCGTGGCCGGATTCGGCCAGATCACCCAGATCGACCCGGTCACGAACACCGCCGGGCCACGCGTGCCGTTCGCGCTCCGGCTCACCCCCGGTCAGCGGGAGCTCCGCCGGCTCTCCCGGGAGCTGCTCGACCGTCTCGGCGGAGCGCCCCAGGGCGGGAACCCGCCGGTGGCCCTCGCCGTGGGCGACGGGGCGGCCTGGTGGGGGCGCCCCGGGATCGACCTGGTGGCCCGGTCGGTCCCGCCCGCCGCCCGTATCGCGGCGACCGTGCCGCTCACGCCCGCGGGCCGTCCGGTGGTCACCCTCGGCGACGAGGGGCCGGTCGCCGCGACGGCCGTGCCGGGCGTCGTGTGGATCGTCGACGCCACCGCCGGCGTGGGGACGCTCAGCCGCATCGACCCCGCGGCCGGCCGGGTGGACCTGCGCATCGAGCTTGCCGAAGAGCCCACGGCCGTCGCCGCCGACGCCGACCGGGTGCTGGTCACGGATGCCGACCGGCGCCTGCAGGCCTACAGCGCACGGACCGGGGCGCGCCTCGACTGGTCGCAGCGTTTCGGGATCAACCTGAACGACGACGTGGTCATCGGCGCCGGCGCCGCCTGGTACATCGACTCCGACCGGGTGTCGCGGGCATCGCTGGCCGACCCCTCGGAGTCCTCCACCACCGGGCTCGAGGGCGACGCCGTGGCCCTGGCCTTCGGGGAGGGGGCGGTCTGGGCCGCCGTCTGGGAGGGCGAGGGGAGGGGGTCGGTCGTCCGCCTCGACCCGGCCACCGGCGAGGTCACCCGGACCGTCCGGATGCCCGGCCGCGCGGACGACGTGGCGGCCGGGGCCGGCGCCGTCTGGGCCATCACATGCTGCGAGGACCCCCGGCTCGCCCGCATCGACCCCTGACCGTCAGCCCAGGAGCGCCCCGCCGTCGACCACCACCTGGCTGCCGGTCATGTAGGCGGCGAGGTCCGAGGCCAGCACCACCACCATCCGCGCGATCTCGTCGGGGTCGCCCATGCGCCGGAGCGGGATCCCGGCGGTGAACGCCGCGACGGCGTCCGCGCCCGCCCCGCCGGGCTGCATCCGGCGCACGCCCTCGGTCAGCACCCCGCCGGGGGCGAGGGCGTTCACCCGGATCCCGAGCGGCGCGAGCTCGAGGGCGCTGGTCTTGGTGAACCCCCAGGCCCCGTGCTTGGACGCGTCGTAGTGGGCCAGCCCCGGCATGGAGGGGTGGATCGCGTCGATCGAGGTGATGTTGACGATGACCCCGCCGCGGCCGGCGGCGGCCATGACCCTCGCGGCCGCCCGCGTGCACAGGTACAGCCCGCGCAGGTTCACGTCGAGCACCCGGTCGAAGTCCTCGGGCTCCATCTCCATGATCGGCCGCGCGGGGAAGATGCCGGCGTTGTTGACCAGCACGTCGAGGCCCCCCAGGCGCGCGCGCGCGGCGGCCACCATCGCCGCGACCGCGGCGGGGTCGGCCACGTCGGCGGCCACCGCGTCCGCGCGGCCCCCGGCCCCGGTGATGGCGTCGGCCTCCCGCGCGGCGCCCTCGCCGTCGAGGTCGGCCACGAGGACCGCCGCGCCGGCCTCGGCCAGCCGCCGGCAGGTGGCCCGCCCGATCCCGTTCGCCCCGCCGGTGACCACCGCCACCCGGCCGTCCAGTCGCATCATCTCCACGAGCCCCGTCGCCATCTCGCCCACCTCCTGCCCCACCTATAGCGTGGTTCCCCGCACCCGGCATCCCCCGCGCGGGGGATGGGAGCCCGCGCCCACGGTGCTCTGATCGGGTCATGGAGGAGGTCGCCGTCACCGTGCCCGCCGGGCCCGTCGCGCTCCGGGGCGACCTGGCCCGCCCGCGGGCGGCGGCGGGGATCGTGCTGTTCGTGCACGGCAGCGGGAGCAGCCGGCTCAGCCCGCGCAACCGCCGGGTGGCCGCCGCCCTCGGCCGGCACGGCCTGGCCACCCTGCTCATGGACCTGCTCACGGCCGAGGAGGAGGCCGAGGACCTCCGTACCGCGGCCCTGCGGTTCGACATCCCGCTGCTCACCGGTCGCGTGGAGCGGGCGGTGGACTGGCTGCGCGCCGAGCCTGCGACCGCCGGCCTCGGCCTGGGGCTGTTCGGCGCGAGCACCGGCGCGGCCGCCGCGCTGATCGCCGCGGCCCGCCGGCCGGGCGACGTCGCGGCGGTGGTGTCGCGGGGCGGCCGGCCGGACCTGGCCGGGGCGGCGCTCGAGGCGGTGCGGGCGCCCACCCTGCTCATCGTCGGCGGGGCCGACGCCACGGTGCTCCGGCTGAACCGCGCCGCCCTGGCGGCCCTCGGCGGCCCGGCCCGGCTGGAGGTGGTGCCGGGCGCCACCCACCTGTTCGCGGAGCCGGGCGCGCTCGAGGCGGTCGCCCGCCTGGCCGCGGCCTGGTTCGTGCGGCACCTGCCCGGGGCCGCGGGCCCCGCGGCCCCCGCTACCTGACCCGCAGCGTGCGCGCGGTCCCGCTCACGTTCCCGGCCCGGTCGGTCGCGGTGAGCGTGAGCCGGTAGTCGCCGGGCAGCAGGCGCCCCATCGGCAGCGCCCTGGCGGCGGTGGGCCGCGTGGTGAGGGACCGCCGGATCAGCACCCGTCCCGACCCCGCCCGCAGGCGCACCTCCAGCCGCAGCGGACCCCGGTCGCGGGCCGACACGAGCACGCGCACCCCCCGGGGCCGCGGCTTCACCGGGCGCGGGCGCGCCACGCGCGGGGCGGCCGTACGGGCGGTGGCGACCCGGGTGCGGGGCGGCCGGCTCACGTCGACCCGGCGCACCCGGAGCACCGGGCGGCTGTTGTCGACGACCAGGGTCCACGCCGACTGGGCCTGGTTCCCCGGCCAGTCGGCGGCCTGCACGGCGACCTGGTGGGGGCCGTCGGCCAGGCGCCGGGTGTCCACGCGCGCGGCCGGCTCGGTGTCGGTCGTGCCCCGGGCGAGGGGGACGCCGTCCAGGGCCAGCGACCACGAGGCGATGCGCGAGGCGTCCTCGGCGTCGGCCAGCAGGCGCACGACCCCCCGCACCGGCAGCCCACCGCCCGGGGCCGACGGGGTGACCAGCGGCGGGTCGGTCTCGGCGCGCACCCGGCCCGCGCCGAACGCCTGGTCGGGTCCGGGCTCGCCGAGGTCGAGCGCGCTCTGCCCCAGCAGGTCGCGCACGCCCTGGGCCGACGGGGTGATGCCCGCCGCGCGCTGGGCGCCCATGACCACGGCGGCGACGCCGGCCGCGTTCGGCGCGGCGTTGGAGGTGCCCCCCACCTCGCGCGGGCCGTTCGGCCCGGCCAGGCGGGTGTTGGTGGGCGCGACCACGTCGGGCTTCAGGCGGCCGTCGTCGGTCGGCCCCTGGGAGGAGTAGGCCTTGGGCCGGTTGCCGCGCCAGTCGACCGCCCCGACGGTGAGGCTCCCCACGGCGTCCCCGGGCGTCGGCACGCTGCTCTGCGGGGCGCCCCCGATCGCCGTCATCGCGATCTCGCGCGAGAACATGACCAGGGGGCCCTCGGGCGGGGGGCCGGAGACCAGCACCGCGCGCACCCGGTACACGCCGGTGAGCGCGGGCAGGTGGCCGATGACCCGCTCGGCCGGGCCCGCGCCCTGGGACTGGCGGTCGGCGGACTGCGCGACGGTGGCCCAGGTGCCGTCGCCCTCCTGGCGCTGCAGCAGGAGGTCGACGTCGGGCGGCTCGGCGCCGCGCGGGCTCGGCCAGGAGAGGGCGAACGAGATGGGCTGCCCGGCCTGCCGGGCGAACGTCCAGCCCGGGTCGCCGGGCCAGTCCAGCGCGCCGTCGCGGTCGGCGTCGGCCCAGGTCCCGGTCCAGTGGCGCTCGCCGTAGTTGCCGGCCGAGTTCACCCAGAGGATGCCGGCGGCGGCGGCGCGGTCCACCGCGCGGGCGGCCGCGCCGGTCCCGTCGAAGGGGCCCTCGATGAACGAGTTGGAGTGGACCACGATGTCCGGCCGGCGGGCGACCAGGAAGTCCACCGCGGCCTGGAAGTCCTGCTCGGAGTGGTAGTTGACGAACAGGTAGCGGGCCTCGGGGGCGTAGTCGTAGACCGTCTGGGCGACCAGCTCCCCGTGGTTGGTGGCGTTGCCGTAGGCGTTGGTGCCGGCCAGGCCGGCGGCCTGGTCGAACGAGCGGGTCTCCAGGCGGTCGGCCGGCGGGAGCTCGCCGGCGTTCAGCCGGGCCTCCAGCCCGGCGCCGAAGCCCAGGTCGAGCACCGCGATGACCAGCCCCCGGCCGTTGCCGGCCAGCGCCTGCATCCCGAGGGCGCCGGTGCGGTCGAGCCCCTCGCTCACCACCCGGCCGCTCGGCGCGCCGAGGCCGATGGACTCCTCGGGGTCCTCGTCGGCGAAGGCCGCGGGCGCCACGTGCGCGGCCGCGACCCCGGGCAGGCGCGCGAGCCCCGCCCGCCGGGCCGGGGCGGCGAGCACCTGCAGCCGGCGGCCGTCGCGGCGGGCAATGCGCAGCCCCCCGGCCCCCAGGCCACGGGCGACCGCGCGCTCGGCGCCGGGCGCGGCGACCACGGTCACCTGCACCGGGCGGGCGGGGGCCCCGGCGGCGGACGCCGCGGCAAGGCCGGCGGCCAGCGCGGCCGCGCCGAGGATGGCGGCGGGCCTCACCGGCGCACCAGGGCCTGCCCGCTGGCCGTGTTGCCGGCCAGGTCCTCGGCGGTGGCCGTGATCCGGTTCTGCCCCCGGCGGAGCGCCGGCAGGCGCACGGTGGCGGCGGGACCCGCGAGGGTGCGGAGCGTGCGGCCGTTCACCCGCACGGTCAGCCGCCCGAGCGTGCCGTCGTCGCGCACCCGCACCCGGGCCAGCGGACGCGTGCGGGACCCCGCGACGCGGACGCTCACCGCGGGCGGGGTGACGTCGAGCCGGAGCATCCCCGCGCCGTAGCGGGGGTCCGGTCCCGGGTCGCCCAGGTCGAGGGTGCGGGCCACGAGGTCCCCGCGCACCTCGGCCGGCCCGGCCGGCAGGCCCTGCGCCTCCCGCTCCTGCCGGAGCAGGGCGGCGGCCCCGGCCACGTGGGCGGTCGACGCCGACGTGCCCGCCGTGCCCGGCCAGGCCGGGTTGGCGGTCACGTAGGTGGGGCCGACCAGGTCGGGCTTCAGGCGGCCGTCGTCGGTGGGGCCCCAGGAGGAGTAGGGCGGCAGGTCCGTGCCCGTCCAGGTGACCGCGCCGACCGTGAGGCTCCCCACCGCGTCGCCGGGGGTCGCCACGCTGCCCTCCGGCACCGCGGCGTCGCCGAAGGAGACCGTACGCGAGAAGACCTCCAGGTCGGTCGCCGGCCCGGACTCCTGGCGCACGACCATGCGCCACACGCCGCCGTCGACCGGGATGACCGGGGTGCGCAGCGACGCGCCGGTGCGGGCGACCTCGGCCCACGCCCCGTCGGCGGCCTGACGCTGCACGCTCACGCTCGCGGCGACCCCGGGCGCCGGCCGCCAGCCGATGCCGAGGCTCAAGGGGAGGCCGGCGACGGCGGGGATGGGCACGGCGGTGCCGGTCGCGTCGGCCCGTCCGGCCCAGTGGCGCTGGGCGAAGTTGCCCGCCGAGTTCACCCACAGGACCCCGGCCGCAGCGGCCTGGTCCACCGCGCGGGCCAGGCGGCCGGTGCCGTCGAACGCGCCGGCGGTGAACGAGTTGGAGTGGCTCACGATGGGGATCCGGTTCGCCACGATCCAGTCGACCGCCTGCAGGAACTCCTCCTCGGTGCCGTAGTTGACCAGCACCAGCCGCGCGTCGGGCGCCATGTCGTGGAGGATCTCGGCCATGCGGGTGCCGTGCTCGGTGGGCTCCCCGAGGGCGCTGCGGCCCTCGAGGCCGAACAGCCGGTCGAAGCTCTGGGTGACCATCTGCTCGCGGGGCGGAAGCTCACCCGCGGCGACGGCGGCGTCCAGGCCGCCGAATCCGAGGTCGAGCACGGCGACGGTCTGGCCGCCGCCGGTGATGCCCCGGCTCCAGTAGGCGTCGGCCCCGACGCGGAACGCGCCCTGGCTGGTGACCGCGACCGCCCCCACGGGCGACACGGCGGTGAGCGTGGCGGCGGCCAACGCCACGGTGGCGGCTCTGATGCTCACGCGGCGACGAAGGCAACCACAGGCGTCGGACGCCGTAAAGCGGAGCGGCCACCGCGGACCGCACGACGCGTTGCAACCTGCCACGCCCTCCGTCTCGGCGGCCGGGGCCGCCGAGACGAGGGACGGGGACGAGGAGGGGGCGCTACTTGACCGAGACGACCCCGCCGGCCTCCTCGATCTGGGACTTGACCTGGTCGGCCTCCTCCCGGGTCACGCCCTCCTTGACGACGCTCGGCGCGCCGTCGACGAGGTCCTTGGCCTCCTTGAGGCCCAGGCCGGTGACCGCGCGCACGACCTTGATCACCTGGATCTTCTTGTCGCCCGCGGCGTCCAGGGACACCGTGAAGGCGGTCTGCTCCTCCTCGGCCGGCGCCGCGTCGCCGCCGCCGCCCGCCGGCGCCGCGGCCACGGCCACGGGGGCCGCCGCGGTCACGCCGAACACGTCCTCGAGCGCCTTGATGCGCTCGGACAGCTCCAGGACCGTGATGCCCTTGAGCTCCTCGATCCACTCCTCGGTGGTCATCGCCATGTGTCTCGTGCTCCTCTTCCTCAGGCGGGGGTCTCGGCGCTGCGCTGGTCGCGCACGGCGGCAAGGGAGCGCGCCAGGCCGGAGATCAGGTTGTTCAGGGCGCCGGCCACGCCGGTGAGCGGCGATGCGACGCCGCCCGCGAGCTGGGCCAGCAGCTGCTCGCGGGAGGGCAGGGTGGCCAGGCGCCGCACGGCGTCCGCATCCAGCGCGGAGTCGTCCAGCAGGCCGCCCTTGAGTGAGAGCCGGTCGCCGGATGCGCGGCCGAACTCGTTCAGGACCTTGGCGGCGGCGGCGGGGTCGCCCGCCGCCCACACCAGCGCGGTGGTCCCGGTCAGGTGGTCGAGCAGACCCTCCCGGCCGGACTCCCGGGCCGCGATGCGGGCCAGGGTGTTCTTGACCACCTGCATCTGGGCGTCCACCTCGCGCAGGCGCACGCGAAGGTCGGACATCTCCTTGACGGTCAGGCCGCTGAAGCTGGTGGCCAGCACGGCGGGCGTGGCGCCCAGCCGCTCGCTGATCTCGGCCACCGCCGCGCTCTTCTGGTCTCGGTTCAGCCCTTCACCTCCTCTCCTGTGCCGGGCGGGGCCGGGCCGGAGGAGGCGCGCACCCCTGGACCGCAGCGATGCGGCCGGGGGCGGCGGTCCGTCGGCGCCGTCCTCGCACGGGTCGGGCCCCTCGGGGCCCCGGTTCAAGGCGGCCGGCGGCCGCCCCCGTGGTCTTCGGTCGGTGCGTCTGGCGCTCGGAGAGGCGGCTAGGCCGCGGCCTCCTCGAGCAGGTTCTGGGTGCGGGTGGTGTCCAGCGGGATGCCCGGGCCCATGGTCTGCGCGATGGTGATGGACTTGAGGTAGCGGCCCTTGGCGGCGGCCGGCTTGACCCGCAGGATCTCCTCGATGACCGCCTGGTAGTTCTCGACCAGGTCCGACTCCGAGAACGAGCGCTTGCCGATCCCGAGGTGCACGATGCCGGAGCGGTCGGTGCGGTACTCGACCTTGCCGGCCTTGACCTCACTGACGGCCTTGGCGACGTCGAAGGTCACCGTGCCGGTCTTGGGGTTCGGCATCTTGCCCTGGGGGCCGAGGATGCGGCCGAGCTTGCCGACGGTGCCCATCATGTCCGGCGTGGCGATGGCCACGTCGAAGTCGGTGAAGCCCTCCTGCACCCGCTTGGCCAGGTCCTCGCCGCCGATCACGTCGGCGCCGGCCTCCTCGGCCTCGCGCGCCTTGTCGCCCTCGGCGAACACCGCGACGGTCACCGACCGCCCGGTGCCATGGGGCAGGCTGATGGTGCCGCGGAGCTGCTGATCGGCGTGACGGACGTTCACCCCGAGGCGGAAGTGCACCTCCACGGTGGCGTCGAAGCCGGTGAGCTCCTGGCTCTTGAGGAGCCGGACGGCGTCGAGCGGGTGGTAGGCGCCCTGCCCGTCGATCTGGGCCTTGGCCTGCAGGTAGCGCTTGCCGCGCTTCATCGTCTGCCCCCTACTCCTCGATCGTGACGCCCATCGAGCGGGCGGTCCCGGCGATGATGCTCATCGCCGCCTCGACGTCGTTGGCGTTCAGGTCCGGCAGCTTGGTCTGGGCGATCTCCCGGAGCTGGTCCTTGGAGAGCACGCCGACCTTCACCTTGTGCGGCTCGGCCGAGCCCTTGTCCAGGCTCATGGCCTGCTTGATGAGCACGGCGGCCGGCGGGGTCTTGGTGATGAAGGTGAACGAGCGGTCCTCGTAGACCGTCACCTCGACCGGGGTGATCGTGCCGCCCATGTTCTGCGTCTGGGCGTTGAACGCCTTGCAGAACTCCATGATGTTGATGCTGGCGCCACCGAGCGCGGGACCCACCGGGGGCGCCGGGGTGGCCCCGCCGGCCGGGATCTGGAGCTTGATGACCTGCAGGACCTTCTTCGCCAACTCGGGCGCTCGCTTTCAGATCGGTGCCGCGGACAAACGGCCGGTGAGGATACACGGGCCGTGCCCCCGGCGCCAGCCGGGATCCGGCCACGGGTGGGTCAGGTCAGCTTCTTGACCTGGTCGAACGAGAGCTCGGCCGGGGTCTCGCGCCCGAAGATCGACACCAGCACCTTGAGCCGGCCCTGCTCCGGGTTGATCTCGGCGATCTCCCCGGTGAAGTCCGACAGCGGGCCGGAGATGACCTTGACGCTCTCGCCCACCGTGAACTCGACCTTGACCGGGCGCGCCTTGGCCTCGGTCGCGGTGTGCAGCAGGCGGTCGACCTCGATCTGGGAGAGCGGCGGCGGCCGGTGATCCGGCTTGCCGGTGGCGCCGACGAAGCCGGTCACCCCGGGGGTGTTCTTGACCAGCGACCACGACTCGTCGGTCATGTCCATGTTGACCAGCACGTAGCCCGGGAGCACGCGCTTCTCGGTCTGGACCTTCTGACCGTCCTTGGTCTCGACCACCTGCTCGGTGGGGACGACGATCCGGCGGATCACGCCCTTCTGGCCCATCGAGAGCACGCGGTGCTCCAGGTTGGCCTTCACCTTGTTCTCGTGGCCGGAGTAGGTGTTGATGACGTACCAGCGGTACACGGGTGAGCCGTCGCCTCCTTGCGGGTCTAGAAGATGGCCTCGACGAGGCGCGACATGGCGGCGTCGACCACGGAGAGGTACACCGCGACGATCGCCACGAAGATCAGCACGACCGCCGTGGCCTGCAGGAGCTGGCTGCGGGTGGGCCAGCTCACCTTGCGAAGCTCGGCCGTCACCTCGGACAGGAACCGCGACGCGCGGTTGTCCTGGACCGACTTGGTGACCGAGCCGGACTTCTCCTTGCGGCCCTGCTGGGTGGGACGCGGGCGCGCGGTGCGCTTGCCCGTGTCGGAGGGCGGCTTCTTGCGCCCGCCGGGCGGCGGGGCGCCCGCGGGGCCGGTCTGGTCGGACGTCTGGCCCTTGGCCGGACGGATGCGCGCCATCAGGCGCCCGCCGGAGGGGCGACGCGGTTGACAGGGCCGGAGGGACTCGAACCCCCAACCCCCGGTTTTGGAGACCGGTGCTCTACCAATTGAGCTACGACCCTCTGCGCTGGCGCGCCGCCCGGGGCGACGCGGCTGGGACTACCTCGTCTCCCGGTGATCGGTGTGCCGGCCGCACCAACGGCAGAACTTGCGGAGGCCCACCCGGTCGGGGGTGTTCCGCTTGCTCTTGTTCGTCTGGTAGTTGCGGCGCTTGCAGTCGGTACAGGCCATCGTGACTGCGATGCGCTGGCCGGTCTTTGCCACGGGTCGATCTTCCGGTCGGGGAACGGGCCGCAGGAAGGTACCACGCGTCGCCCGGCTGGGGGAGTCGCCGGGGCGGCTGCGGCTGCACCGGCGCAGAGGTCCGGGTGCAGGGGGGTGACACGGCTTCGGTCGGCGGCCCCGCAGTCGTGCGAGACTCCCGGCCCCTTTCCCCCCCGGCGTCGCCGGCCCGACGAGGATGGTCCTGAGTGCGCCGAGTGTGTTCCCTGCCGGTCATCGCGCTCGCCCTCACCGGCGCCGCCCTGCTCGCGGCGCCGGCCTCCGCCGCCCCGTGGCGGACCGCGCAGACCTTGAGTCCGGCCGGCGAGACCGGCACCGAACCGGCCGTCGCGGTGGCGCCCGACGGCACCGCGGTGGTGGCGTGGCGGCGCGAGGGCTCGACGGGCGGCGGCCTGCGCATCGCGCGGGTCGCGCCCGACGGCACTCCGTCCGGCTCGCCGGTCGTGCTGTTCCCGGGTGACTTCGTCTTCGGCGTGCGGGTCGGCATGGCGGACGACGGCACCGCCACCGTGGTGTGGGGCCGCGACCGCGGCTCGGACGTCGACCCGGTCGAGTCCGCGCGCGTCAGCCCCGCCGGCCAGGTCGGCCTGCCGAGGGCGATCACGCCGGAGACCGAGGACGCATCGGTGCCCCAACTCGCCGTGGGGGGTGACGGCAGCGCCGTGGTCGCCTGGCAGCGTTCGTCCGACCGGGCCATCCTCGCCCGGCGCCTCGCGCCGAGCGGCGCCCTCGGCGATGTGCAGGTGCTCGACCCCGGCGCCCCCGGCTTCACCTTCGAGAGCCTGCGCGCCGCCACCGGCGCCCAGGGCGCGGTCGTCGTCTGGAACACCGCGACCGATACCCGCGGCGCGCGCCTGACGCCCTCCGGCGGCATCGCGGTCGCCACCAGGACCCTCGCCGAGAAGGCCGTCGAGCCGCAGGTCGGCGTGGCCGAGGACGGCACCGCGACCGTCGCGTACCGCGACTTCTCCTCAGGCGCCAACCGCATCGTCGCCCGCCGCCTCTTCGCCGACGGCGGCCTCGGGCCGGTGCGTGACCTGTCCCTGGTGGCCGATGACGTCCAGAACCCGCTGGTGTCGGTCGGCCGTGACGGCACCGCCCACGTGCTCTGGACCCGCAACCTCCTGCCGGGCGTGCCGGGCAACGTGCAGATGCGCCGCATCGCCCGCGACGAGACCCTCGGCGTCGTGCACACCCTTCCGGTGGGTGGGGTCGGGTCGGGCCCCAAGGCGCTCGCCACGACCCCCGCCGGCGGCGCCCTGGCGCTGGTCGGCAGCGTCGAGCCGACCGGGATGCGCATCGAGGGCGTCGAGCTCAGCCCCGCCGACGTGATCGCCGGGCCCGACCTCCTGTCGGCCCAGTCGGTGTCGGCGACGGACCCGGCCCTCGCGGTCGGCACCTCGGGCGCGGCCTACGCCGCCTGGCGGTTCGGCGGGTCCGCGGCGCCGGTCATCCAGGGGGCGTCGCTGCCGGCGCCGGCGGGCGCGCCCCCGCCGCCCCCCGCCCCGGCGCCCCCCGCTCCCGCGCCCCCCGCCGCCGCGCCACCCGCCCCCGCGCTGACCCGGTTCACCGTCGCCCCGAACCGCGTGCTGCTTCCGCGCCGCGGGGCCACGCCGGGGCTGGTGATCGGCGTCCGGGTGAACCGCGCCGCCCTGGTGCGCGTCGCCGTGACCCGCCAGGCCCAGGGGCGCCGGGCCCGCGGGCGCTGCGTGGCCCCGACCCCCGCCCTGATCCGCGCGAGGGCACGTGCCTGTGCGCGTCAGGTGCCGGTGGGCGTCCTCAGCCGCCGCGTCGCCCAGGCCGGCCCCGCGTCCATCACGGTCCGCGGCCTGCGCATCGGCGGCCGGCGCCTGCTGCCCGGGAGGTACCGCCTGGAGGCGACCGCCGTGGCCGGCGCCGCCCGCTCGCGCCCGCTGGTGCGAACCCTCACGGTGGTGCAGGGCCCCCGGTAGGCGGCGACCCGCCGGTCCGCCGCCTCGCTCGGTGCTACGTTGAAGCTCATGAAGCGCGTCGGCATCCGTGCGCTGAAGCAGAACGCCTCGGCCGTCGTGGCCGAGGCCGCGGCGGGCGAGGTCATCGAGATCACCGACCGGGGGCGGCCGGTCGCCCGCATCGTCCCGCTGCCGAGGAGCCGCCGGGAGGAGCTCGTCCAGGCCGGGCTCATCACCGCGCGAGCCCGGCTCTACTCAGAGATCGGACCGCCGCTCCCCGCTGGAGACGGCCCCCCGCTCTCCGAGGTCCTTCAGCAGATGCGGGACGAGGACGATCGCTGAGCGGATGGGTTCGTGGTACGTCGACTCGAGCGCACTCGTCAAGCTCGTCCGGGATGAGCCGTTCAGCGCCGAGATGGAGCGGTTCGCCAAGGTCGAGGCGGGCGGGCTGGTGGCGTCCGGTCTCGTGGTGACCGAGGTCCTCCGCGCGGTCCGTCGGTGGGCTCCTGCGAGCATCGGCCGGGCGGAGGAGGTGCTCCTCACCATGGAGATCGTGTCGCTGTCGGGGAGCGCATACCGGGCCGCAGGCCGCCTGGATCCGCTCGCACTCCGTTCCCTCGATGCGCTCCACCTGCAGGCCGCGCTCGATCTGGAGGACGAGCTGCAGGCGCTGGTCACCTACGACGACCGCCTGGCCGAGGCCGCCCACCAGCATGCGATACGGACGGTCTCCCCCGGCCGGTAGGCTCCGGCCCATGGCCGAATGGAGCGACTGGTACACGCGGGAGGATCCCACCCGGTGGGTCCTCCCCAGGATCCTGCGGGAGCGGGCCGAGGCCCATCCCGACCGTCCCTACTTCCGGTTCGGAGACGGCGAGTGGGCGAGCTACGGGGAGATCGACGCCCGGGCCGACCGAGTGGCCAACGCGCTGATCGCACGGGGCCTGCAGAAGGGCGAGTGCGTCTCGACGCTGCTCCCCAACTGCGCCGACCACCTGCCGCTCTGGTTCGGGATCCTGCGCGCCGGCGGGGTGCAGTCGCCCATCAACCTGGCCTACAAGGGCGACTTCCTCTCCTGGGTCATCAACCTGCCGCGCTCCCGGTACCTGGTGATCGCCGACACCCACCTGGACCGCCTGGCCCAGGTGGCGGGTGACCTGCCCGACCTCGAGCACGTGATCGTGTGGGAGTCCGGGCAGCGCGAGGGCCCGGACCCGGCCGTGCGGTGGGAGCCGTTCGCGGCGCTGCTGGACGCCCCCGCCGCCGACCCCGGCGTGGAGGTGACGTGGACCGACGACGCGCGCATCATGTTCACCTCGGGCACCACCGGCCGCTCCAAGGGCGTCATCAAGCAGCACGCGAGCGACTACTTCAGCGGGCGCACCTACAACGAGGTGTGCGGGGTCGGTGAGGACGACGTCTTCTTCACCTGCCTGCCGCTCTTCCACTCCAACGCCCAGGTGCTCTGCTGCTACCCGGCCCTGATCGCCGGCGCGCGAGTGCAGATGGTCGAGCGCTACTCCTCCAGCCGCTTCTGGACCCAGGTGGCCGAGTGCGGGGCGACGATCCTGAACACCGTCTCGGCGATGAACTACTTCATCTGGAACACGCCGCCCTCGGAGCGTGACCGCGGCCACACGGTCAGCCGCATCATGGCGATGCCCGCGCCCAAGGACGTCTTCTACGACTTCCAGGACCGGTTCGGCATCCGCTTCGTGGAGGGCTACGGCCTGACCGAGACGGGCATGGTCACCTACGTGCCCCCGGGCGAGCAGCGGCCGGGAAGCTGCGGGCAGGCCTCCCCCGGCTTCGAGGTCTCGGTGGTCGAGCCCGGCACGGACCGGCCGCTGCCGCCCGACGCCCCGGGCGAGATCGTGGTCGACATGAAGCTCCCCAACATCGTCATGCGCGCCTATGCGGGCATGCCCGAGAAGACCGCCGAGGACTTCCGCAACCTGAAGCTCCACACCGGCGACCTGGGCCGGATGGACCGGGACGGCTACCTCTACTTCATGGACCGGGTGAAGGACTACATCCGCCGCCGCGGCGAGAACGTGAGCTCGGTGGAGGTGGAGCGGATCGTCTGCCAGCACCCGCAGGTGCTCGAGGCCGCGGCGATCGGGGTCAAGGCCAAGGAGGGCGCGTCGGCCGAGGACGAGATCCTCATCTGCCTGGTCGCCCGCGAGGGCGGCGCGCCGGACCCCGGGGACCTGGTGGAGTTCTGCGCCGAGCGCATGCCCTACTTCGCGGTGCCCCGCTACATCCGGGTGATGGACCACCTGCCCAAGACCCCCACCGAGCGGGTGCGCAAGGTGGAGCTTCGCGACGCCGGGGTGACCGAGGACACCTACGACCGCGAGGCCGGCGGGCCCAGGGTCACGGCCTGATCGCCGGCGGATGGGCGAGCCGGACATCGGCGAGGCCGTCGAGTACATCCTCGCCGAGCGCCCGCGGCTGGACGAGGAGGACGTCTGGGCCGTCCTCATGGAGCTCGGCGACCCGCCGCCGCCGGAGTCCGACGGGCTGGCGGTGGACCTGATCGCCGGCACGCGGCCGGGGCTCGGCCGGCGCGACGTGAAGCTGATCCTGCGCGAGTGGCGGGCCTATGCCTCGCTCGCCGAGGAGGGCGACTGGGAGTAGCGGCGCCCACCCTCGCCCGCGGGGCGGGACTGCTCGGCCTGGCCGCCTGGGGCGGGGCGCTCGCCCTGGCCGTCCGCGAGCGGCGCGTGGTGCCCGACGCCGCGCGCGAGCCGGCGTGCGACCCCGGGCCGCTGGTGAGCGTGGTGGTCCCCGCCCGCAACGAGGAGCGGGCGGTGGGCCAGGCCGTGCGGTCGCTGCGCGCCCAGCAGTACCGGCGCCTGGAGGTCGTGGTGGTCGACGACGACTCCTCCGACGCGACCGCCGCCCGCGCGAGCGAGGCCGCCGGGGACGACCCGCGGGTGCGCGTGGTGGCGGGCACCCCGCCGCCGCCGGGCTGGATCGGCAAGTCCTGGGCCTGCTGGGAGGGCGCCCAGGCGAGCCGGGGTGAGTGGATCCTGTTCACCGACGCCGACGTGGTCCACGCCCCCGAGAGCCTGGGCCGGGCGCTCGCCCTGGCCCGGCGTCTCGGCCGCGGCGGGCTCACCCTGGCCCCGCGCGTCGTCACCGGCTCGCTCGCGGAGCGGGTCGTCATGCCCGCGGCCATCGCGTGCATCAACGCCTTCGTCGCCCCCGGGCCGCTGGCCCGCTCGCCGCGGAGCCCGGTCGGTCTGGCCGCCGGGGCGTTCATCCTGCTGGAGCGCTCGCTGTACGACCGCGTCGGCGGCCACCGGGCGGTGGCCGACCGGATGGTCGACGACCTGGCCCTGGCCGCCCGGGTCAAGCGCGCCGGCGGCCTGCTGGTGCCCGGCGACGGCACCGAGGTCCTCTCCCTGCGGATGTACCACGGGGCGCGCGACATGTGGCGCGGGTGGCGGAAGAACGCCGCGTTCGGCACCGAGGGGTCGGCCACCAAGGGCCTCGCCGGCGGGCTGCTCCTGGGCACGCTCGCCGTCGCCCCGGGCCTCGCGCTGGCCGGGGGCCTCGGCCGCGGCGACCGGGCCGCCGTGGCGCTCGGCCTGGCCGGCCTGGCGGCGCAGTCGGGCCTGCAGCGGACCGCCGGGCGCATCGTGCCGACCCGGCGCACGCTCGCCCCGACGCTCCCGCTCGGCACGCTGGTGATCGCCGCCGCGGCCGTGCGGGGGGCGGTCGACCGCCTCTCGGGCCGCGGCCCGGAGTGGCGCGGCCGGCGCTACCCGTTCGCGCGGTAGCCGGGTGAGCTCCGAGGCGCCCACCCGGCTCGCCCGGCGCCTCGGCCTGCGCGACGCGGTGGTGCTCGGCCTCGGGTCGATGCTCGGCGCCGGGGTGTTCGCGGCGTTCACGCCGGCCGCCGAGGATGCGGGCGGGGCGCTCCTCGTCGCGCGCGCCCTGGCCGCGGCCGTCGCGCTCGCCAACGCGCTCGCCTCGGCCGAGCTCGCCGCGCTCATGCCGGAGTCGGGCGGAACGTACGCCTACGGGCGCGCGCGCCTGGGCCCCTTCTGGGGCTTCCTGGCCGGCTGGGCGTTCGTGGTCGGCAAGACCGCGAGCCTGGCCGCCATGGCCCTCACGGTGGGGAGCTACGCGCTCCCTGATCACGCCCGGCCGGTGGCCATCGCCGCCGTGGTCGCCCTGGCCGGGGTCAACCTGCTCGGGATCACCAAGACCGCCCTGGCCACGCGCGTGCTCGTGGCGCTGGTGCTCGGCACCCTGGCCTTCACCGTGGCCGCCGCGCTCCTGGGCGGGGAGGCCGACCCCGGCAACCTCCGCCTCACGCGCGCCGGGGCCTGGGACGTGCTCGGCGCGGCCGGATTCCTGTTCTTCGCCTTCGCCGGGTACGCGCGCATCGCCACCCTGGGCGAGGAGGTGCGCCAGCCGGCCCGCACCATCCCCCGGGCCATCGGCATCGCCTTCGCGGTCGCCCTCGCGGTCTACGCCGCGGTCGCGGTGGCGCTGCTCCTGGTGCTCGGACCCGCGGGCATCGCG
>JALOLS010000134.1 GCA_025455865.1 Thermoleophilia bacterium
ACCGAGGCCTGCAGCCGCGCGAACGCCGGCCCGGAGAAGATGCCGTGGGTGGCGGCGGCCATGACCCGGGTGGCCCCGTGGTTCAGCACCACCTCGGCCCCGGCGCAGAGCGTGCCCGCGGTGTCGATCATGTCGTCGATCAGGATCGCCGCGCGGCCCTGCACGTCGCCGATCAGCAGCGTGATCTCGGCCTCGTTGTGCTCGGGCCGCTGCTTGGTGAGCACCGCGAGGGTCGCCCCGAGCTTCTCGGCGAAGTGGGTGGCGAGCTTGGCCCGGCCGGCGTCCGGTGAGACCACCACCAGGGGCTCGGTGAACGCGCCGGTGTAGCGACGCTCCAGGAAGTGGTCGGCCAGGATCGGCACGGCGGTCATGTGGTCGACCGGGATGCGGAAGAAGCCCTGCACCTGGCCGGCGTGCAGGTCCATGGTGAGCACCCGGTCGACGCCCGCGGCCTCCAGCAGGTCGGCCACCAGGCGGGCGGTGATCGGCTCGCGTGGGGAGCTCTTCTTGTCCTGGCGGGAGTAGCCGTACCAGGGCATGACCGCGGTGATCCGGTGCGCGGAGGCCAGCTTCGCCGCGTTGATCATGATGAGCAGCTCCATGAGGGAGTCGTTCACCGGCTGGCAGGTGGACTGCACCAGGAAGATGTCGGTGCCGCGGATGCTCTCCTCGAAGCGCACGTAGGTCTCGCCGTTGGAGAACTGCTGGATCTTCACGTCACCGAGCTCGATGCCCAGCCGGTCGGCGATGCGCCGGCCGAGCGCCTGGCTCGAGGTGCCCGCGAACACCATGAGCCGCTTGGAGTCGTCCCGGTCGATGCTCTTCTCGCCCACGCCTACGCCCCCGCGTCGTGGCCCGTGGCGGCCCGGGCGGCGCGCGCCGCCGCCTTGGCCGAGAACCCCTCGATGTTGCTCTGCCGCGCCCGCGCGATGCCGAGCGCCCCGTCGGGCACGTCGCCCGTGATGATCGATCCCGCCCCGGTCATCGCCCCGTCGCCCACCCGCACCGGCGCGACGAACACGCAGTCCGACCCGGTCTTCACGCCCGCGCCGATCTCGGTGCGGTGCTTGCGGAACCCGTCGTAGTTGCCGGTGATGTTGCCCGCGCCGATGTTGGACCCCGCCCCGATGGAGACATCGCCCATGTAGGACAGATGCGGCACCTTGGCCCCCGGGCCGATCTCGGCGTTCTTGGTCTCCACGTAGGTGCCGACCTTGGCCCCCTCGGCCAGCACCGTGCCGGGCCGCAGGTAGGCGAAGGGCCCCACCTGGCAGCCGGGGCCGACACGGGCCGAGTGCGCGTGCACGCTCACCAGGCGGGCGCCGTCCTCCACCACCGTGTCGGCGAGCACCGCGTCCGGGCCGATCTCGCACCCCGCGCCCACGCGGGTGCCGCCGCGCAGCATCGTGCCGGGCCAGAGCACCGTGTCCTGGCCCACGGTGACGCCGGCGTCGACCCACACCCGCGTGGGGTCGGGCATGGTCACCCCGCCGAGCATGAGCTCACGGCGCAGGCGGTCCTGCAGCACGGCCTCGCACTCGGCCAGGTCCACCCGGGTGTTCACCCCGTGCACCACGTCGGCGTCCGGGGAGACCAGGGCGGCCACCGGCCCGCCGAGCAGCGGCAGGGCGTCGGGCAGGTAGACCTCCCCTTGCGCGTTGTCGCGCCCCACGCCGGCGAGCGCGGCGTCCAGGGCGCGGCGGTCGAAGGCGTACAGGCCGGCGTTGATCTCGGGGATCGCGAGCTCCGATGGGCTCGCGTCGCGCGCCTCGACCACCCGCACGACCAGCCCGGCGGCGTCGCGGACCACCCGGCCGTAGGCGGCGGCGTCATCCAGGATCGCCGTGACCATCGTCGCGGCGCAGCCGCCGCGCTCGTGCTCCTCGACCAGCGCACGGATCAGCCCGGGCCGCAGCAGCGGCGTGTCGCCGCAGGCCACCACCACGGTGGTGACCTCGGCCGGGAGCGCCGCCAGGCCCACCTGGGTGGCGTGACCAGTGCCCAGGCGCTCCTCCTGCACGGCGACCCTGGCCCCGTCGGGGATCACGCCGGGGACGGCCTCGCCCTCCGGCCCGACCACGACCACGCATCGCGGGGCGGGGATGTCGGCCAGCGCGGCCATGACCCAGGCGATCATCGGGCGGCCCGCCAGGGGGTGCAGCACCTTGGGGAGCGCCGAGCGCATCCGGGTGCCGTGACCGGCGGCGAGCACGATGGCGCCGGTGCTCACGGGAGGTGGGCCTGGAGGTCTGGCACGGGCTGATCCTGGTTGGGGCGGGAGGATTCGAACCCCCGATCGCGGGACCAAAACCCGCTGCCTTACCGCTTGGCTACGCCCCAGCGCGCCCGCCGGGGCGGGGCGCCCGGGAGTATAGCCCCGCCCCACCCCGGGGGATGGGGGCGGCCCCCGGCGCCGCGCGGGCCCCGGGGGCCGCGGGGTCCTACCCGGTGACCGCGGGGGTCACCCGGGCGGCCACCGGGTCGATGCGGGTCAGCGCGTCGTCGCGCACGGTCGCGGCGTTGGCCGACGCGGCGCTCGCGACGTTCCGCCGCAGGCCGGCGGCGTTGGTCGGCACCCGGACCTGCAGGGCGATGGTCCGCGACGCCCCGGGGCGCAGGTCGCCCAGGCGCCACACCGGTCCCCCGCCGGCGAAGCGCACCCGGGGGCTCGCCACCGCGAACCCGGCCGGCAGCGCGTCGCGCACCACCACCGCCCGGGCCGTGGAGCGGCCCACGTTGCGCACCCGGATGCGGTAGCTGATGACCTGCCCGGCCACCGCGCGGGACGGGCCGTCCTTGACGATGGCCAGCCGCGGGCGGTTGGCCGCCGCCCGGCGCGCCCGGGCGCCGGACGCCGTCGCGAGGGCCGCGGGGTCGGTCGCCGATGGGCTCCCGGGCGACCCCGACGGGGTCAGGCTGGTGCCCGGCGGGGTGCCGCCCGGCGGGGTGTCGCCCGGCGGCGGGGGCGGCGGGGGCGGGGTGCAGGGCGCGAAGGCGACCTGCCCGCTCGCCGGCGGCGACGCGGTCCCGGCCAGGATCACCAGCTCCTCGGGGATCTGCTTCACCCACTCGGGCAGCCCGAGGCCGGGGTCCGGCTCGCCCGCCCGGGGGTCCAGCCGCACCAGGCTGCCGCCCTGGGCGGTCGCGGTGACGGTCACCGAGCCGGAGACCGGCCCGGTCACGGTCACCTGCGCGGTGCCGTCGGCCCCCAGGGTGACCGAGGACGCGCTCAGCGTGCCGCCCTCCGAGACCTGCAGGAGCACCAGCGCCCCGGGGGTGCCGGTGATCGTGAGGGTGGCCGTCTGCACCCCGCAGGCCGGCGCGGGGCCGCCGACCACCGGAGTGGTGACCGTGAGGGGCGGGGCCACGGCGGCCTCGGCCTGGGCGCGGATGGCCGCGGCGTCGGCGTTCAGCGCGGCATCGTTGGTCGGCGCGAGGAGGTCCGTCCGGGGCTCGAGCAGCGGCGGGTTGCGCAGCACCTGCCAGACCGCGAGCTGGATGGCGGCCGCCCGCCGGTTGCGCGCGTCGCCGGCCGGGACCTCGGCGAGCAGCCGGTCGGTGTGCAGCAGCAGCCAGCGCAGCGCGTTCTGGACCGCGGGGCCGAACTCGCCCGCGAACGCATCCGGCTCGCGCTGGTCCACGAAGCTGGCGTTGCTGTAGGGCGCGTTCGGGGTGATGTGCGTGACGTCGTCCACGGCGAACGCGGGGCGGGTGGCCACCCCCCCGGGAACCTGCGGCTGGGTCGCGATGTCGCCCGGGGCGCCGCCGAAGATGCGGATGTTGTAGACACCGACCTCGCGATCGGGAGCGTCGACGGCTCCGCCGAAGACGCTCCCGGGCTCGTGCACGCCCACGTTGACGCCGGGCCCGAGGGAGACCTTCTCCACCGTGAAGGCGAGCGCGCTGCCCGCCGGCAGGAGGACGCCGGCGCCGATGGACACCGCCACCAGGCCCCGCGGGAGGCGCCGTCGCGGGCGCCGCCGTGATTCGGTCGTGAGCATGCCGCCCCTTCTCACTCGCTCGTGGGGAAAGCGCCGGATCCGCCCGGCACGGCAGGCAGGCTAGGGGGAGCGCCCCTTTCGGGCACCCCCCCATTCGGTAAGTCCGCAGTCCGCCGGCACCAAAGTGCCGAGAGGTCCTACGACACGCGGGTCCTCACCTTCGGGAAAGCCGCAATCACCGGGGGCCGGTGACCGCCCCCTCCGACGCCGAGGACACCAGCGCCGCGTACTTGGCGAACACCCCGGTGGTGTAGCGCGGGGCGGGCGGGGCCCAGTCGCGCAGGCGCGCCTCGATCTCGTCGTCGGAGAGCTCGACCCGGAGCTCACGGGCGTCCACGTCGAGCACCACCACATCCCCGTCGCGCAGGGCCGCGATGGGGCCGCGCCGGACCGCCTCGGGCGCCACGTGGCCGACCATGAGCCCGTGGGTGGCCCCGGAGAACCGGCCGTCGGTGATGAGCGCCACGTGCTCGCCGAGCCCCTCGCCGATGAGGGCGGCGGTCACGTGGAGCATCTCGCGCATGCCCGGCCCTCCGGCCGGGCCCTCGTAGCGGATGACCACCACGTCCCCGGCCGCGATCCCGCGCGCCTTGACCGCCGCGAAGCAGGCCTCCTCCGAGTCGAACACCCGCGCCGGGCCGCGGTGCAGCCGGCGCTCGTGGCCGGCCAGCTTCACCACCGAGCCCTCGGGGGACAGGTTGCCGCGCAGGATGGCCAGACCCCCGGTGGCCTTGACCGGGGTCTCGATCGACACCACGACCTTCTGCCCGGGCGTCTCCACCGCCGCGGCCGCGATCTCGCCGAGGGTGCGGCCGTCCACCGTGCGGGCGTCGGGGTGGATCAGGTCGCGCCGGGCGAGCTCCCGGGCGACCAGGGCGACCCCGCCCGCCGCGTGGAGGTCGGTGGCCACGTAGTCGCCGCCGGGCTTCAGGCTCGCCACGATGGGGGTGCGCTCGGCGATGGTGTCGAACTCGTCGATCTGGAGCGGGATCCCGAACTCGCGGGCGATCGCCAGCAGGTGCAGCACGCCGTTGGTGGATCCGCCGCTCCCGGCCACCGCGGCGATGCCGTTGTCGATCGACTCGCGGGTCACGATCTGTGACGGGCGCACGTCGCGGCGCACCAGGTCCATGACCAGCTCGCCGCAGGCCACCGCGGCGCGCTCCTTGTCGGGGTGCAGCGCCGGGATGCCGTTCGCGCCGGCCGGCGAGAGGCCGAGGAACTCCATGACCATGGACATGGTGTTCGCGGTGAACTGGCCCCCGCAGGCGCCGGCGCCGGGGCAGGCCACCGACTCGAGCGCGTGGACCTCGGCCGGGTCCATCCGTCCGGCGGCGTGGGCGCCGACCGCCTCGAAGACGTCCTGGATGGTCACATCGCGCCCCTTGAACCGCCCGGGCGCGATCGAGCCGTTGTAGAGGATGAGCGCGGGGATGTCGAGACGGCCGATGGCCATGGCCGCGCCGGGGATCGTCTTGTCGCAGCCGACCAGGCACACGAGGCCGTCGAACATGTGCCCGCGGGCCACCAGCTCGATGGAGTCGGCGATGACCTCGCGCGAGACCAGCGAGCCGCGCATGCCCTCGGTGCCCATCGACACCCCGTCCGACACCGAGACGGTGTTGAACTCCATCGGCGTGCCGCCGGCCGCGCGGATGCCCCGCTTCACCTGCTGGGCCAGCTCACGCTGGTTGATGTTGCACGGCATCGTCTCGATCCACGTGGTCGCCACGCCGATCACCGGCCGGGCGAGGTCCTCGTCGGTGAAGCCGATCGCCTTGAGCATGGCCCGTGCCGGCGCGCGGTCGGGGCCGTCGGTGATGGCCGCGCTGTGGCGCTTGGCGGGATCCGAGGGGATGTCGTACGGGTTCTGGCTCATGTCACCGGGGCGGGTCGAGGGGTCCGGCGGCCAATCCTAGATGGCGGCCCGCCGGATCAGAGGCGGGCGGCCAGGGCGGTCGCCGCGGCGAGGCCCGCCTCGGGGGTGCGCCCGGCGAACAGGTGGTCGGCGCCCTCCAGCACCACCAGCGCCGTGCGGGGGGCGTCCCCGAGCCACGCGCGCAGGCCGGAGAGCGGGAACACCGTGTCGTCCCCGGCCGCCACCACCACGAGGCCCGGCACCTCGGCGGCCGGCGGCAGCGGACGGCCGCCGGTGGCGCCGGGCGCGACCAGGGCCGCCGCGCGCACCCGGCCGTCGCCGGCGGCCGTCCAGGCGGCGAGGTTCGCGCCGAAGGAGTACCCGGCGATCCCGAGCGGCAGCCCGGGCAGGTGGGCCGCCAGCGCGTCCAGGGCGGCGGCGGTCTCCTCGAGCGCCCCGGGGCCGGGGCCGGAGGTGTCGAAGCGCAGCGCGGCCACGCCGAGCCCGGCGAGGGACTCACAGAGCGCGACGATCAGGCTGCTGTGCCGCGAGCCGCCGAAGTCCGGATGGGGGTGGCACACGAGCGCCGCGGCCCTGGGGGCGTCGGGCAGGTGGATGTCACCGGGGCGGCCGCCGGCGTCGAAGGGGCCGACGGTGCCCAGGGGTCCGCTGGCCTTTCCTAGTCGATCACCACGACATCGACCACCACCGCGGTCGTCTTGTCGTGGGTCTCGCCGGTGTCCGGGCTCACGACCTCCATGGTGTCGGAGGTGCACTCCACCCGCACGCGCATGCCCTCCTCGAGCACGCCGCCCATGAGGCGCCCGGCGAGGGGGCCGGTGATCTCGAAGGTGTTG
>JALOLS010000135.1 GCA_025455865.1 Thermoleophilia bacterium
TGCGGTGATGCCGCGAGCGCTCAGCCCTGCGACCGGGAAGCCGTCGAGGAGAGCGCCGGCCGTGCTGATCTTCAGGACTTTCCCGTCTCCGCCAGTCCAGAGGTTGCCGTCCGGGCCTGTGGTGATCGTCTGGCCGTTGACGTCCAGGACGGGGAAAGGGGTGTTCGCCCCCGAGACCGGGTTCACCCGATACACCTTGCCGGTCGTGGTCATCCAGATCTGGCCGTCGGGGCCTGTCGTTATCCCGCTCGGGAAGCCGCCGTCCACGGTGTCGAACTCAGTCACTGCGCCGAGCGGGGTGATCCTGCCGAACTCCTTCCCGGCTGACGATGCGCTCAGGGTGAACCAGACGTTGCCATCCGGTCCGGTGGCCATCTGGCCTGGCACGCCGGTCACCGGGAATGTGCCGTCGAGCGCCGGCGCAGCCACGGCGCTCGAGGCGAGGGCGGCGGCTGCGCCGGCGACGCCGGCCAGAGCGGCGAGGCGGCGGGAACGACGTGCGTAGTCGTGCATCTGGACCTCCATGGGCGCGAGGCGGTCAGTGTCACACCTCACGACGGGACACTCGTCAGGGCCTGATGCCGTCTTTGTAAAGAATGGGTGAGCACCCGGACCGCCGGCGGCCGTCGGGCGCGCTCCGGGTCGGCGGCCCCACCGGTCGGGGGATGTGTCCCCGTCGATACAATCGCGCCCCGGACACCTCGTGATGAAAGGCGCGAACCATGGCCGCCCATGACCCCGCCAAGATCCGCAACATCGCCGTCGTCGGCCACCGCGGAACGGGGAAGACGAGCCTGGTGGAGGCGTTGCTCTACGCCTCCGGCGCGGTCACGCGGCTTGGGACGGTCGCCGACGGCAACACCGTCTGCGACTACGACGACGACGAGAAGCGCCGCGGCATGAGCATCTCGGCGGCGATCACCCACGAGGTGTGGCGCGGGGTCAAGCTCAACCTCATCGACACCCCGGGCGAGCCGTCGTTCCTCGCCGACACCTTCGGGGCCATCATGGCCGCCGACGCCTCGCTGGTGGTGGTGAACGCGACCGCCGGCGTCGAGGTGCAGACCGAGCGGGTGTGGAACCGGGCCCGCGAGGCCGGCAAGGCCCGGGCCGCGGTGGTGAACATGCTCGACCGCGAGCGGGCGAGCTTCGCCGACACGGTGGCGGCGCTGCACGACCTGGACCCCGCCTGCATCCCGGTCGAGATCCCGATCGGCGCGGAGCACGAGTTCCGCGGGGTCATCGACCTGCTGCACATGACGGCGACGATCTACGCGGGCGGTGACCCCAAGGGGGCCGAGGGGCCGATCCCCGACGAGATGAAGGCCGAGGCCGACGCCGGGCGCGAGCGGCTGGTCGACCTGGTCGCCGAGGCCGACGACGCGCTGATCGAGAAGTACCTGGGCGGCGAGGAGCTGACCCACGAGGAGGTCGAGAGCGCGCTCAAGGAGGGCATCCGCGAGGGCCGGATCGTCCCGGTCACCTGCGCGGCGGGCGGCAAGGGCATCGGCGGCGACCGGCTGCTGGACCTGCTGCTCGACCTGCCCTCCCCGCTCGACGCCGGCTCCTGGCCGGGCATCGACCCCCGGACCGGCGACGAGGTCGAGATCGTCCCGCGCGCCGAGGGGCCGGCGGTCGTCTACTGCTTCAAGACCCTGGCCGACCAGTTCAGCGGCAAGATCAACGTGCTGCGCGTGGTCACCGGCACGCTCCCCTCCGACACCCAGGTCGTGTGCGTGCGCACCGGGTCCAAGGAGCGCGTCGGCCACCTCATGGCGCTGCAGGGCAAGGACCACCAGAACGTCGACGCGCTGGGCCCCGGCGACATCGGGGCGGTGGCCAAGCTCAAGGACGTGCAGACCGGCGACGTGCTGATCGTGGGCAACAACCCGGTCGCCTTCGCGCCCATCGCCTACCCGCCCGCGGTCATGAGCTTCGCGATGGTGGCCCGGCAGGGCGAGGAGGACAAGGTCGTGCAGGCGCTCCGGCGCATGCAGGAGGAGGACCCGACCCTCGACGTGCACCGCGAGGAGCAGACCCACGACCTCATCGTCGCCGGGCTCTCGCAGATGCACGTGGAGGTGGTGGTGGACCGCCTGAAGCGCCGCTTCGGCCTCGAGGTGGACCTGAAGCCCCCGCGCGTGCCCTACCGCGAGACGATCACCGTCCAGGCCCAGGCCGAGGGCAAGCACAAGAAGCAGACCGGCGGCCGCGGGCAGTTCGGCGACTGCTGGCTGCGGGTCGAGCCGCTCCCGCGGGGCGGCGGCTTCGAGTTCGAGGACAAGATCGTCGGCGGGGCGATCCCCCGGGGCTTCATCCCCGCGGTGGAGAAGGGGGTCCAGGAGGCGCTGGTCGCCGGCACGATCGCCGGCTACCCGCTGGTCGACGTCAAGGTCACCCTCTACGACGGCAAGTTCCACCCCGTGGACTCCTCCGAGATGGCGTTCAAGATCGCCGGGTCGCTGGGCATGAAGGCCGCGGTGGAGAAGGCCCATCCGGTGCTGCTCGAGCCGATCATGCTGGTGGAGACCACGGTGCCCGAGGACCTGGTCGGCGACGTCATGGGCGACCTGAACTCCCGGCGGGGCCGGCCGCTCGGGATGGAGGCGAAGGGCTCGGCCCAGGTGGTGCGGGCCGAGGTGCCGATGAGCGAGATGCTCTCCTACGCGGCCGACCTGCGGTCGATGAGCGGGGGCCGGGCCGACTACACGATGGAGTTCCTGCGCTACGAGGAGCTTCCGGCCCACCTCACCCAGAAGGCGGTCGAGGCCGCCAAGGCCGCCGCCTAGGGGCCTGTCCATGAACCAAGACCCGCCTCCCGGGGAGCGAATCGCAAGCAGATCGGTGACCTCGAGGACGTCACATGTACTGGTGGTACATGTGACTCCGAGGGTGCCGAGGTGCGCCGCGATGCAGCCGACGGGTGGCGGGTCGACTTTGTGGACAGGCCCCTAGTGGGTGTCCGGCGCGCCGTCCCCGCCGCCGCGCTCGCGGTCGCGGGGGCGGGGTGCCTCGCGATCGCCGGCGCCGGGTGGTCGGCGGGCCCCGGCGAGGCGCTCCCCGACCTCGTCCCGGAGTTCCCGTCGCCGCCGGGGTTCCCGGCGATGGCCAACGCCGTCGTCGACCGCACGAGCGCGCCCGGGCGGGTGCTCCTGCGCTTCGACGCGGTGCTGCGCAACACCGGCCCGGGCCGGTTCGAGCTCGCCGGCGCCCGGGCCGACACCACGACCGACATGGCGGCCGAGCAGGTGGTCTACGACCCGGCGGGGGCGGTCGAGGTGCGGCGGGTGCCGCTCGCCAACCCCATCTACTGGGAGGCGGCCGACGGCCACCGCCACTGGCACTACCGCCGCGCGGCCGAGTACCGGCTCTGGACCCCCCAGGGGCCCGGGGAGCGCGAGGTGGGGCCGGCGGCCAAGATCGGCTTCTGCATGTTCGACACCTACGCGGCCGGGTCGACCGGCGCCCGGAGCTACTTCGACTGCGGTGCGAGCCCGGACCAGCTCAGCGTGCGCATGGGGATCGCCCCCACCTGGGGCGACCTCTACCCGGCCGCCCTCGCCCTGCAGTGGATCGACGTCACCGGCCTGGCCCCGGGGCCCTACCGCCTGCGCGGCGAGGTCGACCCGGACGGCCAGATCGAGGAGGCCGACGAGAGCGACCAGGTGGCGTGGGCGGACACGTTCGTCGACGGCCTGGTCGCCCGCGGGCAGGATGCCGGGCAGGCGCCGGCCGGGGGCACGCTGCCGGTCACGCTCGCGGCCGAGGCGGTCAACGCGCCCACCACGCCGCCGGCCCAGCGCCTGCGGGTGACCGGCTTCCAGGTGGTCGACCCGCCGGCGCGCGGCACGCTCACGCCGCCCGGGCCGGGGTCGGCGGTCGCGGTCTACCGGCCGTCCCCCGGGGCCACCGGCCCCGACCGGTTCACCTTCCGGGCCACCGGGCCCGCCGGCGCGCAGAGCGCCCCGGCGGAGGTCACCCTCACCGTCGTGCCCGCTCCGCCCGCATCGCCCGCGCCATCCCCGGCGCCCGCACCGCCGACCCCGGCGCCGCCCGCGCCGCCTTCCGCTCCCGCGGTCGACCCGCCCCCCGCCGGCGTGCCGGCCCCGGCGCCGCCCGCCGTGGCCGCCGCCGATCCCCTCACCGTCCGGGCCACCGCGCGCGGGGCGCGGGTGGTCGTCTCGGTGCGCTCGGGCCTCGGGCGCGGGGTGGTCCGCGTGGCCGTGCGGCAGGGCGGCCGGGTGATCGGCCGGTGCGTGCGCCCGGTCCTGCCCGCCCGCCCGGGCCGCTGCGTGCTGCGGGTGGCACGGCGCGACCGCGCCCACCTGGTCGCCTCAGCGGTGCTCGTGGCGCCCCGTGGGGGCCTGGTGCTCGCGCGGGCCGCGGCGCCCGTCGCCCGGCGGGGGTAGGGCGGGGTCAGCCGGTGCGCTGCTGGGTGCGCACGATCAGCCGGGTCGTGTCGCAGCAGGGGTCCACGCGAGGGGGCCTGCGGCAGCCGGCGTCGAGGTTCCCGTCCGGTGGGGGATCGGCCTGGAAGCAGACCCTCCGGGCCGGCCGGGGCCGGCGCAGGATCGGCAGCTTCACCGGCAGCCGGCTCATCGCGTGTGCGCGCCGGGCCAGCACCCGCCCACCGGCGAGCACGTCGACGTCGAGCAGGTGGCGGGCGCCCGGGACGGGCGTGAGCCAGATGAACCCCACGCCGCCGGCCATCGCCCCGCGGACCGCGAAGGAGGTCCGCCCGAAGCGCGGTCCCGGGACCGCCCGCAGCCGGTAGCGCCCCCGCGGAATCGAGTCGGTGGCGATCCCGAGATGGCGCGGCCTCGCCTCTCCGGTGATCTCGCCCTCCGGGCTCACGTCCACGTCGATCGTGAACCGCCAGCGGGAGACGGGCTCGACGGCGTGCCCCCGGGGCAGGCCGGGGGCGCCGTGGCCCAGGTTCATGCGCTCGCGGACGTCGTAGGTGATGCGGTGGCTCTCGGTGCCGGACAGGCTGAAGACCGTGTGCGTCCCCGCGCCCTCCCGCGTCCACTCGGCCTCGTGGTCCAGCGGGATCGCGACCTCCTCGGGGGACTGGAAGAGGTCCAGCGGCACGGTCACGTCGGCGGTGGTGAGCGTCGCGGTGCCCTGGGGCACGAAGGCGAGCACGCCGTCGGCCACCCGGCCGCGCAGGACGAACTCGCCGGTCACGACCCCGAGAGGGCCCTCGAGCGTGAGCGGCCCCCGCGCCTCGACGACGCCCGCGCGGTAGGGGGTCCGGAAGGTGACCCTCGCGCCGCCGGCGAGCGCCCCGCCGATCGAGTAGTCGAAGCTCAGCGTCCACTCGTTGGAGGGGACCGCGGCCGGGGCCGGGGCCGGCACGCCCGCACCGACCGCCGCGACGGCGGCCAGCAGCACGAGGGGTCGGATGCCGGGCACGGCGCGCCTCCCTGATCGCGGCGCCTACCGTCTCCGTAGCGCACCGCGAGCGCCGTCACGCCCCCCGGCGCCGGCGATTGCGTAGCCTTGGCGCCGATGCTGGTCGGTGAGCTGCTTGCCGTGGTCGAGCGCCTGGCGCCGCCCGATCTGGCCGAGGACTGGGACAACGTCGGGCTGATGGTCGGGCGCCACAACGCGCGGCTCCGGCGCATCCTGGTCGCGCTGGAGCTGCGCGACGAGGTGCTCGGCGAGGCGGCCGAGCTGGGCTGCGAGGCGGTGGTGGTCCATCACCCCCCGATCTTCCCGACCCTGCGCGCGGTCACCGACGCCCCCGGGAGCGGCGAGCTGGTGCTGCGCGCGGCCGAGCACCGGGTGGCCGTGATCGCCGCCCACACGAACCTCGACTCGGCCCGCGGCGGGCTGAACGACGTGGTGGCCGAGGCGCTCGGCATGCGCGACACGGTGCCGCTCACCCCGGCAGCCAGCGACCCGGGCGCCGGCATCGGGCGGGTGGGGCGGATCGAGCCGGTCGCCCTGGAGCGGCTGGTCGCCCAGGTCAACGTCGCGTTCGGCGGCCGCAGGTCGGCCCTGGGCTACGTGGGCGACCTCGACGCCCGGGTGGAGCGCCTGGCGCTCTGCACCGGCTCCGGGGGCGGCCTGATCGCCGACGCCCGGGCGGCCGGGGCCGACGCCTACGTGACCGGTGACCTGCGCTACCACGACGCCGACCGCGCCCTGGGCATGGCGCTGGTGCAGGTGCCCCACGCCGGCGTGGAGCGCTTCGCGATGCGCCGGTGGTCGCGCACGCTGGAGCGGGCGCTCACCGGGAGCGGGCTGGAGGTGCGCTTCGCCGAGACCGACACCGACCCCTGGCAGGCGGCCTGACCGAGGGGCCGGGTCCGGTGCGTTGAGCGCCGGGCGCCCGCCCGCTATGCTTCGCCACCGCAACGCGGATGTAGCTCAGTTGGCTAGAGCGTCTGCTTGCCATGCAGAAGGTCGAGGGTTCGAGTCCCTTCATCCGCTTGTCCGACGGCCCCCCGCGCGGGGGCCGTGCTGTTCCCCAGGCGACCTGGCGAAGTGGGAACGCAGCGGTCTGCAAAACCGCCATGAACCGGTTCGACTCCGGTGGTCGCCTCCTCCTCTCCTCCTCCGCCTTCCGGCGGGGGACCCGCATCCGCGGGTGGGGGAAGTCCCGGTTCCGGCGCCCGGGCCACCGCTCT
>JALOLS010000136.1 GCA_025455865.1 Thermoleophilia bacterium
GCCGGCCGGATCACCTGCCCGGTCATGACCTGCGAGCCCGAGGAGCAGGAGGCCTACCGGGGCCAGGCGGCCGAGGTCGTGGCGGAGGTGGGCGGTCCGGTGCACCGCGAGGTGTTCACGACGGCCGACGGGGCGGGGCTCGACTGCGAGATCCCGGCCCCGCAGGTGCGCAACCAGCGGGTCTTCGACTGGATCGACGGCGTCCTGGGCGCCTGAGGGGAGGAAGCGGATGAGCGACGAGGCCCCCATCACCGGCTGGTGCCGGGCGCTGGTCTTCGAAGCGGAGGACATCAACCGGGCCGCGGCGTTCTGGCAGGGCCTGCTCGGGGTGGAGGCGATCGACGTGCGCCCCGACTGGATCCAGCTCGGCCGCGACCGCGGAGGGCTCTACCTGGGCCTCCTGCCCGCGCAGGGGCCGCGGCCGGATCGCACGTCCATCCGCGCGCGACCCGACATCGAGGTGACCGATCTCGACGCCGCCCAGGCGCGGATCGAGGCCCTGGGCGGGCGCCTGCTCATGGTCGACCCCGATCCCGAGGGCGAGCACCGGCTGATGTGCGACACCGAGGGCAACGAGTTCACGATCCTCCACCCGCTCCCGCCGGACGAGGCCCGCCGGATCGGGCTCTGACGCCGGCGCGGAGGCGTCCGTGTACCTGGTGCTGAAGGCCCTCATCTCGGGGGTCGTCGTCGCCGCCGCCAGCGAGGCCGCCCGGCGCTCCAGCCTGCTCGGCGCCGTGCTGATCTCCCTGCCGCTCACCTCGCTGCTCGCGCTGGCCTGGCTCTACGCGGACACCCGCGACGCCGCCCAGGTGTCGGACCTGTCGTGGTCGATCCTCTGGGTCATCGTGCCCTCGGTGGTGTTCTTCGTGGTGCTGCCGCTCGCGATCCGCGCCGGGGTCGCGGTGGTGCCGGCGATGGTCCTGGCGGCGGCGGCCACGGCGGCGGCCTACGCGGTCTGGGTCTGGGCCGCCCGGCGGATCGGGCTGGACCTCTAGCGTCGGATAGCGTGCCGTGATGGGCATCCGCCGAATCGTCCTCACCGCCGCCGCGCTCGGGGCCGCCGCGCTCGCCGTCCCCTCGCTCGCGCAGGCCGCGTGCATCACGTCGGGCATCCGCACCGCCGGCCTGCGCTCGGTCGACGGGCCGAACGTGCGGGTGTGGCACGCGCCGCGCGACGCCGCGGCCGCCCGGGCCTACCGCACGGCGGTCGAGGGCCGTATCTGGCCCCGCTACGCCGCGCTGCTCGGGCGCACCCCGCCGCGCGACGGGGCGGTGCGCGGATGCCCGAACGGCGGCGACGGGCGCCTGGACCTCTACGTGGTGAAGGCCAACCGCGACCTGCGGGACGGCCGGGTGGCCGTCTTCCGGCCCTACAGCGCCCGGGCGTGCGATCCCCGGAAGCCCGGGGTCATCGTCCTGCGCCGGGGTGCGCGCCGCGCGGTGGTGGCACACGAGGTGTTCCACGCCTTCCAGGCCGCCTTCGGCCGGGCGACGGCCTGCATCAACTACTCCGAGTGGGACGAGGCCACCGCCACCTGGGCGATGGACCTGGCCTACCCGCGGGATCAGGACGAGCACGCCCACCGCGGCAACCGGTTCATGGACTTCCAGATCGCCTGGGACGGCTACGGCGGCTGGCTCTACATCGCCTCGCTCGCCAGGCGCCACGGCCCGTCGGTGGTGCGCCGTCTGCACGAGGCCCAGGAGCGGGTGGGCGAGATCGCCGCGCTGGAGGCGGCCATCCCCGGCGGCGCCCGGCAGAGCTTCCAGCAGTACGCCGCGCTCGCCTGGAACCAGGACCCGCTGCCCGCGACCTCGGTGGGCGACTCCTTCCGGCAGTGGGACCGCTACCAGGTGCCGGGCACGCCGGCGCGGCCGCTCGACGTGGCCCTGCAGGGCAAGGCGACCCGGGTGGTGCCGCTCACGGGCGGCATCCGCACGCGGGCCACCGACATCCGCCGCATCAGCGTCCCGGACGAGGTGAGGTGGCTCGCCGTGCGGCCCGGGGTGGAGGGCGACGAGGACGCCCGGGTGGGCGCGTTCGTGCGGATCGGCGCCGAGTGGCGCTATGAGGACTGGACCGACCGGCGGCGCATCACGTTCTGCCGCACCGCCCCGGGGGGTGACGTGCGTGAGGTGATCCTCCTCACCACGAACGCGGTCATCGGCGACCCGGAGCCGCTGCGGCCCGACGGCACGGTGGAGGCGGCGCGGTCGTGCCTGCCCCGGGAGATCACCGGCACCTTCTCCGGCGACTTCGGGCCACGGCCGCCGCGGGTGACCTGGAACGGTCAGATCACCCTGGCCTACAAGGGCTTCGAGCCGCTGACCGGGCACGTGTACGAGGCGAGCGGCGGGTCGGTGAGCTGGAGCGCCACCCAG
This sequence comes from Thermoleophilia bacterium, assembly GCA_025455865.1. Lineage (GTDB taxonomy): Bacteria > Actinomycetota > Thermoleophilia > Miltoncostaeales > Miltoncostaeaceae > JALOLS01. Next base: position 2,386 of record JALOLS010000136.1, read on the forward strand.
ACCGGCGGGTGCGTCGGCTCGGGATCCGGCACCGTCGGCTTCCCGGGCATCACCGCGCGGCTGGTGGTCAAGGAGGAGCCCCGGGCCGACGGATCCGGCTGGGACTATGAGCTCTTCGGGACCCCGGCCGCCGCCCCGCTCGGAAGCTGGTCCTACCCGGTGGTCTGCGGCGACGACCCGCCCCGGGAGGTGATCGCCAACGACGCGCCGGTCGCCGGCCAGCTCGGAAGCGGCGGGGAGGGCGGCCTGCTCTACAACGGCTTCGTCACCAACCAGCCCCCCACCAACCGCATCACCGACCTCGCGGGCTTCTCCGGGCGCATCCTGACCCCGTTCGGCAACCAGTCGTGGACCTGGTCGCTCACCGGGGCGCGCGCCGAGCTCGACCCGATCCCCGAGCGCGCCGACGGCGGAGGGTAGGCCGCCCGGTCAGCTCCCGAGCACGCGCGCGGCGGCGGCCTGGCCGGAGGCGAGCGCGCCCTCCACGTAGCCCGGGAACACCTCGGCGATCTCGGCGCCGGCGAACGTGAGGCCGTCGTGGAGGGCGCCGAGGACCCGCTCGGGGTCGGGCAGCCGGCCGGCCGCGACGTGGCTGTTGTAGCCCCCGGCCGACCAGCGGTCGCCGACCCAGCTCGTGGCGTGCACCGCGAGCGGCGCGCGGGCCTCGGGGCCGAAGGCGCGCTCCAGCCGCGCGAGGAGCCACTCCCGCCGCCCCTGGGCACCGTGTGCGTGCACCTCCCGGGCCGCCGGCCCCCCGGCGAACACGGTGAGCGCGGCCAGGTCGCCCACCGAGGTGTCCTCGCTCGCCACGCCGGCGGGGTCCAGCAGGCGCATCTGCCCGCTCAGGCCCTGCTCACGCCAGAACGGCCGCGCGTAGTCGGCGCGCAGCTTGACCACCTCGCCGGGCACGAAGGCGTCGAGCGCCGGCTCCAGGTGGGCGGGGAGCGCGATGCGCCGGGCCGCCGGGGGCGGCACGGCGACCACCACCCGCGCCGCCCGCACCGCCCCGGCGGGCCCGCGCACGACCCAGCCCGGCCCGTCGCGCGCCACCGCGTCGACGGGGTGGCCGGTCCGCACGGCCTCGCCCTGCTCGGCCGCGAAGCGCCGCGCGAGCTCGCCCAGGCCGCCGGGCAGGAACGCCTCCAGCTCGTCGCGGTCGCTCGCGAACGCGCTCACCGAGCGGGCCACGTGGGCGGCCATGAGCACCTCGCAGGGCAGGCAGAACGCCTCGGTGAGCACGGTGGTGAGCACCCGGCCGGAGAGCGGGGAGATGGCGCCGGCCTCCACGTCGGCCGCGATCGCCGCCGCCACACTGGTCTCGGGCGATGCGGCGGTCCAGCCCAGGAGCAGCACGTCCAGGGTGCCGTCGAGCTCGCGGGCGGCCCGCTCCACGCCGGCCTCGTCCTCGTCCGCGATCCAGGTGCGCCGGCCGCGGACGACGGCCTCGGCCACGGGCAGTCCCAGCCGCCCGGTCAGCCGCATGAGGCGGTGCATGTCGCGGTTGAGGAACTGCGCCCCGCGGTCCAACGGCCCCTGCGGCGTCCCCTCGGTCCACGCCCGCCCGCCCGCGCGGTCGCGGGCCTCCAGGCAGACCGCCTCGGCCCCGGCCGCCCGCGCGGCCTCCAGCGCGGCCAGGCCCGCGAAGCCCGCGCCGATCACGATCAGGTCCACCGGGGCTCCCTTCGTCACGGCCGGATGAGGTCGAGCAGGTCGCCGGGGTCGATCCGTCCCAGCAGCCGCAGGAGGTCGCCCGGATCGGCCGAGCGCACCGCGTCGACGATGCCGGCCAGGTCCCCGCCGCGGTTGATGAGGAACTCGACCGGCGCCCGCTCGGCCACCGCCCGCAGCACGCTCGCGAGCGGGCCGGGCAGCGACCCGCGGTCCTCGGCCTGGTCGATCGACTGCACCAGCCCGGAGCGCACCGCGCGCTGGATCGTGGCGTCGTCCCAGCGGATGTCCCGCGGGCGGATGTCGGACGGCGCCAGCGAGAGCACGAGCTCCTCGCGGGTCGCCCCGAGCTCGCACGCCGCGCCCTCCAGGCCGTCGAGCACCACGCGCTGGAGCGTCGCGTCGAGCCCGTCGCCGGGGAAGGCCGGGGCCGGGGTGCAGGGCGGGCGCGACAGGGAGGTGCCGAAGTCCCGCGCGCCGCTCGCGATCATCACCCCCACCATCAGGGCCGCCCCGGCCACCAGGAGCGCCAGGACGATCCGCGCGGTGCGGCGCGACAGGCTCACGCCGGCCTCCGCGCCAGCCGGGCGATGAGCAGCGGGAGCGGCACGAGCAGCGCGAAGAGCGCGGCCAGCAGGTAGGCGTACCGGAAGCCCCGGGTGAGCGCGGCCTGGATGGCGTCCACCAGGTCGTCGCGGGCGGAGCGCACCGCCTCGTCGTCACCGGCGCCGTTCTCGTCGAAGGGCCGGGCCAGGTCGGGCACCTCGCCGCGCGGGGTGCGCTCGAACTCATCACGCAGGGCGAGCGCCACCGGCACCTTCACGTCCACGCCGATCTCGGCGTCGAGCACCACGGCCGTCGCGTTGATCGTGGCGACCTCCCCGCCGCGCTCCAGGCCGGTCGCGACCACCGGGGCGATCAGCACCAGCGCGAGCACCAGGCCGGCGTGGCGGGCGCCCACCGACACCGTGGCCCGTTGCCCGAGCCCCTCCACCCCGGGCACCGAGGCCCGGGTGAGCGGCGGCACGACCAGCCCGAAGCCCAGGCCGCAGACCCCCAGGCACACCGCGGCGAGCGCCGGGCTCACGGTCGGCAGGAACGCCAGGCCGGCCAGGCCGCCGGCGAGCAGCAGCGCCCCGCCGCCGACGCCCTCCACCGGGGAGAGCGCCACCGAGAGCGGGCGCACCAGGAGCGCCGCGATCGGCAGCGCGCTCACGACCACCGCGCCGGCCAGCGGGCCGAGGTCCCAGACCGTCACGACCATCAGCACAGCCAGGAAGAGCGCGCCGACCAGGGCGCCGAAGGCGAAGACCAGCCCCCAGTTGGCGGCCCCGGTGTGCGCCCTGGGCGCCGGCCGCTCCGGGCCGAGCGCGCGCGCCGCGGGCACCGCCAGCGCGATCAGGGCCACGGCGGCGACCGGGGCCTGGAAGATGAAGATCGCCCGCCAGGAGGCGAGCTCGGTGAGCACCCCGCCGAGCGCCGGACCCACCGCGGCGCCCACCGCGCCCGCCGCCGCCCACCGCATGGCGCCGGTCTCCGCCGTCGCGGCCAGGGCGACCATGATCGGGAGCGAGGCGGCCAGCACCAGGGCGGCGCCGAGCCCCTGCACGCAGCGCGCGATGATGAGCACGGCCAGGTCGCCGGCCAGCCCGCAGGCGACCGAGGCGCCCAGGAAGACCACCAGCCCGGCGAGCAGCAGGGGCGCCGGGCGCATCCGGCGCAGCGCCGGCCGCAGCGCGAAGGCGGCCACCGCCACCACGAGGTTGTAGGCGGTGACCACCCAGGCGACCCCGGGGATCGAGGTCTCGAACTCCGTGTAGAGCTCGGGGAGCGCGAGGACGACGATCGAGGAGTCGGCGAACGCCACCGCCACCGCCAGCGCGAGGGCGATCACGGCGGCGCGCCGGGCGGCGGCGGGGGGCATCCCGCCGCATTGTGCCCGGTCCGGTGCGGCTACCCGGTGAAGGGCGTCCAGCCCACGGGCCGGAGGGTGCCCAGGTCGCTGGTGGCCACGCCGCCGTCCGAGACGGTGAACACCCGCTCGCCGCGCACCACCGAGCGGCGCACGACGCCGCCGCCGGGGTGGCGGACCGCCCCGGCCGGCCGGAGCGCGCGGCCGCCCACCCGCACCCCGCGCATCAGTGCCTCGCCGTCGGCCACCGCGGGCACCAGGGCCAGGCCCGCGCGGCCCCACCACAGGAATGCGTGGTGGTCCTGCTCGGCCTCGCTCCAGTCGCCGAGGTCCAGCGTGTCCAGGCGGGCCGGCCGCGCCGGGTCGGAGACGTCGAAGAGCGACGCCTGGCTGCCGGTCACCTGGCCGGTCGCGGTGGCGTCCTGCCCGACGCCGAGGAGCAGGCCCTCGCCCACCGGGTGCAGGTAGGCCGAGTAGCCCGGGATCTTGAGCTCGCCACGCACCCGCGGCCGCTCGGGGTCGGCCAGGTCGAGCACGTACAGGGGGTCGGTCTGGCGGAAGGTCACGACGTAGCCCATCGGCCCCATGAAGCGCACGG
>JALOLS010000137.1 GCA_025455865.1 Thermoleophilia bacterium
GCCTGCCCGAGCCCGGGCGCACGCGCCTCACCCCCGGCTGAGCCGGGCGACCGCCTCGCGGTCGCGCTGGGCCATCGGGAACATGGGCGCGACCAGCACCGTGTCGCCCGGCCGGGCCGCTGCGACCGCCCGGCGCAGAGCGTCCTCGGCGCCGGCGGCGCGCACCAGGCGGTCGCCGGGCAGGTGCCGCGCGAGCCGGGCGGCGGCGGGGCCGAACAGGACGATGAGGCGCGCGGCCCGCACCGCCTCGCGGCAGGCGCCGGCCAGCAGCGCCCGCTCGGCCGGGTCGGCGTGGACCGCCGGGCCGCCGCCCGGGTGGTCCTCCCCGCCCGAGACCAGCACCAGCGACCGGTCCGGGTGCCCGCCGAGCGCGGCCCGGGCCTTGGCCGGGGTCGCGGCCATCGTGTCGTCGACCACCACCCGGCCCTGGACGGCGCCCGTGCGCCGGCGGTGGGGCAGGGCGGGCATCGCCCGCAGGCCGTCGGGGATCCGCTCGGCGGGGACCCCCGCGCAGAGCGCCGCCGTGCAGGCGGCGAGCACCGGGGCGGGGTGGGGGCCCGGCGGCAGGAGCGCGGCCAGGTCACCGAGGTCGTGCCGCACGCCGTCCCAGCACGCGACCAGGCGGCCGCCGGCGACCCCGGCGCCGCGGGGCACCGGTCCGTCGGGCGAGAACTCCGCCACCCGGACGCCGGGCGCGGGCGCCCCGAGCGCGGCCCGCACGTCCGGGTCGGCGGGGAGCACCGCCCAGCCGCCGGGCGCCTGGCCGGCGAGGATGCGCCGCTTGGCCGCGAGGTAGGCGGCGACCGACCCGTGCAGCTCCACGTGGTCGGGCCACAGCGCGGTGACCACCGCGACCTGCGGCACGCCGGCCGGGAGGTCCATGGCGCACAGGTGGGTGGAGGTGAGCTCGGCCACCAGCCACCCGCCCGGCGGCGCCGGCGCGTCCACGAGCGTGTGGTCGGGCCAGGCGTTGGCCGCGCGGCCGGCCCGGGCCATCACCACGCCGATGCCCGCGGCGCCGAGCAGGGCCGCCGCCGCGTGGCTCGCGGTGGTCTTGCCCGCCGTGCCGGTGATCCCGAGCACCGGGAGCCGGGTGCGGGCGAGCAGGAGGTCGGCCAGGCAGGTGACCCGGGCCCCGGCGCGCCGGGCGCCGGCCACGAGGGGGTCGGTCTCCGGCGTCCACTCGTCCACGACCAGCACGTCGTCGGGCCCGGGGGTGGCCCCGGCCGGGGCCACCGGCCACCCGATCAGCGTGGCGGCCGCCCCGGTGTCCGGGGTCACCCGGCCCAGGAGCACCCGCCCCGGCGCGCTCACGCGATCGGCTTCCCGCCCCGCAGGTGCGGGTCGTGCCGCACCAGCCGGTCGTCCAGGCCGTCGAGCGCGCGGGCGCGCGTGACCCCCGGGCGGGCGCCGACCCGGGTGAAGCGGGCCTCGACCGCCGGCCCCCCGAGGACGAGGTCCGCGATGGCGTGCTGCCAGCCCACCAGCATGAAGACAGAGATGTCGGCCACCGAGAAGCGCTCGCCGGCCAGCCACTCGCGCCCCGCGAGCGCCCGTTCCAGATGATCGCCATGGCGCTCGAGGGCGGTGCGGGCCTTCGCTCGCAGGCCGTCGAAGGCCGTGTCCTCGTCGGTGAGGAGCTCGGGCACGAACAGCGGCGCCCACGCGGTGTGCAGGGTGTTGGCCGTCCACATGACCCACCGGTAGGGGTCGGCCCGGGCAGGGTCGCCGACCGCCGGGGCGAGGCCGGCGTCCGGGAAGCGGTCGGCGATCCACAGCAGCACCGCCCCGGTCTCGGTGACCACCACCTCGCCGTCGCGGATGGCCGGCACCCGGCGCAGCGGCGCCACCTGGGGGAACCCCGGGGCCTCCTCGCGCCGCCGGGGGTGCACATCCACCGCCACATACTCCGCGCCGGCCTCCTCCAGCGCCGCCCGGGCGGCGAACGAGGAGGAACCGGTGATCTGGAAGGGCTCGATCACGGCCGGGGACGGTATCCGCCGCGGCGCCCGGCCGGCCGGGGAACCTCAGCCTGGTGGCCGGATGGCGGCGAGGTCCGCGAGGATCCGGGGGCGGAGCTCCGGAGGGACGAGCACCCCGGCGAGCGCCTGCGCGGGGTCCCGGCCGAGCACCGGCGCCAGCACGCGGGCGGCGTCGAGCTCGCGGCGGGCCTCATCGTGGCGTCCGAGGCGCGCAAGCGCCACCGCGCGCACCACCGGGCCCAGGGCGAAGGACGGAGTGTGCACCCGCCGCCCCTCGGCCAGCGCGAGCTCGTCCTCGTCGCGGCGCAGGTGGTCGAAGGCCAGGACCACGCGGATCCAGTCCGGGCGGTCGGGGTTCAGGCGCAGCGACCGGCGCACCAGGGCGATCCCCTCATCCCAGCATCCGGTGTAGGCCAGGTCGATGCCTGCCGCGAGCAGGTGGTAGGGGTGGTCCGGGCCGAGCTCGACGACCCGCGCGCAGAGCGCCCGGCACTCCTCATCCCGCCCCTGGATCCGCATGCTCCAGGCGAGCGCGACGTGCGCGAGGGCGTTGGCGGGATCGAGGGCGATGGCGCGCCGGGCCAGGTCCTCGGCCTCCTCCGCGGTGCGCGGCCGGTCCCCGAGGCCCTCCTCGGCCGCCCACATCGTGATGTCGGCCAGCATGGCCAGGAGCAGGGCGTTGTCCGGCTCGCGGCCGAGCGCGGCCTGGAGGGCGGCGGTCACGGGCTCGAGCCGGGTGGGATCGAGGTCGGCGTGGATCGCCCAGTACGCCTGCATCGCCTCGAGGGCGCCGGGCGACCGGCGAGGGGGGCCGAGGGCCCGGGCGACGACCCCGTAGTGGTCCCCGAGCCGCGGCACGACCGCCCGCACGACCGCCGCGGCCGCCTCGGCGCGGGTGCCCTGCTCGCGGAGCGCCCGCGACCAGACCGTCGCGCCGCTCCGGGTGTCGACCAGCCGGATGACGGCGTGCAGGACGTCGTCCTGCGGCCGGACGCTCCCGACCAGGACGAACTCCGCGCCGTGCCCGGCCCCCAGCGTGCGCGGGTCGGCCGCGCCCGCCCCGGGGCGCACCGGCCCGATGACCCGCAGGCCCGGGAACCGTGAGAGCTCGGCGACCAGGAGCTCGGTGAGCCACGGGGCGATGGGCTCGCCGGCGGGCCCGAGATCCTCCAGGGCGAGCACCACCACCCCCGGGCCGCGGGTGAGCGGCTCGGGGGTGGGACCCGTACGGACCGGGGCCCGGGTGAAGACCGGCGCGTAGCCGCCGACCGGCAGGATGATCCGCACCGGGTCGGCGGCGCCCGCGCCGGCGTAGTGGCGCGTGAGCGCGGCCCGCACCCGGCGCGCCTGCACGCGGACGGCGGGGTCCAGGCGCGGGTCGAAGTCCTCGCCCCGGCCGAGCGCGGCGACCCCGATGGCCCGTTCACGCAGGGCGCTCCCGCGGCCGGCCAGCGACTCGTCGACCACGTAGCGCAGGAACGCCGCGCCGCGCGCGGAGCGCCGCAGCGGCCCGGCCAGCACCCGTTCGAGCGCCCTCCGGGCCTCCGCGTCCTCCACGCCGCCGCGCTCCCGGCCGCCGATCCTCGCCCCCGATTCCCTGCTGGTCGGACCGGTAACGGTAACGCAGGAGGTGACACTCCCGCGCCCCCATGCGGCGCACTACCGTGGCCCGCGCTCGCCCGGAGGGCGGATCGACAGGACGAAGGGAGCGCGGGTGGCGGCGGTCGCGACGGAGACGGGGGCGGCGCGTGCCGTCGATGCGGTCAAGACCTACGGGAGCGGCGAGGCCGCCGTGCAGGCGCTCGCGGGGGTGACCGTCGCGTTCCCCAAGGGCCGCTTCACCGCGATCATGGGGCCGTCCGGATCGGGCAAGAGCACGCTCATGCAGTGCGTCGCCGGCCTGGACCGCCTGACCTCGGGCCACGCCTACATCGGCGACACCGACCTCTCGACGCTGTCGAAGGAGAAGCTCACGCTGCTCCGGCGCGACCGGCTCGGCTTCATCTTCCAGCAGTACAACCTGGTGTCGTCGCTCACCGCGCGGGAGAACATCGAGCTGCCGCTGACCCTGGCCGGGGAGCACGCCGACCCCGAGTGGTTCGGCCAGGTCGTCGCCACCGTGGGGCTCGGCAACCGGCTGGACAACCTCCCCAGCCAGCTCTCGGGGGGCCAGCAGCAGCGGGTGGCCGTCGCCCGGGCGCTGGTGCCCCGCCCGGAGATCGTGTTCGCCGACGAGCCGACCGGCGCGCTGGACTCCTCCACCGGCACCGAGATCCTGACCTTCATGCGCCAGGCGGTGGACACCTCGGGGCAGACGATCGTGATGGTGACCCACGACCCGCACGCCGCCTCCTTCGCCGACAACGTGCTGTTCCTGGCCGACGGGCGCATCATCGACGAGATGCCCGACCCGACCACCGACCGGGTGCTCGACCGCATGAAGCGGTTCGAGGCCTGACGGCGTGCTCAAGCTCGCCTGGCGCGGGGTCCGCCACAACCGGGGGCGCTACCTCGCCACGCTGATCGCGATCCTGACCGGGGTCGCGTTCTTCACCGCCACCGGCTTCGTGGCCGACCGGGTCACCGCCTCCCTGGAGGGCGACGTCGACCGCCAGTACGGCGCGGTCGACGTGGCGGTCATCCCCGCCGACACCGGCTCGACGGCCGACCAGACCCTGGCCGAGCAGGCCCGCATCCCGGTCGCGGTGGCCGACCGCATGGCGGCCCTGGACGGGGTCGACGCGGTCGCCGGGGTGGTGACCGGGCCGGTGGCCTTCCTCGGGGCCGACGGCAAGCCGACGGCCGAGGGCGCCACCGGGCGCCTGTGGGTCGAGGACGACGAGCTCAACCCGGTGGACGTGACCGAGGGGCGCGCGCCGGCCGCCGAGGGCGAGGTGGCCGTCGACCGCGGGACCGCCGAGGACGAGGACCTCGGGATCGGCGACCGGGTGACGGTCCTGACCCAGGCCGGCCGCTTCCCGGCGACCGTGGTGGGGATCACCCGCTTCGGCGAGGGCGATGCGCTGGATGGCAGCGGCACCGTCTCCATCCCCCGGGCCGCGGCGTTCCGCTGGCTGAGCTCGTCCGCGCCGGGGTTCCAGAGCCTCTCCCTGCGCGGGTCGGTGCCCGCCGAGGATCTGCTCCGCGAGGTCACGCCGCTCGTGCCGGCCGGGTTCGAGGCCCAGACCGGCGAGGCGTTCCGGGCCGACCAGCGCGACTCGATCGGGGCCATCGGCCGGGTGCTCAAGCAGGGCCTCCAGGCGTTCGCCCTGCTCGCGCTGCTGGTCGGCGCCTTCGTCATCTACAATACATTCAGCGTCATCGTCGCCCAGCGCGTGCGTGAGCTCGCCGTCCTCGCCGCCATCGGGGCGACGCCGCGGCAGATCCGCCGGTCCCTGCGCTGGGAGGGCGTGGTGGTGGGGGTGATCGGGTCGCTGCTCGGGGTCGTGGTGGGCCTCGGCCTCGCGTTCGCGGTCATCGCGGCGCTCGGCGCCCTCGGGGTCGCGCTCCCGGGCAGCGGCATCTCCGTGCAGCCGGGGAACGTGGTCACCGGGGTCCTCATCGGGACGGTCCTCACCGTGCTCTCGGTGATGATCCCCGCCCGCCGGGCCGCACGCACCGAGCCCATCGAGGCGCTCCGCGACGCCTCGGTCGAGCAGGTGCGGGTGTCGCGGCGGCGCATGGTGGTCGCCGCGGTGCTCGGCGTCCTGGGCGTCCTCGGGCTGCTCGCGGGCACCAACGCCCCGGTGGTGGGGCTCGGGGTGATCCTGCTGGTCGCGGCGGTGCTCGTGGCCGGCCCGGCCATCGCCCTGGGCGGCGCCCGCCTGCTCACGCCGCTCATGTCGCGCCTGGGCATGGAGGGCCGCCTGGCCGCCGACAACACCCGCCGCAACCCCAAGCGCACCGCGACCACCGCGAACGCGCTGCTGATCGGGGTGTTCCTGGTCACCTTCGTCACCGTCTCCGGCACCAGCCTGAAGGACTTCATCGTGGGCGAGCTCAAGCAGGTCGAGAGCGCCGACTACCTGGTGGTGAGCGACGGCGGGACCCTGGACGAGCGCTTCGTGGCCGATCTCGCCGGCATCGAGGGGGTCACGCAGGTGGTCCCGTTCCGTCGCGCGCCGGTCACGGTGGACGGCCGGGCCGAGCGCCTGGCCACCGTCGACACCGGGGCGCTCACCGAGGTGGCCGACGTCAAGGTGGCCCAGGGCTCGCTGGACGGCCTGCGCGACGGCACGATCGCCCTGATGGGCGACGAGGACGGCCGGGTGAGCGGGGTGGCGGTCGGGGACCGGGTCGCCGTGGTGGGGGCCTCGGGGCAGCGGGCCGACCTCGAGGTCGTGGCCCTGCTCCGGCGCTCCATCGACTCCGCGCAGGTCGGGAGCCTGGTCGACGCGGCCACCTTCGCGCGCATCGCGGGGCCGACCTCACCCACCGTCGCGTTCATCGACGTGGAGTCGGGCGCCCAGAGCGGCACCAAGGACGCCATCGACGAGCAGGCGGCGCTGCGCCCGGACGTCTCGGTGACCGAGGGCAACGCC
>JALOLS010000043.1 GCA_025455865.1 Thermoleophilia bacterium
GGCGCGGTGAACCGGGCCACGACCACGTTCCGCCCGGCGCGCGCGGGGCTCTGGACCGCCCCGAGGCCGGTCACGACCCGGGTCGGCGCCGCCGCGGCGGGCGACGCGGCAAGGGCCAGCGCCACGACCGCGAGCAGCCCGGCGACGGGGAGCGTCCGGAGCGTCATCGGCGGGCAGTGTCGCGGTTTCCCCCACGAAACGCCAGCATCCGGGCCGGCCCCGGTTGCGCTCAGACCACCTCCGGCCGGTAGACCGCGATCACGACCCCGGTCGGCGCCGTCGCCAGCGACTCGAGGCGGAGCCCGACCTGCCGGCCGTCTTCCGGGAAGATGCGCTTGCCGCCGCCGAGCAGCACCGGCTCGATCATCAGCCGCAGCTCATCGACCAGCCCCGCGGCGAGCAGGTCGCGCACCAGGCTCGCGCTCCCCCACACGACCAGGTCCCGGCCCTCCACGGCGCGCAGGTCCCCGATCGCCGCGAGCGTGCGATCCGGCGGGAGGAGGGCGGAGTTCCACGTCATGTCGGCGTCGCTCAGGGTCCGCGAGGCGACGTGCTTGGGCAGCGCGTTCATGCGGTCGGCGAACGGGTCGCCGGCCCGGCCGGGCCAGGCCGCGGCCATGCCCTGCCAGGTGCGCCGGCCGAAGAGCAACGCGTCGGTCGTCTCCAGCCAGCCGTCGATCGCCGCGCCCATCGTCTCGACGTCGAAGTAGGGCATGGACCAGCCGCCGTGGGCGAAGCCCCCATCGTTGTCCTCCTCCGCGCCCCCCGGCGCCTGCACGACGCCGTCCAGGCTCATGAACTCGGTGGCCACGATCCGCATGGCTCCTCCAGGTCGATGGTTCCAGCGCCGGGCGACGCCGTCATTCTGACCGCGCCTCGGCGCCGAACTCATCGTGTCACCGCACCATCCGGGCGCTGGCAGTTTCGCCGCGCCCGGCGCCTGGTGGCGTCAACCGGCGGCCGGGTGGACACAGCCTGGGCCACGATGGAGACCCAGGGCTGGGTGATCGTGAGCGGGCCCGAGCACGGGGAGCCCGACCCGGCCACCGGCCTCGTGGTGTGGTGGTGGCACCTGCAGCGCGGGCGCCACGCCCGGCACGTGCGGGTGCGGGTGAGCCGGGCGCTCGGCGCGGGCGGGGGCGCCGGGCTGCCCGCCGACGTGGGCGAGGCCGCCGCGACCCACGGGATGAGCGTCGTCCACGAGGTCGCCGGCTGGAGTGAGCCCCCGAACACCATCACCCTCACCCCCCGAGGCATCTCGCTCCTGGGCGGCCGGCGCGCCGGCGGACGGCGCCGGTGACGCCCCCTCCCCCGCCGCTGGCCCACTAGGAGCGCACCGCCGCGCACGCACGGCCGGTCGGCGATGCCGGGCCAGACTCCGGTGCGCGTGTTCGCGGTCGAGCCATCCGCGGACGGGCAGCCCATCCACCTGCCATTCGGCAGCGAGGGGGTGGGTGCGCCGGATGGGTGCTCTAGCGTCGGGGATGAGAGGCGTCGCCGGGGGCGCGCCCTGGACGCACCGACGCCTCGCCTGCGGCTCCGGGACGGGAGGGTGGGACGATGACGATCGAGACAACCGGGGCCACCCCGCCCCCGAGCGCCGACGAGGTGCTCAGGACGACACGATCGGTGCGAAGCGGGCTCGACCTGACGCGCCCCGTCGCCCGCGAGCTGGTCGAGGAGTGCGTGACCCTCGCGCTCCAGGCTCCGAGCGGCTCCAACATCCAGAACGCCCACTTCGTGGTGGTGACCGATCCCGAGCGACGCCGCGCCCTCGGCGACGTCTACCGCCACGGCTGGGAGGCGTACCAGGAGTCCCCGTTCTTCTACGGGAAGCTCCCGTACGACGACTACCGCCAGCGGCCGGACGAGGTCGCTCGCTTCCGGCAATGGGCGCAGATGGCGAGCCAGCAGGTGGACTGGCTCGTCGAGCACATCCACGAGGTGCCGGTGCTGGTCGTCCCGTGCGTCGCGTACACGGGCGTCGGACGGATCTACGCGGAGGCCGGCGTGACGCGCGACGTGCCGCTCCCCGCGGTCGTTCAGGCCGCCACCTGGGGGAACATCCTGCCAGCCGCGACGCAGTTCCGGCTGGCGGCGCGGGCGCGGGGCCTCGGCTCCTGCTGGACGGTGGTCCATTTGTTCTACGAGAAGGACGCGGCGGACGTGCTCGGCATCCCCTACGAGACCGTGATCCAGGCGGCGCTGATCCCCGTCGCGCACGCCGCCCCCGAGGAGTTCCACCTCGCCCAGCGCCCGCCGCTCGCGGACGTGCTCCACTGGGACGCGTGGTAGGCGGACCGGGGGCCGGCCGTGGCTGGTGGCACGGTCCGCGTGAGGCGGGCAGCAAGGCGACGCTCCCGTGCGCTCTGCACCGTCTTCGGTGCAGAGCGCACCGCCGGCGGCGGATGAGCCCGAGGGTGCCGGCCGCCCGGTCCCGGTCGCCCGCCGGCCGGCGGGCGACTCCCCGGCCTCGCTCACCGACTCCCACGCCCTGCTGGAGGAGCCCGGCCCCGACCTCATACAGGCGTCGCGTGACACCTCGGCGTACGCGGGCCTGAAGGCAGAAGAGCACCCATCCTCGGGGCTCTTGAAGAAGATGGAGGATACCGGGCTCGAACCGGTGACCTTCGCGCTGCCAGCGCGACGCTCTCCCAACTGAGCTAATCCCCCGCGGGCACCGCAGTATAGGCCACGCTCCCGGCCGCGGCCTCCGCCGCCGGCTGCGGCTCCAGGCGCTCACGCGGGGCCTCCCGCCACAGGCGCTCCAGCCGGTAGAACTCGCGGCTCTCCGGGGTGAAGACGTGGACGACGACGTCCAGCAGGTCGACCAGGATCCAGTCGCCCTCGCGCTCACCCTCGATGCGCCGGGGGATGACCCCGTGCTCGGTCTTGAGCTTGTGGCGGATCTCCTCGGCGATCGCCTTCGTCTGCCGCGGCGTCTGCCCGGTGCAGATCACCAGGTGGTCGGTGTAGGAGACGAGGTCCCGCATGTCGAGCAGGACGATGTCCTTGGCCTTCTTCTCATCCGCGATGGTCGCGGCGGTCAGGGCGAGCTCGTGCGGGGTCGCGAGAGATCCTTGGTCCGTGGACGTGCCGGGGGCTTCCGGCGCGAGGGTAGCCCCACCCCCGGACGGACTCAAGTCGGCGGCCCCGCACCGAGGGCGTCGCGGCAGTGGCCGGCCTGGCGCAGGATCTCCTCGACGCCGGGCGGCACCAGGAAGCGCACGGGCTCCCCGGCGGCCAGGCGGGCGCGGACCAGGGTCGATGAGATCCCGACCGCCGGCATCCGCACCCAGTCCACCCGGCCGGGCGCGACCCGCTCGGCGAGCGCCCGGGCCGCATCCGGGTCCTCGCCGTCGCGCAGCGCGACGCCGAGGCGCGCCCGGGCCAGGATCCGCTCCGGATCGCGCCACCCCGGCAGGCCCGCGAGCTGGTCGGTCCCCAGCAGGAACCAGGCCCGGACCCCCGGGGCCTCCTCGTGCAGCCGGTCGAGGGTGTCGGCGGTGTAGCTCGGCCCCTCGCGGTCGATCTCGACGCGCCAGCAGGTGAGTGCCGGGTGCTCCCGGCAGGCCCGCTCGACCATGCGGGCGCGCACCGCCGCGTCCATGGTCGGCCCGTCCGGCTTGTGCGGGGGACGGGCGGCGGGGACCAGGCGCACCTCATCCAGGCCGAGCTGCCACCAGGCCTCGGCGGCGAGCAGCAGGTGGCCGAGGTGCGGGGGGTCGAAGCTCCCCCCGAGGACGCCGATCGCCGGCCCGCGCGCCGTCACTCCGGCCGCCGGCCGGCCGCGAGCACGAACTGGTCGCGGTGGACGACCTCCGGCGGCGCGTCGGGCAGCACGCGGCGGGCGACCTCCGACCGCATCCCGGCCACGGCGCGCACCTCGTCGGCCGAGAGGGCGCTGATGCCCTTGCCCACGACCTCGCCGGCCGGGCCGATCACCTCGACCGCGTCGCCGGCCGCGAAGTCGCCCCGGCACGCGACCACCCCCACCGCGAGCAGCGAGGTGCCGCTGCGCGAGAGCGCCCGCGCGGCGCCGGAGTCCACGGTGAGCGTCCCCATCGCGGGCTTGGCGTGGCGCAGCCAGAGCTTGAACGCGGTCTGCGGGCGCCGGGCGGCCGGGAACGCGGTCCCCGCCGGCTCGCCGGCGGCCGCTGCGCCGATGACCCCCGCCCGGGTGCCCGAGGCGATGACGCAGCGCACCCCCGCGGCGGTCGCCATGGCCGCCGCGGCCACCTTGCTGGCGATGCCGCCGCGCCCGGACGCCGAGGCGCCCATGTCGGCCAGGGGCATCGCGGTGGGGTCGGTCCCCTCCGGCACCTCGCCGAGCAGCACCGGCCCCCCGGGGCCCGGCCCGTAGAGCCCGTCGCGCTCGGTGAGCAGGAGGAGCGCCCGGGCGCGCAGGAGGATCGCCACCTGCGCGGCGAGCACGTCGTTGTCGCCGAAGGTGAGCTCGTCGGTCGCGGTGGTGTCGTTCTCGTTGACCACCGGCACGGCGCCCCACTCGATCAGCCGCTCCAGGGTGTTCCGGGCGTTCAGGTAGGAGGCGCGCCGCTCCAGGTCGGCCGAGGTCAGCAGGATCTGCGCGGGCACGGCGCCGTGCGCCCGGAAGCTGCGGATGTAGCGGGCGAAGAGCTCGCCCTGGCCGACGGCCGAGGCCGCCTGCAGCGCCGGGAGGGCGCTGGGCCGGTCCATGACCCCCAGGCGCCCGAGCCCGAGCGCGATGGCCCCGCTCGAGACCAGCACCGGCTGCAGGCCGCGGGCACGCAGGGCCACCAGGTCGGCGACCCGGGCGTCCAGCACCTCCTCGCGCAGGCGCCCGTCCGGCGCCACCAGCGTCGATGAGCCCAGCTTGACGACCACGACCGGCCTCACCGGGCGAGCAGCCCGAGCACGTGGTCGCGGAGGGCCGCGACGCCCTCGCCGCTCACCGCCGAGGTCGCGAACGCGGCCTCGGGCGGCGGCGGGGCGAGGTCCGAGCGGGTGGCGACCACCACCTCGCGCACGCCGTCGCCGAGGAAGGGCGCGACCCCGTCGCGCACCCGGTCCAGCCGTGCGTCGGCGGGCTCGGGATCGTCGGCGGCCAGGCAGTGCAGCACCACCCGCGCCCGCTCGAGCTGGCCCAGGCCGGAGCCGCGGCGCGGGACGCCCTGGGCGTCCACCCCGGGGAGGTCGGCCACCAGGAAGAGCTCGCCGCGCGCGTCCTCCAGCGGCCCGAAGGCCGGCTCGGTGGTCGCGTGCGGATAGGGGCCCTCCTGCACCGCCGCCCCGGTCAGGGCCCGGAGCAGGGCGCTCTTGCCGCTGTTCGGCAGCCCCACCAGCGCGACGTCGACCGGCAGCACCAGCTCCAGATCGAGCCAGGCCTCCTCGCCGTCCTCCCCGGGCACCGTCTCCCGGGGGGCCCGGCGCACCGAGGACCGGAACGCGCGGTTGCCCACCCCGCCCTGCCCGCCCCGGGCCACCTGCACGCGGTCACCGGGAGCGGCCAGGGTGGCGATGGGGGCGCCGTCGCGCAGCACCCGGGTGCCCGGCGGCACCGCGACCTCCAGGTCGTCCCCGGCCCGGCCGTTGCGGTTGCGGGCCTGGCCCGGACCGCCGGTGTCCGCGGTGTGGTGCACCGCATGGCGGAAGCGCGAGAGGTCGGTGAGCTGGCGGTCGGCCACCAGCCACACGCCCCCGCCCCGCCCGCCGTTGCCGCCGTCGGGCCCGCCACGGGGCACGTGGGCCTCACGGCGGAACGAGAGGCCGCCGTGGCCGCCCCGCCCGGCCGCGACGTGGATGCGGGCGCGGTCGACGAACGTCATGTGAAGGGGTCCGGCCGCCGCCCCCGGCCGGGGGCGGCGAGGAGCGGCCCCCGCCGGACGGATGGCCCTCCCGGCGGACTCAAGGCCCTCCTATGCGGCGGCGGTCTCCTCGACCGGGTGCACGAAGATCCGGCGGCCCTTGGCCCCGCGGGTGAACTCCACCCGCCCGCTCACCGTCGCGAAGATGGTGTGGTCACGGCCGATGCCGGCGCCGTTGCCCGGGTGGAACCGGGTGCCGCGCTGGCGGACGATGATCGATCCGGCCGGCACGACCTGGCCGGCGAAGACCTTGACGCCGAGGCGCTGGGCGGCCGAGTCGCGCCCGTTGCGGCTGGAGCCGCCACCCTTCTTGTGGGCCATCCGTTATCCCCCGATGGACTCGATGCGCACGCGGGAGAGCCGCGAGCGGTGGCCGCGGGTCCGGCGCTGGTTCTTCTTGGCCTTGTAGGTGAAGACCCGGATCTTCTCGCCGAGCAGGTGCTCCTCGACCGTGGCCGTCACCGTGCCGCCGTCGGCGATCCCCTCCGGCCCGCCGGTGGCGAGCACCCGGGGCTCGAAGCTGGCGCCCTCGTCCAGGTGCAGGCGGTCCACGAGCACGCGCTCGCCCGTCCGGACCCGGTATTGCTTGCCCCCAAGGGCGATCACGGCATACTGCGCCACAGGCGTCCTCCCCGCATGACGGCACGCCCCGGCCGGGGCGCGACGAAGCAATATAGCGGCATCCTCCCCGGCCCGCCAACGAGCCGGTGACCCGCCGGCCCACTCCCGCACATGATCCGCCGCATCCCCACCGGCGCCCGCCGCCGGCCACGCGTCGCCCGGGCCGTCCTCGCCGCGGCGGGACTCCTCGTGCCCGCGGCCGCGCACGCCGCGGCGCCGGCCGGGACGCTCGTGGTCGAGGCCCACGGCAACCCCGACTTCCTGGACCCCGCGCTCGCGTTCAGCCCGCAGAGCTGGCAGATCCTCGTCAACACCGGGAGCGGGCTCATGGCCTTCCGCCGCGAGCCGGGCGCCCGGGGCGCCGAGGTCGTGCCCGACCTGGCCGCGGCCCCGCCCCAGGTGAGCGACGAGGGGCGGGTCTACGCCTTCACCCTGCGGCCCGACGCCCGCTTCGGCGCGCCACTCGACCGGCCGGTGCTCCCGAGCGACGTCAAGGCGAGCCTGGAGCGGCTCTTCCTGATCGACTCGCGCGGCGCGTCGTTGTACCGGGGGATCGTCGGCGCCAAGGACATGGCCGAGGGCCGGGCCGACACCCTGCGGGGGGTCGCCGCCGACGACGCCTCCCGCCGGCTGGTCATCCGCATCGCGGCCGCCGACCCGGCCTTCCCCGCCGCCCTCGCCATGCCGTTCGCCTTCGTGATGCCGCGCGGGACGCCGCCGGTCGACCAGAGCACCCGCCCCCCGGTCGCGACCGGCCCCTACGCCATCGCGCGCTACGAGCCCGACCGGCGCATCGAGCTGGTCCGCAACCCCGACTACTCCCCCCGGGGCGAGGCCCTGCCCGCCGGGGTGGCCGACCGCATCCTGGTCCAGCTCGGCACCCCCGCCCGTGACGCGGCCGTGCGGGTGGCCGACGGCGAGGCGGACTACATGCAGGCCGCCGTCTCCCCGGCGTGGACGACCGGCTCCGGCCCGGCCGTCGGCGCGCAGGTGCGCCGGACCCCGGCCGCGGCCACCTGGCACCTGTCCATGGACGCCGCCGGCCGCCCGTTCGCCGACCCCCGGGTGCGCCGGGCGCTGGCCCTGGTGCTGGAGCCCCGGCGGGCCGCGGCCCTGCTCGGCTCGCCCGCCATCCCCACCGCGCAGCTGCTGCCGCCGGTGAGCCCCGCCTTCGTCCGCCGGCCCGTCCGTGCCCGGGCCGACCTGGCCGCGGCCCGCGCCCTGGTGCGGGCGGCCCGGGCGCGGGGCACCCGGGTCACGGTCTGGTACCGGCCGGGCCGCGGGCAGCGCGACGTGGCGGTGCTCACCGCCGGCCTGCTCTCGCGCATCGGGCTGCCCTCCGCGGCCCGGGCCCTCCCGGCGTCGTCGGGCCTGCCGGCGGTGACCGCCGCCGTGCCCGGCCGGGTGCTCGTCGGGGTCGCCCGCTGGGACCAGGTGCTGCCCGACCCCTCGGATGCGTTCGGGTGGCTCACGGGCGCCCCGTCGCTCGGCACCCCCGCGGCGCCGATGCCCGCCCCGGCCGCCGACGCCGTGCTCCGCCGCGCGGCCGCCCGCTCGGCGGCGCAACCGGTCGGGGCCGCGCGCTGGCGGGCCTACGCCGACATGGACCGCCTGGTCACCGACCGCGTGGCGCTCCTGCCGTTCGCCACGCCGGTCCGCGTGGAGATCACCTCACCGCGGCTTCGCGGCTGGGTGGCGCATCCGGTGTACGGCTTCCTGTGGATGCGGGCCACGCTCGGCGACTGACCGCCGCCTGGGCCGAGCGGCGCACGTCGTCGGCCCGGGACCAGGCCCAGGCCTCGGCGGCCACCCTGGCGTGGTCGCGGACCCGCCGCGACCGCCGGGCCTGCTCCTGCAGGCGCCCGTAGGCGGGCAGCAGGTGGTCGGCCCCGCCCGCGGCCAGGCCGTCGCAGATGCGGGTCGACATGGCGTCCAGGCCGCGGTCGGACAGCCGGCGGACGCGGCGGCGCACCGACCGGCGCACCGACACGACCACCAGGGCCACGGCGGCGGCCATGAGCGCGAGGGCCACGACGCCGGCGCCGATCATCGTCAGGAGGACCTCACCCATGGGGCGAGCGTAGCGCCGATCAGCCCGGGGCGGCGGCCGGCTCGGCCGCGGGGACCGCCTTCACCTTCACCGCGCCCGGGGCGAGCGACCCGTCCTTGGCCAGCGTGATGCGCTTGCCCGCGGCCTGCTCGATCTCGGCCAGCAGCGCCGCCCCGTCGGCCTGGAGGGCCGCGGCCACCCGGGGGTGGACGGTGACCTGCAGCCGCTCGGCGCCCGTGCGGGCGGCCTCGGCGAGGATGGCCCGCTCGGCGTCGATGGCGTGGGTCTCCTCGCTCACGACGAAGCCGTCGCCGCCGCAGGTCGGGCAGGACTCGGTCAGGATCTCCCGCGGGCCGTCGGAGATGTTCTGGCGGGTCATCTCGACCAGGCCGAGCGGCGAGATGTCGACCACGTAGGTCTTGGACCGGTCGGCCGCGAGGGCCTTGTGCAGCGCGTCGGACACCGCGCGGCGGTTGCGGGCGTCGTCCATGTCGATGAAGTCGATGATCACGATCCCGCCGATGTCCCGCAGGCGGAGCTGGCGCACGACCTCCGCGGCCGCCTCCAGGTTGGTGCGGGTGATCGTGTCCTCCAGGCGGGTCTGGCCCTTGCCGACGTTGCGGCCGGAGTTCACGTCGATCACCGTCATCGCCTCGGTGTCGTCGATGACCAGGGATCCGCCGCTCTTCAGCGGCACCCGGCGGCGCAGGGTGGAGCGGATGGCCTGGTCCACGCCGTGGGCCTCCATCAGCGGCACCGGCCCGTCCCACAGCTTGACCCGGTCGGCGAGCTCGGGCGAGGTGCGCCGCAGGAAGCCGAGGATGCGCTGGTGCTGGCGCTCGTCGTCGACCAGCACCTCCGACACGCCCTGCTGGAAGATGTCGCGCACCACCTTCAGCGAGTTGTCGGCCTCCTCGTACATGAGGATCGGGGCCTTGGCCTGGCCCGCGCGCTGGCGGAGGGTCTTCCACAGCAGCTGCAGCGAGGCCAGGTCGCGCGCGAGCTCGGGCGCCGAGACGCCGGCGGCGGCGGTGCGCACGATGACCCCCCCGCCCTCGCGCGGGAGCTGCTGGCAGACCGTGCGCAGGCGGTCGCGCTCGTCGTCGTCGAGGCGCTTGGAGACGCCGATCCCGTCGCCGAACGGCACATAGACCAGGAAGCGGCCGGCGATCGACAGCTGCATGGTCAGGCGCGCCCCCTTGGTGCCCATGGGGTCCTTGACCGCCTGGACCAGGATCTCGTCGCCCTTCTTGAGCAGGTCGGCGATCTGGCGCTTGTGCTTGGGCACGCCCACCGCGACCACGTCGTCCACGTGGAGGAAGCCGTTCTTGGCGATCCCCACCTCGATGAACGCCGCCTCCATGCCGGCGAGCACGCTCTCGACGCGGCCCTTCCAGATGTGCCCGACCACCGACCGCTGCCCGCGTCGCTCGATCTGCACCTCGGCGACCGAGTCGCCCTCGAGGATCGCGACGCGGGTCTCGGCCCGGTCCACCGACACCAGGATGCGCTTGTTCAGCCCCGTCCCCTTCCGCGTACCCGGGCGAGTGCCGCCCGGACCGTCTCCATCGGGTCCGGCGGCGGACCGGAGGCGCCGTCGCCCCCGCCGTCGCGGCCCGCCCTGGACTCCACCAGCGCCCGCAGGGCGCTCAGGGGGCGCTCGGCTGCCGCGCCCCCGCGCTCGAGCCATCGCGCGGTGGCATCGGCCACCAGCAGCGTGGTGGCATACGAGACCCCGGCGCGCACCAGCCAGCCCGGGCCGATGGCCCGCGTGGCCTGCCGCGCGAGGATCGCCGACGCGGTGCCCGCGCACATCGCGACCACCACCTCGGGGATGCGCTCGGCCCCCATCTCCCGGCCGCTCACGGCGGCGAGCCGCTGGGTGAGCCGGGCCTGGGCGTAGGTGTTGCCGGCCACCAGGCCCACCGCGGCCATGACCCCGGCCTCGCGGGCCGCCGACTGCGAGAGCGAGCGGGCCACCGCGGTCCGCAGCTCGGGCCGGCGGCGGCCGGCCGCGGTCGCCTCGGGGCCGAGGGCGCGGGCGACCGCCACCCGCACGGCCGCCGCCCCGTGGGCCGGGTCGAGGACCGGCACGTGCACGAGGTTGGCGATGGTCAGCCCGTCCTCGGCCAGGAACGCCCGCTCGAGCGCCCGCCGCTCCTCGTCGGGGCCGGTGAGGATCGCGAGCGCCGGGCCCTGCCCCCGTGCGCGGGCCGCGAGCGCCCGGGCGGCGGGGCCGGGGTCGGCGCCCGGCACCGCGACGTGCACCAGCAGGCCCCGGTCGGGCGCCAGGTCGTCGTCGCGGGCCACGCCGAGCACCGCGCGCAGGCGGGCCGTCGCGGCCGGGTCGCCCGGGAGCACCCGGATGTCGCCGCCGGCGTTCGCCTGCGTCTCGATCTGCCGGATGGCCTCGGCCAGGATCCCGAGCCGGAGCAGCCGCTTCGAGAGCGGACCCATCAGCGCGCGGGCGGGGTCAGAGCGGCCGCACCTGCGGGGGCCGGCGCTGCGCGACGCGCAGGAGCAGCCCGACGGCGACCAGGTTGGTCAGGGTGTGGCTCCCGCCGTAGCTCATGAACGGCAGCGGGAGTCCGGTGATCGGCATGATCCCCACGTTCATCCCGATGTTAACGAACACCTGGAAGCTGAACATGGCGACGACCCCCGCCGCCACCAGTTGGTCCACCCGGCCCCGGGCCCGGGAGAGGATCCGCAGGCCCCGCCAGACCACCAGGGCGTAGGCCAGGATCAGCGCCCCGCCGCCCACGAAGCCGAACATCTCCGCCACCACCGCGAAGATGAAGTCGGTGTGGTGCTCGGGCAGGAAGTCGTTGATGGTCTGGGTCGCGCCGTCGGTGCCCTTGCCCAGCGCCCCGCCCGAGCCGATGGCGGTCTTGCTCTGCTCGAGCTGGTACCCGGTCTCGGAGCGGTCCGCGCCGGAGTCGACGAACGCGGTGAGCCGCTCCACCTGGTAGGGCTTGAGGACGTCCACCCCCGCCGCCGGGAGCGCCCAGAGCACCAGCACCGCCACGGTGGCGACGACCGTCCCGAAGACGGCGAAGTGGGTCCAGGGCTGCCCGGCCACCCACAGGATCGCGAACAGGATCGCCACGTAGACCAGGGCGGTCCCGAGGTCGGGCTGGATGAAGACGATCGCGGCCGGCAGCGCCGTGAGCCCGAGCGCGAGCAGGGTGAGCCGGCGCGGGTCGAGGTCGCCCGAGCGCTGGACGATCACCGTCGCCAGCACCACGATCAGCACGACCTTGCCGAGCTCCGAGGGCTGGACGCGCACCGGGCCGTACTCGATCCAGCTCCGCGCCCCCCCGCCCGTGCTCCCGATGATGAGCACCACCGCGAGGGCCGCGCACAGGCCGCCCCACAGGACCCAGACGTAGCGGCCCACCCGCTCGAGGTCGAGCCGGGCCACCGCGACCATCGCGACCAGCCCCACCAGCACGTAGGCGAGCTGCCGGTTGAAGTAGTAGTCGGGCTGCCCGGGCACGTCGGTGCGGGTGGCGGCCCGGACCATGTAGACGCCGAACCCGGAGATCAGCGCGGCGGCGCCGATCAGCCACCAGTCGAGCCCCGCGGCGGCGCGGCGCACCCGGTCGGCCAGGTCCACCCGCCGGGATGAGGGGGCCATCGTGGTCACGAGGGGCCCGCCCGGCGCCCGGACCGCACATGCGGCGCGATGGGTGCGGCCATCAGTTGGCCTCGCCGCCCTCGCCGCAGCGGCCGGGCCGGAAGTCCAGGTAGGCGGCCATCGTCTGGCAGACCACCGGCGCGGCGGCGCTCGCTCCGGTGCCGCCGCGCTCGACCACCACCGCGACCACGATCCGCGGGGTGCGGGTGGCCGGCGCGTAGCCCACGAACCAGGAGTGGTCGGGGTTGGGCGGGTTCTCGGCGGTGCCGGTCTTCCCCGCCACCCGGTAGGGCTCGGGCAGGTTGCCGAACACCGCGGTGGCGGTGCCCTCGTCGCCGTTGGAGGCCCGGAAGAGCCCCTCGCGGATGGCGCCGAGGGTGGCCTCGTCGATCGCCGGGCGGATCTCCCGCCGGGGCCGGCCGGCCACCAGGTTGCGCAGGACCCGCCCGTCCTGGTCGAGCACGGCGCTCGCGATGGTCGGGGTCACCAGCGTCCCGCCGTTGGCGACCGCGGCGTAGGCGGTGGCCATCTGGAGCGGGGTGACCAGCACGTTGCCCTGTCCGATCGACATGTTGATCGAGTCCCCCGGGAGCCACGAGCACTCCAGGGCCCCCGGGGTGCAGATCGAGCGCTTCCACGCGCGGTCGGGGACCAGCCCCGACGACTCGCCGCCGACGTCGATCCCGCTGGGGCGGCCCAGGCCGTAGCGCCGGGACCACTCCTGCAGCGAGGTGCGGCCCTGCGACTCGTACATCCGCGCGGCGAGTTGGTAGTAGTAGGTGTCGCTGGACACCTCCAGGGCGCTCCGCACATCCACGATGCCGTGGTCGCGCTTGCGGAACCCCTGCCACTCGCGGTCGTACAGCTCGATGACGCCGGGCGACTCGAGCTCCTCGTCGGGGGTGGTGTAGCCGTCCTCGATGGCCGCGGTCGAGGAGATGGGCTTGTAGGTCGACCCGGCCGGGTACTGGCCGGCGATGGCGCGGTTGAGCAGCGGCTGGGACCCGTCACGCAGCAGTCCGCGCACCTGCCGGGGGCTCCCGCTGACGAACACGTCGGGCCGGAAGGTGGGGTAGGAGGCGATCGCGAGGATCTCCCCGGTCCGCGGGTCCATCGCCACCCCGGCCGCCCCGGTGGAGAGCCCGGCCAGCCGCACCTGCGCCTTCAGCGCCCGCTGGAGCGCGAGCTGGGTCGGCAGGTCGATCGACAGGCGCAGGGTGTTCCCGGGCACCGGCGGGCTCGAGGAGATGACCCCGCGCCCGACCGGCGCGCCCTGGGCGTCGACCTCCACCTCGCTGCGGCCGGCCACCCCGCGCAGGTACTGCTCATACGTCGCCTCGAGGCCGGACTGGCCCACCCGCTCATTGCCCAGGTAGCCGCGGCGCCGGAACGCCTGGAACTCCTCGGGGGTGATGGCCCCCACCGTGCCGAGCACGTGCGCGGCGGTGGCCCCGCGGGGGTAGTCGCGCAGGAAGACCGACTGCAGGCTCACCCCGGGGAAGGCGCGGCGCTGCTCCTGCAGGTAGGCCTGCAGGTCGAGGGGCACGTCCTCGGCCAGCACGACGTTCTCATACGGCGCGTTCTGCCGGGCCTGCGCCACCCGCCGGACCAGGTCGCGCACCGGCACGTCGAGCGTCCGCGCGAGGCGCGCGAGGACCTCGCGCCCGCGGGGGCCCGTGAGGTCCTGGGGGCGGCCGACCACGTCCTGGCCGGCGCGGTTGGACACGACCGGGGTGCCGTTGCGGTCGGTGATGACCCCCCGCGGCGCCTCGGTGATGACCGTGCGCAGGCGGTTGGCCTCGGCCTGCTGCTCGTACTGCCCGCCGCGGACCACCTGCAGGAACCACAGCTGGATCAGCAGCACCGCGATGAGCCCGATGGTGATGACGCCGAAGGCGGCGATGCGGACGGCGCCCCGCGGGGTGAGCGGGGACCGGCCGCCGCCACCGGGCCGGCGCGGGCCGCCCAGGGGCGATCGCGGTGGGCGCATGAGCGTGCTCACCGCGGGATCATGTATGGCTCGACGTCGACGGGCGCGCCCAGCAGTCGCCGGGCGACCAGCAGGACGGGGGGTCCGAGCAGCGCGGTGAGGCCCACCGCCGGCAGGATGACACGCCCGACGGCCCAGGACCCGGAGACCTCGGTGCCGAGCAGGAGCTGGACGGCGGCGTAGCCGAGCTGCACGAACGTGGCGCCGGCGACCACCAGGGCGAGCGGGACCCGCAGCGAGACGGCCTCCGGGCGCTCGGTGTAGCGGCCGCACCACGCGCCCACCGCGAGGTTGAGCAGGGCCAGCACGCCGACGGTCCCGACCGGGGCGGTCAGCTCGACGGCGAGGCCCCCGCAGAACCCCGCGACCCCCCCGACCAGCGGGCCGCGCAGGACGCCGACGGCCACCACCACGGCGACCACCAGGTCCGGCACCCCGTCGGCCACCCGCACGTAGGGCATGACGGTGACCTGCAGCAGGACGGCGGCGGCGACCATGGCGGCCACCCGCCAGAGCGCCGGCCCCCGCTCGGCCGGGGCCCGCCGCCCCGCGCCGGCCGCCTCGAGGGCCGGCGACCGGGTCGGCGTCTGGAGGCTCACGGTCCGGCGGCCCGCCGCCGGGCGGCCACGCTGACCGGCGCGAGCACCGCGACCGAGGTCAGCGTGCGCACGTCCACATACGGGGTGACCTGGATGGTCTGCTGCACGTCCACCGGGCGCGCCCCGGCCCCGACCACCTGCCCCACCGGGATGCCCCGCGGGTAGATCGAGGGCAGGCGCATGTCGGCCTTGAAGCCGGCGGTGCGCACGACCGCCCCGTCCTGCACCTTGAACTCCCGCGGCACGCCGGCCAGGCGCAGCTGGCCCGCGGTGGTCGCCTCGAGGATGCCCAGGCCGCCCCCGGAGCCCTCCACGAAGGCCCCCACCCGGGTCTGGCCGTCGGTGATGAAGCTGACCGTGCTGCTGCCGGCGGTGGCCGCGGTGATGACGCCCACGAGGGCGGCCCCCCGGCGCCGGCCGGCGACCACGGGTGAGTTCACCACCACGCCGTCGTCGGTGCCGACCGACAGGCGGGCGCGGCTGTACCAGGAGGTGGGCGAGCGGCCGACGATGGCCGCGCTCACCGGCTTGTAGCCCGAGACCGGGTCGTCGAACAGGCGGGCCTGGGCGCGCAGGCGCGCGATCTCGTCGGTCTGGTCCGAGAGGGCCAGCACCCGCTCGCGCAGCGCGGCGTTCTCCTGCTCGAGCCGCGATCGCTCGCCGCGGGCGTCGACCAGCCCGGTGAGCCAGCCCCAGGCGTCCTGGAACGGCTCCACCGCCCCCTTGGCCACCGACTGCACGGGAGCCACCACCGCGCCGGCCGCGTCCTGCACGGAGTGCAGCGCGCCGCTCCCGCCCTCACGGAAGTAGGCGGTGAACAGCCCGAGCGACAGCACGACCAGCGCGATCAGGACCGTGCGGCGCACCAGGATGCGCCGCCGGTGCAGGCTGCTGTTGGGCTGCGTGGACACGGGCTCCGGTGGGTGGGACGCCGCGGGGCGGGCCGGCCTCAGCCGCGCGCCGGGAGGCGCCGGGGGACATCGGAGGAAGCGGTCACCTTACGACACCGCGCGGCATCCCGCGACGCGCGCGGGTGCCGCGGTCAGGTGCCGTAGGGGTGCTAGTACCGCGCGTAGCGCTTGCCCTTGCGCGACTTGCCGGCGGAGCTGCGGCGGATGACGTCGAACTCCTCCAGCGAGCGCCCGGATCCCACCGCGACGCAGGTGAGCGGTGACTCGGCCACGTGGATCGGCATCTCGGTCTCGCGGCGCAGGCGCTCGTCCAGGCCCTGCAGCAGCGACCCGCCGCCGGCCAGCATGATGCCCCGGTCCATGATGTCCGAGGCCAGCTCGGGCGGCGTGCGGTCCAGGGTGATCTTGACCGCGTCGATGATCTGCAGGACCGGCTCCTCGAGGGCCATGCGGACCTCCTCGGAGGAGAGCACCACGGTCTTCGGCAGCCCGGTGATCATGTCCCGGCCGCGGATCTCGGCCTGCACCTCCTCCCGCAGCGGGTAGGCGGACCCGATCTCGAGCTTCACCTCCTCCGCGGTCTGCGAGCCGATCATGAGCTTGTGCTCCTTCTTCACGTAGCTCGTGATGGCCTCGTCGAGCTCGTCGCCGCCCACGCGGATGGACTGCGCGACGACGATGCCGCCGAGCGAGATGACCGCGACCTCGGTGGTGCCGCCCCCGATGTCCACGATCATGTTCCCGGTCGGCTCGGCCACCGGCAGGCCGGCGCCGATCGCCGCGGCCATCGGCTCCTCGATGAGGTAGGCCTGCCGCGCGCCGGCCGAGAGCGTGGCCTCCTCCACGGCGCGCTTCTCGACCCCGGTGACCCCGGAGGGCACGCACACCACCACCCGCGGGTGCGCCCAGCGGTTCTGGTGCACCTTCTGGATGAAGTGCCGGAGCATCTGCTCGGTCACGTCGAAGTCCGCGATGACCCCGTCCTTCAGGGGGCGGATCGCGGTGATGTTGCCCGGGGTGCGCCCGAGCATCCGCTTGGCCTCGATGCCGACCGCGTGCACCTCGTTGCTGCGCTGGTCGATCGCCACGACCGACGGCTCGGACAGCACGATGCCCCGGCCCTTGACGTAGACCAGCGTGTTGGCGGTGCCGAGGTCCACGGCCATGTCCCGGCCGCCGAAGCCGGTCATGTAGCTCCAGAACCCGATTCCGTGCCTCCGTCCCCGAATGTCGGCGCATGGCCCGCGCGGGCCCACCTGAGTCCCGTGCCGCGCCCGCGGACGGTATCCCATCCCTCGGCCCGGCCGCCAGACGCGGGGGCGCGGCCTGCATCGCGCGTTGCAGGGCAAACGCCGGGCGCCGGGGCGCCCG
This sequence comes from Thermoleophilia bacterium, assembly GCA_025455865.1. Lineage (GTDB taxonomy): Bacteria > Actinomycetota > Thermoleophilia > Miltoncostaeales > Miltoncostaeaceae > JALOLS01. The sequence goes on from JALOLS010000043.1 coordinate 17,029, forward strand.
GCTACCCGCTCCCGGCCCAGGGCGCGAGGCCGGCGCCCTCGAGCAGGCGCCCGAGGGCGGCGACCGGCAGCCCGATGACGGTGCCCGGCTCCCCCTCCACCCGCTCGACCAGCGCGGCGCCCGCGCCCTGCACGGCGTAGCCCCCGGCGCGCTCGCGCCACTCCCCGGTGGCCAGGTACCAGTCCAGGAGCGCCGGCGGGAGCGGCCGGAAGCGCACCACCGCCCGCTCCAGGTGCTCGCGCTCCCCGCCGGGGGTGACCAGCACCATGCCGGTCAGCACCTCGTGGGCGCGGCCGCCGAGCGCGCCGAGGACCGTCCGGGCCTCCCCGGCGTCCCGGGGCTTGCCGAGGGTGCGCCCGTCGAGCACCACCTCGGTGTCGGCCCCGAGCACCGCCCCGCCCGCGGGGATGCCGGCCCGGGCGGCCACCTCGCGGGCCTTGCCCCGGGCGTGGGCGAGCACCCGGGCCCCGGCGGGCAGGTCGCGGTCGGAGTCCTCGGCCTCCTGGGAGGCGACCACCCGGAAGTCCACCCCGAGGCTCCCGAGGAGCGCCCGCCGCTGGGGCGAGCGCGAGGCGAGGAGGATCAGACGGGCGCGGGGGCGGAGCTCATCTCCGCCTCGGTGAAGTGGATCGCGAGCTCGCGGGCGGCCGACTCGGGGCCGTCGGAGCCGTGGATCACGTTCTGCCCGACCTCCAGGGCGAAGTCGCCGCGGATGGTCCCCGGCGCGGACTTGAGCGGGTCGGTGGCCCCCATCATGGCCCGCAGCGCCCCGATGGCCCCCTCGCCCTCCACCGCCATCATCACCACCGGCCCGGAGGTGATGAACTCGACCAGCTCGCCGAAGAACGGCTTGTCGCGGTGCTCGCCGTAGTGCTCCTCGGCCGCCGCGCGGGTCATCACGGCCTTCTTCATGCCGACGATCGCCAGGCCGCGCCGCTCGATGCGGCCGATGATCTCGCCGGTCAGGCCACGGGCCACGGCGTCGGGCTTCACCATCACGAAGGAGCGCTCGGTCATTGGGGCAACGGGTCCGGGTCGGGGTCCTGGGCGGTGGCGGCCATGCGGTCCCGGTCGCGCTCGCGCTCACGCTCGGCGTGCAGCGGCGAGAACGCCGGGGAGACCGCGGTCTCGCAGTAGGGGCAGATTCGCCAGGTGGGATCGAGCGGCTCCTGGCAGCGCACGCACGGGTCCTTCAGCTTGCGCAGGCAGGAGGGGCAGGCGACGAACCGGCTCTCGATGGGGAAGTCGCAATCCGGGCAGCGCAGGCCGTCGATGCGCTGCTCCAGGGCGATGACCTCGAGCTCGCGCTCGCGCGCGTCGGCCAGGTACTCCGGCGGCCGCAGGAACATGTAGACGAGGGGTCCGACGAAGGGCACGAGGCCCAGCAGCGTGCACGCCGCCACGAGCGCGGGCTGGCGGATGCGCCGGCGGGCGTCCTGGAAGGTCCAGACCGCCAGCGCGAGCCACAGCGCGATGGCCGCGACCCAGAGCAGCGTGACGATGAGGTCCCAGGTCGAGGACTCGAAGAAGTCGCTGACCGCCTCGAAGGGGTCGTCGCTTCCCGTCGTGGTCGTCGTCGCGCGTGCCACCTATCCCCCCTGCCGTGCGGCCCGCCCCGGCGCGACGGCGTCCCGTCCCGGAGCGCGTGTGAGCCTATCACCGGTTCTGCCCGCGTCCCGCGCCGGCCCCCGCAGGCCGGGCCGCAGGTCGGCGAGCAGGTAGAGCGACCCGCAGACCAGCACCGCGCCGCGGGATCCGGCCATCGCGCGGGCCCGGGCGAGCGCCGCCTCGGGCGGGCCGTCGACCGCCTCGGCCCGCAGGCCGTGCTCGCGCGCGAGGGCGGCGAGCGTGTCCGGCGCCACCGCGCGCGGGTGGTGGGACCGGGCGGCGACCACCGCGCGCAGCGACGGCGCGATCTCGGCCATCATCGCCCGGGCGTCCTTGTCGCCGAGCACCGACATGACCGCCACCGGGCGGCGCCGCCCCACGGCCTCGGGGAGCGACCCGGCGAGCGCATGCATCCCGGCCGGGTTGTGGGCGCCGTCGAGCACCACCAGCGGACGGGTGCCCGCCACCACCTCCAGCCGCCCGGGCACCCGCACCCTTCGGAGCGCGCGGGCGAGCGGGGCGTCGCGGAGCGCCCGGCCGAGCAGGCGCTCGGCGGCGGCCACGGCCACGGCGAGGTTGTCGCGCTGGAAGCGCCCGAGCAGCGGGAGCGGGAGCGCGGGGTGCGTCCCGTCGGGGGTGACCACATGCACGCGCCCTCTGTTCGCGTCGCGCACCCGTACCTCCTGCCCGAGCCACCACGCGGTGATGCCCCGCCGGGCGCACTCGGCCCGCACCGCGGCCTCGCCGAGGGGGCCCATGCGCCCCACCAGCAGGCGGTCGCTGCCGTCGGGGAGCACCGCGAGCTTCTCGGCGGCGATCTGCTCGTGGGTGTCGCCGAGCAGGTCGGTGTGCTCCAGGTCGACGGTGGTCAGGACGACCACGCGCGCGTCCGGCCCGCCCTGCAGCACGTTGGTGGCGTCCCACCGGCCCCCGAGCCCCGCCTCCACCACCATCGCCTCGGCCCCGGCCGCGCGGAAGGCGACGAACGCGGCCGCGGTCAGCACCTCGAACTGGGTGACCGCATCGCCCCCGGCCCGGGCGAGGCCCTCGGCCGCCTCGCGCACCGCCCCGACGTGCCGCGCGAAGGCCGCGGCCGGGACCGGCCGGCCGCCCACCTCGATGCGCTCGCGCCACCCGGCGACGTGCGGGGAGAGGTAGGTGCCGGTCAGGAGCCCCTCGCCCGCGAGCGCGGCGGCCGCGAGACGGCTCGTCGAGGTCTTGCCGTTGGAGCCGACCACATGGATGACCGGGCGGCCGCGCTCCGGGTGGCCGAGGGCCGCCATGAGCGCGTGCATCCGCTCCAGCCCGAAGCGCATCCCGAGGATGTCGAGCGACTCGACGTAGCGGACCGCCGCGCGGGGCGTCACCGGCTACCCCCCGAGCTCGGCCAGGCGCGCCCGCAGCGCGTCGCACTCGGCGCGGAAGCGCCGCGCCTTGTCACGCTCGGCGTCCACCAGGTGCGCCGGCGCGCGCTGCACGAACCGCTCGTTGCCGAGCTGGCGCTCCGCGCGCCCCAGCTCGTCGTCGGCCTTGGCCAGCGCGGCCTCCAGCCGGCGCCGCTCGGCGGCGGCGTCGAGGCCCCCGGCGTCGACCAGCACCCGCCCGAAGGACACCGGCACGACCTGCGGGCGGCCGTCCACGTCGCCCAGCCGCGCGCCGGCCAGCGCCGCGACGGCGTCCTCGGGCAGCGCCACCGCGCGGTCGGCGTCCAGGCGGATGGCCAGCGGCGCCCGGGGCGGGATCTCGTGGTCGGCGCGGAAGGCCCGGAGGGCGCCGACCACCTCCTGCAGCACCGCGACCTCGGCCTCGGCCCTCTCGTCGCGCGGGCCGACCGCGCGGGCCGGGGGGTGGGTGAGCATGAGGCCCTCCGCGCCCGGCAGGCGGCTCCAGCACTCCTCGGTCACGAACGGCATGACCGGGTGGGCGAGCGCGAGCACCTGTTCCAGGATGCGGGCGGCGACCCCCGGGTCGGCCTGCCCGGCCTTGAGCAGCTCCAGGTACCAGTCGCAGTAGTCGTCGAAGATGAGGTGGTAGAGCAGGTCGGCCAGGCCGCTGAAGTCATACGCGGCGACCAGGCCCTCGGCGCGCTCCACCCCGTCGGCCAGGCGCGAGGCCATCCAGCGGTCGGCCAGCCCCACCGGGTCGCCATCGCCCCCCAGGGTCCCGCCGCGGTCCACCACCAGGCGCGTCGCGTTCCAGAGCTTGGTGACCAGCTGCCGGCCCTGGCGGACCCGGTCCTCGCTGAAGCGCACGTCCTGGGTGGAGGTCATCATCAGGAGGCCGAACCGGAGCGCGTCGGCGCCGTGCTCCTCGATGACGTCGAGCGGGTCGATGCCGGTGCCGAGCGACTTGCTCATGCGCCGGCCGTCCGGCGCCTGGACCACCGAGTGGATGTAGACGTCGCGGAACGGCACGTCGCCCATGTACTCGAGGCCCATCATCACCATGCGGGCCACCCACAGGAAGATGATCTCCCGGGCGGTCGAGAGCAGGTGGGTCGGGTAGAAGCGCCCGAGCTCGGGGGTGCGCTCGGGCCAGCCCAGGGTGGCGAACGGCCACAGGGCGCTGGAGAACCAGGTGTCGAGGACGTCCGGGTCGCGCTCCCAGCCCTCGCCCTCGGGCGGCTCGAGGCCGACGTGGACCTCCTCGCCCCGGTACCAGACCGGGAGCTGATGCCCCCACCACAGCTGCCGGGACAGGCACCACGGGCGGATCTCGGCCATCCAGTTGAGGTAGACCCGCCCCCAGGTGTCGGGCACGAAGCGCACCCGGCCGTCCTCGACCGCGCGGATGGCCGGCTCGGCCAGGCGGGTCATGTCGCAGAACCACTGCAGCGAGAGCAGCGGCTCCACCCGGGCGCCGGAGCGATGCGAGAACGGCACCGTGTGGGTGTAGGGCTCCTCGCCCCGGAGCAGGCCCTGCGCGGCCAGGTCGGCGCGGACCCGGTCGGCGCACTCGGCCGGGGTGAGGCCGCGGTAGGCCTCGGGGACCTCGCCGGTCATGCGGCCGTCCTCGCCGATGACCTGGACCGCGGCCAGGCCGTGGCGGCGGGCGATCTCGAAGTCGTTGGGGTCGTGCGCCGGGGTGACCTTGAGCGCGCCGGTCCCGAAGGCCGGGTCGACGTGGTCGTCGGCGACGATGGGGATCTCGCGGCCGACCAGCGGCAGCACGCAGCGCCGGCCGACGAGGTCGCGGTAGCGCTCGTCCTCCGGGCTCACCGCGATCGCGGTGTCGCCGAGCATGGTCTCGGGGCGCACGGTGGCGACCACGACCTCGCCGGCGCCGTCGGCCAGCGGGTAGGCGATCCGGACCAGCGTGTCGGTGACCTCGCGGTTCTCGACCTCGAGGTCGCTGATGGCCGAGTGCAGGCCCGGGTCCCAGTTGACCAGGTAGGTGTCGCGGTAGACGTAGCCCTTGCGGTACAGGTCCACGAAGACCTCGAGCACCGCCCGCGCGTAGCCGGAGTCCATCGTGAACCGCTCGCGCGAGTAGTCCAGCGTGCAGCCCATGCGCTGGTACTGGGCGATGATCCGCCCCCCGTACTCCTCCTTCCAGGCCCACACCCGGCGGGTGAACTCCTCCCGGCCGAGCTCGCGGCGGCTCACGCCCTCCTCGCGGGCCAGGGCCTTCTCGACCACCGCCTGGGTGGCGATGCCGGCGTGGTCGGTCCCGCAGATCCACTCGGCCTCCCGGCCGGCCATCCGCATGGAGCGGATGAGGGCGTCCTGGATCGTCCCGTTCAGGGCGTGGCCCATGTGCAGCGCGCCGGTCACGTTCGGCGGCGGCACGGCGATGACGTAGGGCTCACGGCCCGAGCCCGGGTCGCCGCGCAGGCGGCCGGACCCGAGCCACGCCGCGGCCCAGCGCGGCTCGACCTCGTGGGGGTCCAGCCGCGCCGGCCAGGTGCCGGCGCCGGGCCGGCCGGCTATGCCGACTCCCCCGCCTCGGCGAGCGGGCCCCGGTCGGCCGCCTCGGTGACCAGCGTCGGGGGCAGCCCCTTCTCGATCGTCTCCTTGGTGACCACGCACTTGCGCACGTCGTCGCGCGAGGGCAGCTCGAACATCACGTCCATCAGCGCCGCCTCGAGGATCGAGCGCAGGCCCCGGGCCCCGGTCTCGCGCTCCAGGGCCTTGTCGGCGATCGCGGTCAGCGAGTCCTCCGAGAAGACCAGCTCCGCCCGGTCGAAGGCGAAGAACTTGCGGTACTGGCGCACCAGCGCGTTCTTGGGCTCGGTGAGGATCTGCACCAGGTCCGGCCGCTTGAGCTGGTGGACCGCGCAGACCACCGGCAGCCGCCCGATGAACTCGGGGATGAGCCCGTACTTGATGAGGTCCTCGGGCAGCACGCCGCTGAACAGCTCATGGGTGTCGCGCCGGCGCCGGCTGGCGATGTCGGCCGAGAAGCCGACGCCCTTGTGGCCGATCCGGCGCTCGATGATCTTGTCGAGGTCCGCGAACGCCCCGCCGCAGATGAACAGGATGTTCGTGGTGTCGATGGTGAGGAACTCCTGGTGGGGGTGCTTGCGCCCCCCCTGCGGCGGCACCGAGGCCACCGTGCCCTCCAGGATCTTGAGCAGCGCCTGCTGCACGCCCTCGCCCGAGACGTCCCGCGTGATCGACGGGTTGTCCGCCTTGCGGGCGATCTTGTCGACCTCGTCGATGTAGATGATCCCGGTCTCGGCCTTCTTCACGTCGAAGTCGGCGGCCGGTCTCGGCCTTCTTCACGTCGAAGTCGGCGGCCTGGATCAGCTTGAGCAGGATGTTCTCGACGTCCTCGCCCACGTAGCCGGCCTCGGTCAGCGCGGTGGCGTCGGCGATGGCGAACGGCACGTTCAGGATGCGCGCGAGCGTCTGGGCCAGGAGGGTCTTGCCGCAGCCGGTCGGCCCGAGCAGCAGGATGTTGCTCTTCTGCAGCTCGATGTCGGCCTCGCCCGACTGCATCATCTGGACGCGCTTGTAGTGGTTGTAGACCGCCACCGAGAGCGTCCGCTTGGCCTCCTCCTGGCCGACGACGTAGTCGTTCAGGACTGAGTAGATCTCCTTGGGCCGCGGGAGGGTGTCGGGGTCGAACCCGACCGGCGAGGTCAGCTCCTCGTCGATGATCTCGTTGCAGAGATCGATGCACTCGTCGCAGATGTAGACGCCGGGTCCCGCGATCAGCTTCTTGACCTGCCGCTGCGACTTGCCGCAGAAGCTGCAGAGGAGCTGCTCGTTCGGGTCGTTCGCCTTGGGGCTCATGGGCGCTCGGGGGGCCGGGGCCGGGACGGCCGGAGGACGCGGGCGGGCCGGGCGGCCTAGTGGTGGGCGATCACCCGGTCGACGATGCCGTACTCCTTCGCCTCCTCGGCGGTCATGAAGTAGTCCCGCTCGGTGTCCTTGGCCACCTTCTCGATGGGCTGCCCGGTGTGGCCGGCGATGATCTCGTCCAGGCGGTGGCGCAGGTTGATGACCTCCCGCGCGTGGATCTCGATGTCGGTGGCCTGGCCGGAGAAGCCGGAGGACACCTGGTGGATGAGGATCTTCGCGTTGGGCAGGGCCATGCGCTTGCCCTTGGCCCCGCCGGAGAGCAGCAGCGCGCCCATGCTCATCGCGATGCCCACGCAGATGGTCTGCACGTCGGGCTTGATGAACTGCATGGTGTCGTAGATGGCCAGGCCCGCGTACACCGACCCGCCGGGCGAGTTGATGTAGAGCGAGATGTCCTTGTCGGGGTCCTCGCTCTCCAGGTGCAGGAGCTGGGCCACGATCAGGTTGGCGATCTGGTCGTCCACGGGCGTGCCGAGGAAGATGATGCGCTCGTTCAGCAGGCGGGAGTAGATGTCGAACGCGCGCTCTCCGCGCGAGGTCTGCTCCACGACCATCGGGACCAGTGGGCTCACTTCTCGCCTCCCTGCCCGCCACCGGGCTGGTCGGGGGTCCAGAGCTGGCCGGCGCCGGCCGCGGGAGCGGCCTCGCCCGCCTTGTCCGGCGTCCAGATCTTCTCCTTGGCATCGGCCTCGGCCGCGCTCACCGGGACGGCCGACTCCACGACGAGGTCCACCGCGCGCTCCATGCGCATGTCCTGGCGCAGCTGGTCGAGCATCCCCGCCTTGCGGAGCTCCTCCATGATGCGGTCGGCGTCGCGGCCGGCCTCGGCCGCGTCGGCCCGGACCTTGGCCTCGAGCTCCTCGTCGGTGACCTCGATGGCCTCCGCGTCGACGATCGCCTCGATGACCAGCTCGCGGCGGACCGAGAGCTCGGCGTCGACGCGCAGGCCCGCCCGGGCCTGGTCGAGCGTCTGCCCCTGGGCCTGCAGGTACCGCTCCAGGCTGATGCCCTGGGGGAGCTGCCGCGCGGTGTCGGCCAGGATCTGGTCGACGCGCCGGTCGACCATGACCTCGGGCAGGTCGATGGTCGCCGCCGCGGTGGCCGCGTCGATCGCCCGGCGGCGGAACCGCTCCGTGACGATGCGCTCGGCGGCCTCGTCGAGCCGGCGCTGGATGTCGGCGCGAAGCTCCTCGTAGGTGTCGAACTCGCTCACCTCGGCGGCGAACTCGTCCGTCGGCTCGGGGAGCACCTTGGCCTGCACCTTCTTGACCCGGACCGTGTACTCGACGGTCTTGCCGGCCAGCTCGGGCCGCTGGTCGGAGTCGGGGTAGTCCAGCCCGAAGGTGACCTCCTCGCCCGCCGCGACGCCGGTCAGCCCCTCGCTGAAGGCGGGGAGCAGCCGGCCGCCGGCGACCTCGACCAGCAGGTCGCGGGTGCTGGCCGCCGGGAGCTTCCTCCCGTCGACCGTCCCGTCGTAGTCGATGACCGCGAAGTCGCCCTCGGCGATGGGCCGGTCGACGACCTCGAGGCGCGCACCCTGCTCGCGCAGCCGGTCGATCTCGGCGTCCAGGGCCCCCTCGGGGATCTCGGGCTCGTCCCGGACGACCTCGAGGCCGCGGTACTCACCCAGCTCCGGGGTGGGCGGAAGCTTGACCGTGGCGCTGAACGACACGCCGTCCTCGCCGAGCTCGCCCAGGTCGACCTCGGGGTCGTCGATGGGGCGCACACCGGCGGTCTGGACCGCGCTGGCGTACCACTCGCCCAGGTTCGTCTCGAGCACCTGCTGCATGACCGCCTCGACGCCGATCCGCTTGAGGACGACCTGGGCCGGCACCCGTCCGGGGCGGAACCCGGGGATGCGCATGTTCTTTGCCATGTCCCGGACCGTGCGGTCCATCTTGCGACGGACCTCATCGTCGGAGACCGCGACGTCGATGCGGACGCGGTTCTCCTCGAGCGGCGTGACCTCTGCGGTTACCGGCATGGCGATGCGGGTGAGAGGACTCGAACCTCCATGGGTTGCCCCACTAGGACCTAAACCTAGCGCGTCTACCGGTTCCGCCACACCCGCGGGCGCTCGTGAGACCGGAGGGGTGAACGATGGGACTCGAACCCACGACCGCCTGGACCACAACCAGGAGCTCTACCGACTGAGCTACGTTCACCGCGCGCCGAGCCGGGCGGCTCGACGCCGGGCAGCATAGCGCACGACGTTCGCGATCCCGGCGGTCGTCGGGCCTCCGGCCGGGCCGCGCCGAGGGGGTCGCGGGCCGCTCGGAGCGGTCCTGCAACGGGTCGTGCTTGCCCCGGGCGGGCGGCGCCCTCTACCCTGCCCGGGTCCGCGCCCCCCCGGAGGCCGAGTCCTGCCGAGCGCCCGAGCCCGTCGGGTCGTCGCGATCGCCGCCGCCACCCTGGCGGGGGCCGCCGCGACGGCCGTCGCCGTCGTCCCCACCGTCACCCCGATCCTGCCGACGGGGGCCCCGCCGTCCCCCGCGCCCGGCGCCGGGACGACCGCGCCGGCGACCGTGACCGCCCCCGGGCTCACCCCGGTGCCCGGGCTGCCCGACCCGGCCACCGTGCGCCGCGCCGCGCCGGTCGCCCCGCGCACGGGCTGGACCAGCGTGATGGGGCAGAGCTCGCTCACCCCCCTCGAGCTCGCGGCCTGGTTCCGGGCCCAGGGCAAGCGGGAGCGGACCTCGGTGCCGGTCACCGAGATCGCGCGCCTGTTCGTCGAGGAGGGCCGCGCCCAGGGCGTGCGCGGCGACATCGCCTTCGCGCAGGCCATCGTCGAGACCGGCTGGTTCGGCTACGCGGGCTCGATGGTCTCGGCCCGCGACAACAACTTCTCCGGCCTCGGCGCCTGCGACCGCTGCCGGGCGGGCAACCGCTTCGCCAGCGCCCGGGTCGGGGTCCGCGCCCAGATCCAGCACCTGGCCGCCTACGCCGACCCCTATGCGGACACCCGGCTCGCCCGCCCGCTCGCCGACGGCCGCTTCAGCAAGGTCTCGCCGCTCGGCAAGGCCCCCTACTGGGAGATGATGGGCGGGGGCAACTGGGCCACCGCGCGGGGCTACGGGCGGCAGGTGCTCGGGCTCTGGCGCGAGGCGCTCGCCTTCAGCGCGGTCACGAGGCCCGCGCCGTCGCCCCCGCCGGCGCCCCCGCCGGCGACGGTGACGGTCCCGGCGCCGCGGGCGCGCTGAGCGACCGCCGCCCGAGCGTCCCGACCACCGGCACGAGCACCGCGAGCGCGGCGACCCCGAGCAGCGTCGCCGGGATCCCGGCGGCGTCGACCGACACGCCGGCCAGCACCGAGCCGGCCGCCCCGCCGACCACGAAGCCGGTGGCGACCCACCCGAAGCCCTCGGCCCGCGCGCCCTCGGTGGTCACCGTGCCCGCCAGGGTGAACAGGTTGGCCATCAGGGGCGCCACCGCGAGGCCGGCCACCGCCATCAGGGCGGCCATGACCGGCAGCGAGGGGGCGAGGGCGAGCGGGACCAGGCCCGCGGCGAAGGCGACGCCGAACATCCGCAGGCGCGCGTCGGGCCCGCGGGTCCAGGCCCGGGCGCCGTGCCAGACACCGCCGACCATGCTGGCCGCGGCCATCGGCGCGATGAGCAGCCCGGCCGCGGCCGGGCTCCCCTCGCCCCGGGCGAAGGCCGCCATCGCCACCTCGACCGCCCCGAACACGGCGGCGATGACCGCCGCGCAGGCGACGAGGGTGCGCAGGCCGGCCGAGCGGATGGCCCCGCCGGCACGGCCCGCCACGACCGGCCGCCGGACGCGGGCGCGCGGCACCGTGGCGTAGGCCAGGGCCCCGACCACCCACATGGCGCCGTTCACCAGCACGGCGGTGGCGGGCCCGGCCGCGCCGGCCACCGCGGCGGCCAGCACCGGCCCCCCGATCCACACCAGCTCCTGCACCACCGACTCGATCGAGTAGGCGACCCCGAGGCGCCCGCCGCCGGCCATCTCGGGCCACAGCGCGCGCACGGCCGAGCTGGCCGGCGGGGTCACCGCCCCCGCCAGGCCGGCGACGCCCACGACCACCGCGGCCGGGGCGCCGCTGGTCGACGCCCAGACCAGCCCGGCCAGCGCGAGGGCCGTCGCCACCGCGAGGGGGACCAGCACCTGGGCCTGCCCGGCCCGGTCCATGAGGCGGCCGAGCGGCGGGGCGGTGGCACCGGAGCAGAGGGCGAGCGCCCCCGCGGCGGCGCCGGCGAGCCAGAACGACCCGGACTCCTCGCGCACCAGGAGCACGACGGCGAGGGCCGCGAACCCCTGGGGGATGCGGGCGAGGGTGGAGGCGACGAGCATCCAGCGGACGCCCGGCGCGCTCAGCACGGCGCGGAACGGGGACAGGGTCATGGCCGACCCCCGAGGCTATCCCGTTATGTTGGCCACATGGGGTTCGTCCGCCGCAGGGTCGCCGGGTGGCGCTGGGAGGGCGTCGCGCCGCGGGAGTACGCCGACGGGGCCGCCAGGCACGTGCTGATCGGCCGGTCCGACGGCGCCGGCGACGTGGAGCTGCGCTACTTCCGCATCCCGGCCGGCGGGGCGTCGGTGCTGGAGCGCCACCCCCACGAGCACGCGGTGCTGATCCTGCACGGACGCGCACGGGTGCGGCTGGGCGACCGCGAGGAGGAGGCCGGGCCGGGCGACGCGGTCTTCGTCGCCTCCGGCGAGCTCCACCAGCTCACCGCGCTCGGGCCCGAGGACCTCGGCTTCGCCTGCACCGCGCTCGCCCGGCGGGGTTGACCCGTGGCGCCGTCCGGGCGAGGCTGCGGCACCGGGAGGGAGCGCCGATGCGCGGGATCGTGATGGCGGGGGCGGCGGGACTGCTGGCCGCGGGGGCGGCGGTGGCGGCGGCGGTGAGCGTGGGCCCGCCTCAGGTGCTGCGCGTGGACGCCGGCCTGCGGGTCGACGTGCCGGTGGCCGGCGGGAGCCTGAGCGAGAGCCTGCGCGAGGTGGCCCTCGTCTCCGGCGACGTCTGGACCGGGCGGGCGGTCCTCGCGATCGAGCGGGTCACCACCCGCGCCGGCCTGGCCACCCGGGACGGGGTCAAGGTGACCCTGGGCGCCCGCGGCCGCGACGCGACCATGCCCATCACCGCCCCGAAGCGCCGCTACAAGTACCTCGGCTACGACCGCGACCGGCGCTCCGGGCGCCTGCAGGTCACGCTGTGGTCCGCCGCGCCCCCCTCCCGGCCCCTGAAGGACGACGGCTGCCTGCGGCTGACCTCCCTCGGGCTCACCCCCGGGGTGGTGCAGATGCGCGGCCTGGAGCTCGTGCCGGTGTTCGAGCACGCGATCCTGCTGGTGCTGCGCGGCCCGGACGGGAGGGTGCTCGCGCGCACCCCGCTCACCGCCCGCGACCGCCGGTGGCAGGGCACGCTCCCCATCCCCGCCTCATCCACCGGGGTGGGCACCGCCGAGGCGGTGGTCGGCTCGGCCAAGGACGGCTCGCTCAGGTGCCTGGTGCACGCGGCCGTGCGGCTCTCGCCGACGCGGTCGGAGGAGGGGCGCCCGCCCCTCCTCCCACCGCGCCGATGAGCGTCAGTCGATGTGGTCGTACGCCGGCAGCGTCAGGAAGTCGACGAAGTCCTCGGCGGTGGTGATCTGGTCGAACAGGGACGCGGCCTCCTCGTACTTGGCCCCGATGCCGGCGTCGCCGTAGGCGGCCTGGATCGTCCGGAGCTCCTCGGCGAGGATCGTCCGGAACAGGTCCACGTCGATCTTGCGGCCGTCGTCCAGCACCCCGCGCGGGCTGCGGATCCACTGCCAGACCTGCGAGCGCGAGATCTCGGCGGTGGCGGCGTCCTCCATCAGGTTGAAGATGGGCACGCAGCCCACGCCGGCCAGCCACGAGCCCAGGTACTGGATGCCGATGTTGATGTTGGCCCGCAGCCCGGCCTCGGTGATCGGGCCTTCCGGGCCGAACGCGAGCAGGTCCTCGGCGCTGACGTCGACGTCCTCGCGCATGCGGTCGACCTGGTTGGGCCGGTCGCCGAGGACGGCGTTGAAGGCGTCCATCGCGATCGAGACCAGGCCGGGGTGGGCGACCCAGGTGCCGTCGTGGCCGTCGCCGGCCTCGCGCTCCTTGTCGGCCCGGACCTTGTCGAGCGCCTGCTGGTTGGCGACCGGGTCGTTCTTGATCGGGATCTGGGCCGCCATGCCGCCCATGGCGTGCGCGCCGCGCTTGTGGCAGGTCTTGATCGCCAGCAGCGAGTAGGAGCGCATGAAGTGGGTGGTCATGGTGACCAGCACCCGGTCGGCCAGCACGAACTCCGGGTCGCGCTTGAACTTCTTGATGCAGCTGAAGATGTAGTCCCAGCGGCCGCAGTTCAGGCCGGCCGAGTGCTCGCGCAGCTCATAGAGGATCTCCTCCATCTCGAACGCGGCGAGGATGGTCTCGATGAGCACGCAGCCCTTGACCGTCCCCTGGGGCACGCCGAGCTGGTCCTGGGCCAGGACGAAGATGTCGTTCCACAGCCGCGCCTCGAGGTGGCTCTCCATCTTGGGCAGGTAGAAGTAGGGGCCGGTCCCCCGCTCCATCTGGGCCTTGGCGTTGTGGAAGAAGAACAGGCCGAAGTCGAAGACGCCGGCCGAGACCTGCTCGCCGTCGATCTCGACGTGCTTCTCGTTCAGGTGCCACCCGCGTGGGCGCACCAGGAGCGTCGCGATCGTCTCCTTGAGCCGGTAGTCCTTGCCCTCGGGCGAGTGGTAGGAGATCGTCCGGCGGACGGCGTCGCGCAGGTTGATCTGGCCCTGGATCGTGTTGTGCCAGGTCGGCGTGTTGGAGTCCTCGAAGTCCGCCATGAACACCTTGGCGCCGGAGTTCAGGGCGTTGATGACCATCTTGCGGTCCACCGGCCCGGTGATCTCCACGCGGCGGTCCTGCAGGTCGGCGGGCACCGGCGCCACGCGCCACGAGGGGTCCTCGCGCACCTCGCGGGTCTCGGGGAGGAAGCCCGGCCGCGTGCCGGCGTCGATCTCCGCCTGCCGCGCCACGCGCCGCTCCAGGAGCTCCGCCCGGCGGCCGTTGAAGGCCCGGTGGAGCGTGGCCACGAACTCGAGGGCCTCGGGCGTGAGGATCTCGGCGAACTCCGAGCCCGGGGCGACCGCCTCCAGGATCTCGACGCCCGCGGGCGTGGTGATGTGCGTCATCCGACCTCCGTCGTTCTGGTTCCCGGCGCCAACCCGGGGAGGGTACACCGGGCCGGTGCCCTACGGCTCGATGACGACCTTCGTCGCCTCGCCGCTGCGGGCCAGCCGGAAGGCCTCGCCGACCTCGGCGAGCGGCAGCCGGTGGGTCACGACGCCCTCGGCGCGGACGGCGCCGCCGAGCAGCATGGACAGGGCGTCACGGGTGTCGAAGGGGCCGGCCGAGTAGGTGCTCTCCAGCCGGACCTCGCGGAAGAAGGCCGACCCGAGGTCCAGCGGCACCGGCTCCCCCGGCGTGGTCGGGGCGAAGAGCTGGACCACGCCGCCCGGGCCGGCCATGGCGAGCGCCCCGGCGATGGCCCGGTGGTCGTGGGTGCACACGAAGACCTGGTCGGCGCCCTCGCCGCCGAGGGCCCGCACCACCTCCGCCGCGTCGGTCCCCGCGCAGACGACGGCCCCCATCGCCGCGGCGGCCGGGCGCCGGTCGGCGCGCGGCTCGACCACCGCGACGGCCGCGGCCCCGAGGGCGAGCGCGCACTGGACCTCCAGGAGCCCCATCGAGCCCGCGCCCACCACCGCCACCCGCGAGCCCGGCCCCACCCCGGCCATGCGCTGGCCGCGCAGCACGCAGGCGAGGGGCTCGATCAGGGTGGCCGCCCAGCCCGGGAGCGCGTCCGGGACCTCCAGCACGTCGATGCGCGCGTTCTCGGCGGGCACCCGGATCCGCTCGGCCAGGCCGCCCGGGTCGATGCGCGTCGCCCGGAACCGGTCGCACAGGGTGTGCCGCCCGGCCCGGCACCGCCGGCAGGTGAAGCAGGGCACGTGGTGGTGCACGAACACCCGCGTGCCCGGGGCGAACGGCGCCCCCTCCCCCGCCTCGACCACGGTCCCGACCGGCTCGTGGCCGAGCACCACCGGGGCGCGGGGATCCTGGTACCAGGTCATGAGGTCGCTGCCGCAGATGCCGCAGGCCTCGACGGCGACGACGAGCTCGCCCGGCCCCGCCACCGGGTCCGGCCGCTCCTCGAGCGTGATCCGCCCCTGCCCGTGGTAGATCGCGGCCCGCACGGGGCGCGATGCTACCGGCCCACCTCCGCACGGGGGCCGGCCGGCGGCGGCGGAAGGGCCCCGGCCGCGGCCAGCGCCTCGATGGCGTCCACCGCGGGCGGCCAGAACTGCGTGCCCGCGCACCGGCGGACCTCGACCAGCGCCTCCTCCATCGACACCGGGGCGCGGTAGGAGCGGTGGGCGGTCATCGCGTCGACCGCGTCGGCCACGGCGAGGATCCGCGCCCCCTCCGGCAGCTCCCCTCCGGGCATGTGGTCGGGGTAGCCGGTCCCGTCCTCGCGCTCGTGGTGGTGGCGCACCCACCCGGTCTGCTCGTCGGTGAGCGCGCCCGAGACCATCTGCGCCCCGAGGGCGGCGTGGGTCTGGAGCAGCTGGCGCTCGCCTACATCGAGCGGCCCGGGCTTGAGCAGCACGGCGTCGGGCACCCCGATCTTGCCCACGTCGTGGACGAGGGCCGCCTCGCGCAGGAGCTCGGTGCGCTCGGTGGACCATCCCAGCGCGGTCGCGAGCGCGGCGGCCAGCTCGGCCACCCGCTCGGAGTGGCGGAGGGTGGACGGGTCCTTGGCGTCGACCGCGCGGGCGAGCGCCCGGATGGTGCTCGCGGCCTCGGCCCGGGCCAGGCTGTGGCCGGCCGCCTCGGCCGCGAGCGCGTCGGCGGCGTCGGCCGTGTAGCGCACCGTGCGGTTGCGCCCGTGGGCCTTGGCCCAGTACAGGGCGGCGTCGGCCAGCCGGAACAGCTCGGTGGCGTGGCCGGACTGCCCGAGGTCGCACACCCCGATCGAGAGGGTCACCGACTCGCCCCCGCAGGGCGCGGCGGCCACCGCGCGGCGCACCTTCTCGGCGGCCGCGTAGGCCTCGATGCCCTCGCACTCGGGGAGGATCCAGGCGAACTCCTCGCCGCCCACCCGCGCCACCACCTCCCCGGCCCGGGCCTGGCCGGCCAGCCGGGCGGCCACCTCGGTGAGCACCCGGTCCCCGGCCAGGTGCCCGCGCTGGTCGTTCACCCGCTTGAAGTGGTCCAGATCGATGAGGGCGAGCGCGAGCGGCCGCCCGTACCGGAACGCCCGGCTCACCTCGCCGCGCAGCCGCTCATGGAAGGTGCGGTGGTTGGGGAGCCCGGTCAGGTGGTCGGTGCTCGCGAGCGCCGCGAGCTCGCGCTCCACCCGCTTGCGCTCGGTGATGTCCTTGAGGGTCGCCACCCGGCCCATGACCCGGCCGGCGGCGTCGCGCACCGCCGAGACGCTCGCCATGACCGGCACGCGGGTCCCGTCGGGGCGCAGGATCTCCGCGTCGCCCTCGTAGGCCGGGCCGGGGTCCGGCGAGCCCAGCACGGCGG
>JALOLS010000044.1 GCA_025455865.1 Thermoleophilia bacterium
TCGCTGATCGAGCAGGCCCAGGCCAACCTCGCCACCCACCCCGACGGGGACGAGGACGAGGACGACCTGGATGATGAGGAGGACGAGGGGCGCGACTAGCCAGGGGTCGCAAGGTCGCATTCACCTGCCGCATCCCGCGGCCGCGCTGCGGGCCCCGGCTCAGCCCGCCTGGGAGTAGTCCCAGGCCTCCCACTCGTCCAGCGAGAGGACCAGGGTGACGTGCTCGCCGGGCATCCCGATGATGCCCTCACCCATCCCGGCGCCGGCCTCCGGGCCCATGTAGGCCACGGCCAGGCGCCGGATGAGCGGCCGCCAGTCGATCTCGTCCTCCCGGGCCATGCGCGCGCCGCCCTGGATGATCACGCCCTTGTACGGTGCGTCATCCTTGTCGACGGTCAGGGCGAACCGGGGGTTCTCCGCGATGTTCCGCGCCTTGGCCGACGTCGCCAGGGTGTGGATGAGCACCTCCTCGCCCGATACCTCGAACCAGATGGGCGCCACATGCGGCTGGCCGTCCGCCGCCGCCGTCGCCAGGCGTCCGATCCGGGTCCGCTCGCCCAGGAAGGCATGCACCTGATCCCTGCTCCAGCCCATTCCCCGCTCCTTGGATCGCGCGTCGCCTCAGGCGCGAACGTACAGGCCGCCCCGGCCTCGGCGCCGCACACCGGGGCGTCGGGGGCCCGGTGGTACCCTGCGAGGCCGCGATGGCGGTGAAGCGGGACTACTACGAGGTGCTCGGGGTCTCGCGCGACGCCTCGGAGGCCGATCTCAAGAAGGCGTTCCGGCGCCTCGCCCGCGAGCTGCACCCCGACGTGAACCCCGGTGACCCGCAGGCCGAGGCCCGCTTCAAGGAGGTGGCCGAGGCCTACGAGGTGCTCTCGGCCGCCGAGTCGCGCGATCTGTACGACCGGTTCGGGCACGAGGGCCTGCGCGGCCGGCCCGGCCCGGACTTCGCCGACTTCGGCTCCTTCCAGGACCTGTTCGACGCGTTCTTCGGCGGGGGCGGCTTCGGCGGGCGCGGCCCCCGCCGGGCCCCGGGGGACGACGTGCTGGTCGCCACCGCGATCTCGTTCGTGGAGTCGGCGGCCGGCGTGAGCCGCGATGTCGAGGTGGAGCTGGTCGAGGCGTGCGCCACCTGCGAGGGCTCGGGCGTCGCCCCGGGCGGGCGGGTGCATCGCTGCGAGCGCTGCGGCGGCCAGGGCCAGGTGCGCCAGGTGGCGAGCGGCCCGTTCGGGCAGTTCCTGCGCACCCAGATCTGCCCGGACTGCCGGGGCGAGGGGCAGATGGTGCTCGACAAGTGCGCCGACTGCGCCGGCCGCGGGCGGGTGGCAACGAAGCGGCCGATCACCGTGAACGTGCCCGCGGGCATCGCGAGCGGCCAGCGCATCCGCATGACCGGCCGGGGCCACGCCGGCGATGTCGGCGCCCCGCCCGGCGACCTCTACGTCGAGGTGCGGGTGGCCCCCGACGAGCGCTTCGCCCGGGACGGCCTCGATGTGGTCACCCAGGTGGCGATCCCGGTGACCGACGCGATGCTCGGCACCCAGGTCACCGTCCCCACGGTCGACGGCGAGGCCCACGTCGATCTCAAGCCCGGGGTGCAGCCCGGTGACGAGGTCGTCCTGCGCGGCAAGGGCTTCCCCGCCCTCCAGGGGCGCGGGCGCGGCGACCAGCGGGTGATCGTGCAGGTGAGGGTGCCCAAGATCACCTCCGACGACGGCAAGAAGGCCGTGCAGCCGCTGGCCGAGTACCTGGACTCCGGCACCCATCGCGAGGACGAGGGCTTCTTCGAGCGCCTCAAGCACGCGTTCCGGTAGCCCCCTGGGGCCGATCACCCGCCTGACCGTGCGGGTGGCCGAGGCCGACGCCGAGCGGGCCCTGGTGGCCGCCTTCGAGGTGCTCGGCACCGGGTGCGCCGAGCGGCCGGCCGGTGACGGGACGGTGGAGATGGACTTCTGGGTGCCGGCCAGCGGCCCGGGGCCCGAGACGGTGCGCGGCGGCCTCGCCGCGCGCGGGGTCGCCGCCACGGTGGCGGCGGAGCCCGAGGACGACGAGTGGACCGACGCCATCCGGCGCTTCCACCGCCCGGTGCGGATCGGCCGGCGCCTGCTCGTCCGCCCGCCGTGGTGCGCGCCCGAGACCGGCCTGCTGGACGTCGAGGTCGACCCCGGCATGGCCTTCGGCACCGGCCAGCACGCGACCACCCGCACCTGCCTGGAGATGCTCCTCGACCTGCCGGCCGGGCCGCTGCTGGACGCCGGCTGCGGGAGCGGGGTCATCGCGATCGCCGCCCGGCGCCTGGGCCACGACCCGGTGTGGGCGGTCGACTCCGACCCCCTCGCGGTCGACGCGACCATCACCAACGCCCGGGTGAACGGGGTGGGCCTCCGGGTCGGCCGGCGGATCATCGGCCGCGACCGGCTGCCCGCCGCCCCGCTGGTGGTGGCCAACCTGACCGCCGAGGTGCTGCTGATCCTCGCCGAGGCGCTGCGCGACGGCCCGCCGGAGCACCTGATCGCGAGCGGCCTGCGCGAGCACGAGGCCCCCGGGGTGGAGGAGGCGCTCAGGCCCCTCGGCCTGCGGCCGGTCGCCCGGGGCGGGGGCGACGGCTGGGTGACCCTCCGCTTCGCGGCGTGAGCGCCGGCCCCCGCCACACGTTCCGCTACCGGGTCGGGGAGGTGCCCGGGGAGGGCGCGATCATCGCCCTGGCCCCCGAGGACGCCCACCACCTCGCCCGGGTGGTCCGCCGGCGGGCCGGCGAGGTGGTCGAGGTGGTCGACCCCGCCGGCCGGGTCTGGCCCGCCGTCGTCCGGCGCACCGGGCCCGAGGCCCAGGTGGAGGTCGCGGGACCCGCCCGCGATGCGTGGCCGGTGGCCCCGGTGGACGTGTACCTCGGCATGTGCGAGTGGGGCCGGGTGGACTGGGCGGTCGAGAAGCTCACCGAGCTCGGGGTGCGCTCGCTGACCCTGTTCGCCTCCGAGCGGGCCCGGCGCCCCCCGGATGCCGAGGCGTGGCCGCGCCGGCGCGAGCGCCTGGAGCGGGTGGCCGCCGCGGCCCTGCGCCAGTCCGGCCGCGGCGCGCTGCCGCGGCTCGGCATGCTGGTACGGTTCGCCGCGGTGCTGGGGGAGCTACGTCCCGGAGAGGCCTTCGTGCTCGACCCGCGCGCGGGCACGCCGCTCGGCGCGGCGCTCGCGGCGGCGCCCCCGTCGGTCGCCCCGCAGATCGTGGTGGGCCCCGACGCGGGCCTGGCCGACGGCGAGGTGGCCGCGGCGTGCGAGGCCGGCGCGGTGGCCGGTGCCCTCGGGCCCGGGATGCTCCGGGCCGAGACCGCGGCGCTCGCGGGGGCGGTGCTCGCCCTGGGGCGGACGGGGCACCTCGGCGCCCCGTGACGACGTTCGCGGTCAGCTTCCTCGGGTGCAAGGTCAGCCTGGCCGACGCCGAGGTCATCCGCGGCGCGCTCATCGCGGCCGGTCACGCCGAGCGGCCGGCGGCCGAGGCCGAGGTGCACGTGGTCAACACCTGCGCGGTCACCGTCGAGGCCGAGAAGAAGAGCCGCAAGGTCGTGTCCCGCTCGGCGCGCGCCGGGGCGCGGACGTTCGTGAGCGGGTGCGCGGCCGGGCTGAACGGCGGGCAGTTCGCCTCCCCCGGGGTGGCGGTCGTGGCCCGCGACCCCGACCGCGCCGCGGCCGAGATCCTCGAGGTGCTCGGCACCGGCCCGGCCTGCGGCCGCGACCGGGTGCCGGCCGCGCTGGGCGACCGCACCCGGGCGTTCCTGAAGGTGCAGGACGGCTGCGACAACGCGTGCGCGTTCTGCGTCATCCGGGTCGCGCGCGGCCCGGGCCGCAGCGTGCCCGCCGCCCGCCTGGTGGCCGATGCCGCGCGGCGGGTCGCGGCGGGCACGCCGGAGATCACGGTGACCGGGATCAGCGTGGGCGGGTACCGGGATCCCGAGGCCGGCCTCGGCCTGGGCGGGCTGGTCGAGCGCCTGGCCGGGGTGCCGGGCCTGCGGCGCCTGCGCATCTCCTCGATCGAGCCCGACGACCTGACCGACGGCCTCATCGCCAC
Source organism: Thermoleophilia bacterium (assembly GCA_025455865.1). GTDB lineage: Bacteria > Actinomycetota > Thermoleophilia > Miltoncostaeales > Miltoncostaeaceae > JALOLS01. Next base: position 4,066 of record JALOLS010000044.1, read on the forward strand.
GCTCGCCGGCGGCGGCGTGGTCGCGCCCCACCTGCACGTGCCCCTCCAGTCCGGCGACCCCGGCGTGCTCCGTGCGATGCGCCGTCACCACACCGACGCCGAGTGGCTCGCCGGCGTCGAGCGCGCCCGGGCCCGGGTGCCCGGCCTCAACCTCACCACCGACGTGATCGTGGGCTTCCCCGGCGAGGACGAGGACGCCTTCGCGCGCACCTGCGCCCTGGTGGAGGGGGCGGGGGTCACCAAGGTGCACGTGTTCCCCTACTCGGCGCGGCCCGGCACCCCGGCCGCCGGGATGGCCGGCCGCGTGGCCCCCGAGGTGGTCCGCGAGCGCGCCGGGCGCCTGCGCGACCTCTCCGACCGGCTGGGCGCCCGGCACCGGCGCGCCCGGGTGGGCTCGCGCGACCGGGTGCTGGTGGAGCGGGTGCTCGACGACGGCACCCGCACCGGGTACGGCGCCGACTACAGCCGGTTCCTGCTCCCGCCGGGCCCCGAGGGCCCGGGGGGGATGGTCGACGTGGTGGCCGCCGCCTCGGCCGGCGGGCACCTGGAGGGGAGGCCCGCCTGAGCGCAGACTGCATCTTCTGCCGCATCGTGGCGGGGGAGATCCCCGCGGACCTGATCCTCCGGGAGGGCGGGGTCACCGCCTTCCACGACATCGCCCCCAAGGCGCCGGTGCACGCGCTGGTCGTGCCCGACCGCCACGTGGGCTCGCTCGCGGACCTCGCCGCCATGCCGGCGGGCGAGCGGGCTGCCATGCTGGACGGCGTCGCCGAGGTCGCCCGGCGCCTGGGCCTGGAGCCGACCGGCTACCGGGTCACCACCAACCACGGGCCCGACGCGCGCCAGAGCGTGTTCCACCTGCACTGGCACGTCATGGGCGGGGGGCTGCTCTCTGACTCCATGTGACCCAGCCCCGGCCGGGGACGCCTGATGGAACGCATCATCGAGGTGGCCGACCGCGTGGCGGTCGAGCTCGCCGGCGAGCACGACAAGGTCCTGCGCCAGCTCGAGGAGCGCCTGGAGCTCGACATCGACCTGCGGGGCAACCGGCTGGTGCTCTCCGGGGAGGACCGGCGGGTGGAGGCCGGGGCGAGCGTGGTGGACGAGCTCGCGCGCATCGTGGTCGCCGGGCGGCCGCTCGCCCCCGGGGCCATCGAGGCCGTCGCCACGGCGGTCGAGCAGGCCGGCCGGCCCGATGCGCTGCTGGGCGACGTGGTCTGGCGGCACCGCCAGCGGGCCATCACCCCGACCACGCGGGGTCAGAAGGAGTACGTGGACGCCATCCGCGGGAACACCATCAGCTTCGGGATCGGGCCGGCGGGCACCGGCAAGACCTACCTCGCCGTGGCCCTGGCCGCCGCCGCGCTCGCGCGCCGCGAGGTGGGCCGCATCATCCTCACCCGCCCCGCGGTGGAGGCCGGCGAGCGGCTCGGGTTCCTGCCCGGGGACCTCGCGGCCAAGGTCGACCCGTACCTGCGCCCGCTCTTCGACGCGCTCTACGACATGATCGACGCCGACCGGGTGCAGCAGCACCTGGAGCGCGGCCAGATCGAGGTGGCCCCGCTCGCGTTCATGCGCGGCCGGACGCTGAACGACTCGTTCATCATCCTCGACGAGGCCCAGAACACCACCGGCGAGCAGATGAAGATGTTCCTGACCCGGCTGGGCTTCGGATCCAAGATGGTGATCACCGGCGACGTGACCCAGATCGACCTCCCGCGCGAGCGCCGCTCGGGGCTGGTCGACATCGCCCGCATCCTGGGCGGCATCCCCGACATCGCGGTGGTGCGCTTCGGGCAGTCGGACGTGGTGCGGCACAAGCTCGTCCAGTGGATCGTGGAGGCCTACCGCGTGGCCGAGGAGGGCGCGGACGGCCCCGCCAAGGGCGGGCGGGCGTGATCGAGGTCGAGGCCTCGGTGGCCCCCGAGGCGGGGGAGGTGGACCTGGACGCCGTCGTGGCCCGCGTGGTGTGGGCCTGCGGCCGGCTCGGGGTCGGGCGGGCGAGCGCGGGGCTCATGGTGGTCGGGCCCGATGAGATGGCCCGGGTGAACGGCGAGCACCGGGGCCGGCCGGAGCCGACGGACGTGCTCGCGTTCCCGGTGGACGGTCCCGACGTGCTGGCCGGCTGGCCCGCCGACGGCCCGCCGCCCGAGCTCGGGGACGTGGTCATCTGCCCGCAGGCGGCCGAGGAGCCGCTCACCACGCTGGCCGTCCACGGCCTGCTGCACCTGCTCGGCTATGACCACGAGACCGACGACGGCGAGATGCTCGCCCTGCAGGACCGGCTGGTCGCGGAGGCCGCGTCGTGAGCGCGCCGGCGCCGGCCGCCCCGCCCGAGCCGTCCTCCGGCGAGCGGCCGCCGGAGGGGCGCCGGGGCGCGGCCCGGCTGCTGCGCCGGCCCGAGAAGGGCACGCTCCCCCGGCAGGGGTCGTTGCGCTGGTCGTTCACCTGGGCCTTCGAGGGCGTGGTCTTCGTCCTGCGCACCCAGCGCAACATGCAGCTGCACGTGGCGACCGGCGCGGCCGTGCTGGTCATGGCGCTGCTGCTGGACGTCTCGCGGTTCGAGCTGATCGCCCTGGTCGGGGTCATCAGCCTGGTGCTGGTGGCCGAGATGTTCAACACGGCGCTCGAGGCGGCCATCGACGCGGTGGTGACCGGCTACCACCCCCTCATCAAGATCGCCAAGGACGTCGCCGCCGGCGCGGTGCTGGTCTCGGCGGTGAACGCCGTCGCGGTCGCCTACCTGGTCTTCTACAACCGGCTCACCGATCCGGCCCACTCGCTGCTGGTCGACGTGCGCCGGGCCCCGACCCACCTGGTGGTCGTCGCCCTGGTCATCACGGTCATCGCCGCGATCGCCCTCAAGGCGGCGGTCGGCCGGGGCACGCCGCTGCGGGGCGGGTTCCCCTCCGGCCACGCCGCCGCCGCGTTCGCGGCCTGGACGGCCATCACGTTCGTGAGCGAGCCGCTCAAGCACGCCGCGCTCATCTCGACCCTGGCCTTCATGATGGCCCTGCTGGTCGCCCAGTCCCGGGTGGAGGCCGGCTTCCACTCGGGGCTCGAGGTGGTCGCCGGCGCCGTCCTGGGCACCGGGATCACCCTGGTGCTGTTCCAGCTGTGGGGATGACCCGCGACGCCCTGCTCGCGGCGGCCGCCGGCGCGGCCGAGCGCGCCCATGCCCCGTACTCGGGCGTGCGGGTGGGGGCGGCCATCGAGGACGTCCACGGCGGGCTGCACCTGGGGGCGAACGTGGAGTGCGCGAGCCATGCGCTCTCGATCTGCGCCGAGCGGGCGGCCCTCGCCCGTGCGGTGGGCGACGGGGCCACGACGTTCCGGGCGATCGCGGTGGTCCGGGCCGACGGCGTGCCGATCACCCCGTGCGGGGCCTGCCGGCAGTCGCTGGCGGAGTTCGGGACCGGGCTCGAGGTGGTCTACCGGGGCCCGGGCGGCGTGGTGGCCCGCCCGCTCGCCGAGCTGATCCCCGACGTGTTCACCCTCCCGTGAGCCGTTCCGGGCTCATCGCGCTCGCCGGCCGCCCCAACGTCGGCAAGTCCACCCTGGCCAACGCGCTGGCCGGCCGGCACGTGGCCGCCGTCTCGCCGCGGCCCCAGACCACCCGGCGGCGGGTGTCGGCCGTCGTGCACGGCGAGGGCTGGCAGGCCGTGCTCCTGGACCTGCCGGGCTTCCAGCGGCCGGCCGACCGCCTGACCGAGCGCATGCAGACCACCGTCGACCGCTCGCTGGCCGACTGCGATGCGGCCCTCTTCGTGCTGAACGCGGCCGAGCCGGTCGGGGGCGGGGACCGCTTCATCGCCGAGCGCCTCACGGCCGTGGGGCTCCCGGTGATCGTGGTGGTGAACCAGGTCGACCGCCTCGACCCCGCCCGGATCGCCGGGGCCATCGCGGCCGCGGCCGCCCTGCTCCCGGGCTTCCACGCCCTGCACCCGGTGAGCGCGAAGGGCGGCGACGGGCTGGACGCCCTGCGGGCGGACCTCCCCGCGCTCCTGCCCGAGGGCCCTCCCTTCTTCCCGCCCGGGGTCGCGACCGACCAGACCGACGAGGAGATCGCCGGTGAGCTGATCCGCGAGGCGGCGCTCCAGCGGCTGCGGGAGGAGGTGCCGCACGCGCTCGCGGTGCAGGTCGAGTCGCTCACCCCGGGCCGGCGCGGGCGCACCGTCGAGGCGACGGTGCTGGTGGAGCACGACTCCCAGAAGGGCATCGTCGTGGGCCGGGGCGGCGCGATGATCCGCGACATCGGCACCGCCGCCCGCGCGGCCCTCTCGCGCCTGTGGGGCGAGGAGGTCCACGTGAGCCTGCACGTGAAGACCCGCAAGCGCTGGCGCCGCGACGACGCGATGCTGGACCGGCTGGGGCTGTAGGCGCTCGGCCGGTCCCGCTACCCCTTGAGGAGCGTGAGCAGCATCACGGCGGGGGTGACGGCGCGGACGGCGTGGGGGAGGCCGGCCGCCATGTGCACCCACGTCCCGGCCGGGGCGGGCACCGGGTCCCCGCCCAGCACCAGCTCGATCTCGCCCGAGAGCACGTGCAGGATGGCCGGCTTGGAGGCCGTGTGCTCGGAGAGCTCCTCACCCCGGGCGAACCCGAACGCCACGACCTTGACCCGGTCGTCGGCGTGCAGGGTCCGCGAGAGCGTCCCGGCCTCGGGCGGCTCGACCGCGGTGGCCGGGTGGGCGACGACATAGGGCTCGCTCATCGCGTGATCTCCTGGGGTCGTGGTGGTCGCGCCCCGGCGGCCGCGCCGTCGCGGCCCCCCAGTGATGGCCTCGCCGGGCGCCGCTCGCCGGGGCGCTCCCGAAGTGCAGCACAGCCGGGACTATTGTTCTAGTCCAGATGAGAAGAAATCGGGTCAGCGCAGCAGACGGCTCATCCGCCGGTCGGCGTAGCGCCGCCCGCCGGTCTGGCAGGCCGGGCAGTACACCAGCTCGTACTCGCTGAACGAGACCCGCTCCAGCCGGCCTGCGCAGCGCGGGCAGGGCTCGCCGGCGTGGCCGTGGGCCATCGTGATGCGGCGCTCGGCGTTCGGCAGGGCGGTGGTGATCTCCCGGCGGGCGCGCTCGAGCGCCTGACCGAGGACCGCGTCGGCGGACCGGGCGAGGCGCGCCCACGCATCGTCGTCCAGGCGGTCGGTGCGCCCGAGCGGCGCCAGGCGCGCGGCCCACATGATCTCGGTCGCGTAGCAGCGGCCCACCCCGGCCACCCGCCGCCCGTCGCGGAGCGCGGTCTGGAGCTGGGCCGGCGGCAGGGCGAGGGCGGCCCGCCAGCCCTCCGGCGCGAGGCCGATGGGCTCCGGCCCCAGCGCGAGGAGCGGCCGGTGGGCGGCCAGGCCCTCGGGGGTGAGCAGGTGGGCGCTCGCCCGGTGGTGGGTCGCCGCCTCGCGGATGCGGAGCTCCTGGCCGCCCGCGAAGGCGATGCCGAGCGCGACGGCCCGGCCCGGCCGGGTGGAGGCCTCGGCCAGCGCGATGCGCCCCGACTGCATGAGGTGGACGACCAGGGTGAGGGCAGGGCGCGCCCGAGTCGTCTGGGAGGGCGTGTCCCGTTGATCAGGCTGCGCCCGAGTCGGGTGGGAGGGCGTGTCCCGTTGATCAGGCTGCGCCCGAGTCGTCTGGGAGGGCGTGTCCCGTTGATCAGGCTGCGCCCGAGTCGGGTGGGAGGGCGTGTCCCGTTCCCCGGGGTCCTCCCCGCCGGCCTCCAGGAGCACCAGCTTCCCCCGCCGCCACACCCGGGTGACGGGCCGGCCGGCCAGCGCGGCCAGCGGCGGGTCGGCGGTGCGCAGCATGGCCGGCTGGAGCTGGCGGGCGCCGGTGACCACCCGGCCCGCCAGCGCGGCGTCCAGGCCCTCGACAAGCGCCTGCAGCTCAGGGAGTTCCGGCATGAGGGCGTCCCCCGGCCCCGGCTATACTCACCCGCGATGTCCTCCGCCGGCCGGCCCCTCCGCGGGCATCGTTGATGCGCGTCGAGGAGCTGGCGAAGAGCCTCGACCACACCGTACTGCAGCCGGGGCTGACCACGGCCGACGTCGAGGCGGCCTGCGAGGTGGCCCGCGACCTGCACGTGGCGGCGCTCTGCTCGTATCCCACCTTCGTGCCGCTCATGGTCGAGCGGCTGCGCGGGACCGACGTGAAGGTCTGCGCGGTGGTGAGCTTCCCGCACGGGCTCGACCTCACCGAGAGCAAGCTCTCCGCGGCCACCGACGCGGTCGAGGCGGGGGCGGAGGAGATCGACGTGGTCATCAACGTGAGCGCGATGCTCTCCGGCCACCCCACGCAGGCCCGGGACGACCTCGCCCGCATCGTGCGCGCGGTGCGTCTGCGCACCGGCATGGCCGGCCGCGGCGGCGTGCTGGTCAAGGCCATCGTGGAGGCCCCGCTGCTCGGCGAGCAGCTCACGCGCCTGGCCTGCAAGATCGTCGCCGACACCGGCTGCGACTTCGCCAAGACCTGCACCGGCATCGGCACCACGGCCACGGTGCACGACGTGGAGGTCATGCGCGACGCCCTCCCGGCGCGGGTGGGGATCAAGGCGGCCGGGGGCATCCGGACGCTGCACGACACGCTCGCGATGATCGACGCGGGCGCGACCAGGATCGGGACCTCGGCGGCCCCGGCGATCATCGAGGAGCTGGCCTCGGGGAGGGCGGCGTGAGCGAGGGTGGCACGGGGGCGGTGGCCCGGGCGGACGTGGACGAGATGGTCGCGCGCGTGCGCTTCGGCGCCGACGGCCTGGCCCCGGTGATCCTGCAGGACGCGTCCAGCGGCCGGGTGCTGACCCTCGCCTGGGCCACGCCGGAGGCGCTGCGCCGCACCCTGGAGCGCGGCGAGACCTGGCTCTGGAGCCGCTCGCGCGGCGAGCTCTGGCGCAAGGGGGAGACCAGCGGCAACACCCAGGCGGTGCGCGGGGTCGCGACCGACTGCGACGCCGACGCGGTGCTGGTGCTGGTCGACCCGGCCGGCCCCGCCTGCCACACCGGCGAGCCGCACTGCTTCCACGTGCCGCTGGACGGCCGCCAGCCCGACGAGTCCGCCCCCTACGCGGCGGTGGCCGACCTGGAGCGGGTCATCGCCGCGCGCGTGGCGGCCGGCGATCCTGAGTCCTCCTACACCGCCCGCCTGCTCGCCAAGGGCATCGACACCGTCTGCAAGAAGGTCGGCGAGGAGGCCACCGAGGTGGTGATCGCCGCCAAGGGCCGCGAGCGCGAGCAGGTGGTGCGCGAGAGCGCCGACCTGCTCTACCACCTGGCCGTGCTCTGGAACGTGGCCGGCGTGACCCTGGCCGACGTCGCCGCCGAGCTGGCCGCCCGGCGCCGGGGAGCCGGGTGACGCTGCGGCTGGATGTCGCGCCGCGCGCGGCGGGATCCTCCCTGCGCGTGCGCCCGAGCGTGGAGGAGGTGCGGGCGCTCGCGCGCGAGCACCGCCAGGTCCCGCTCGTGCACACCTACATCGCCGACTGCGAGACGCCGGTCAGCGCGATGCTGAAGCTCCGCGACGGCGGCCCGTGCTTCCTCCTGGAGTCGGCCGAGGAGGGCCAGCGCCTGGGCCGCTACTCGATGATCGGCGTGCGGCCCCAGGGGGTCATCCGCGCCGAGGGCGATCGCCTGGTGCTCCGCCGCGCCGACGGGGGCGAGGAGGACCTGGACGCCGGCGACCCGTTCGGGGCGGTCCAGCGGGCCGTCGCGGCGGTGGGCACCGCACCGCCGCCCGAGGAGCTCGCCTTCTGGGGCGGGGCGGTCGGCTACTTCGCCTACGACCTGGTCCGCCGGGTCGAGCGCCTGCCCGACGTGCCCGAGGACGACCTCGGCGTGCCGGACATGGCGGTGATGATCACCGGGCCGGTGGTGCTCTTCGACCACCTGCGCCGCTCGCTCACGATCATCGTGCCCTGCCCGCTGGATCCCGACGCCGACCCCGAGCCCGCCTACTGGCGCACCGTGGCCCAGCTTGCGGAGATCAAGGCCCGGCTGGCCGGCCCGGTGCCCCGCCCGGAGGGCGCGCGGCAGGCGGTGGAGATCGGCCCGGTCACCTCCAACGTGACCCGCGAGCGCTTCGAGGCCGGGGTCGAGCGGGTGCGCGAGTACGTCTTCGCCGGCGACTGCTTCCAGGTGGTCCCCTCCCAGCGCTTCTCCGCGCGGGTCGGGCTCGACCCCTTGAGCATCTACCGCGGGCTGCGCACGGTGAACCCATCGCCCTACATGTTCTACCTGGACCTGGGCGACGTGCAGCTGGTCGGCTCCTCGCCGGAGATGCTGGTGAAGGTGGAGGGCGGGGTGGTGGAGACCCGGCCGATCGCCGGCACCCGCCCCCGGGGGATGAGCGTGGCCGAGGACCAGGCCCTGGCCGCCGAGCTGCTCGAGGACCCCAAGGAGCGCGCCGAGCACGTGATGCTGGTGGACCTCGGCCGCAACGACCTCGGCCGGGTGTGCGCGCCGGGGACCGTCCGGGTCAAGGAGCTCATGGCGGTCGAGCTCTACAGCCACGTGATGCACATCGAGAGCACGGTCACCGGCGAGCTGGCGGCCGGCCGCCACGCGGTGGACGCGCTGCGGGCCGCCTTCCCCGCCGGCACCCTCTCCGGCGCCCCCAAGGTGCGCGCCATGGAGATCATCGACGAGCTCGAGACCACCAAGCGCGGCCCCTACGGCGGGGCGGTCGGCTATCTCGGCTTCGGGGGCGACCTCGACACCTGCATCACCATCCGCACCCTGGTCTGCCGCGACGGCGCGGTCCACGTGCAGGCCGGCGCCGGCATCGTGGCCGACTCGGTCCCCGAGAGCGAGTTCGCCGAGACCCAGCGCAAGGCCCAGGCCATGTTCCGGGCCATCGAGGTGGCCGCCGAGCAGGAGGACTGGTGAGGGTGGCCGGGCGCGTCGTGCTCATCGACAACTATGACTCGTTCACCTATAACCTCTTCCAGTATCTCTCCGAGCTCGGGGCCGAGGTGCTGGTGCACCGCCACGACCAGATCGACGTGGAGGGGGTCATCGCGCTCGATCCCACCCACCTGGTCGTCTCGCCCGGCCCGAAGACCCCCGACGACGCCGGCATCTCGCTGGAGGCCATCACCCGCCTGGCCGGCCGGGTGCCCATCCTCGGCGTGTGCCTGGGCCACCAGGCCATCGGCCAGGCGTTCGGCGGCCGGGTGGTGCGCGGGCGCGAGCCGGTCCACGGCAAGACCAGCGCGATCGAGCACGACGGGCGCACCCTGTTCTCGGGCATCCCGAGCCCGATGACCGCGACCCGCTACCACTCGCTGGTGGTCGACCCCGAGACGCTCCCCGGGGTGCTCGAGGTCTCGGCCTGGTGCGACGGGGACGTGATCATGGGGTTGCGCCACCGCGAGCTCCCGGTGGAGGGGGTGCAGTTCCACCCCGAGTCCATCCTCACCGACGCCGGGCGGCGGCTGCTCGCGAACTTCCTGGCCCGCGCCGCATGAGCAACCCCGTCCTGACCGCGCAGCTCGAGCTCCTGGTCGAGGGCCGGGACATCGGCCGGTCCGGCGCCGTGGCGGCGCTCGAGGAGGTCATGGCCGGCCGGGCCGGCGATGCCCAGATCGCCGGCATCCTGTGCTGCCTGCGGGGCAAGGGCGAGACCGCCGAGGAGCTCGCGGGCCTCGCCGAGGTCGTGCGCCGCCACGCCCGGGCGGTCCACGTGGACGTGCCCAACCTGGTCGACACCTGCGGCACCGGCGGCGGGCCGCCGACGATCAACATCTCCACCGGGGCCGCGTTCGTGGCCGCCGGGGCCGGGGCGTCGGTGGCCAAGCACGGCAACCGGGCGGTCACCTCCACCTGCGGCAGCGCGGACGTGCTGGAGGCGCTCGGGGCCCGGGTGGACCTGGAGCCCGAGGCGGTCGCCCGGTGCATCGCGGACGCCGGGGTGGGGTTCATGTTCGCCCCGGGGCACCACCCGGCGTTCCGGCACGTGGGCCCGGTGCGCCGGGCGCTCGGGGTGCGGACGGCGTTCAACGTCCTCGGGCCGCTCGCGAACCCCGCGGGGGCCGGCCGGCAGCTCATCGGGGTGTTCGACCGCCGCTACCTGGAGCGGGTGGCCGGTGCGCTGGGCGAGCTCGGGTGCGAGCGCGCCCTGGTCGTGGCCGGTCGCGACGGGCTGGATGAGATCTCGACCGGCGCGGTCACCGACGCGGTCCTGCTGGAGGACGGGGCGGTCCGCGCGTTCGAGATCGACGCCCGGGCGCTCGGCTTCGCCGCCCCGGCCGACGGGGCGCTGGAGGGATCCGAGCCGGCCGGCAACGCCGCCCGCCTGCGCGCGGCGATCGGCGGGCAGGCCGGGGCGGTGCGCGACGTGCTGGTGCTGAACGCCGGGGCGGCGCTCTGGGTCGCCGGCGTCGCGGCGTCGCTGGAGGACGGCCTGGCGCGGGCCGAGGAGAGCGTGGCGGGCGGCGCGGCCGCCGCCCGGCTGGAGTCGTTCATCGCCGCCACCCGGCGCCTGGCGCCGGCCCCGGCGGCCTGAAAGGGGCGTGGTGGGGTTCCTGGAGGACATCGTCGAGCGGACGGTCGCCGACCTGGAGCGCCGCCGGCGTGCGGTGCCCGCGGCGGACCTGGAGGCGCGGCTCGGGCCCGCCCGCCGCGGGCGACCGTTCAGCGAGGCGCTGGTCGGCGAGGGCATCTCGCTGATCGCCGAGATGAAGCGGGCGAGCCCGTCCAAGGGGCCCATCCGCCCCGGGGCGAGCGTGGCCGACGTCGTGCGGGCGTATGAGGCGGCCGGCGCGTCGGCCTGCTCGGTGCTGACCGAGGGGCCGCACTTCGGGGGGTCGATCGACGACCTCGCCGAGGCCCGCGCGGCCTGCTCGCTGCCGCTCCTGCGCAAGGACTTCATCGTCGACCCCTACCAGCTCCTGGAGGCCCGGGTGGCCGGCGCCGACGCCGTGCTGCTCATCGTCGCCGCCCTCGGGGGCGAGCGCATGTCCGAGCTCATGGCCGCCGCGTCCGAGCTCGACATGGACTGCCTGGTCGAGGTGCACGACGAGGACGAGGTCGAGGTCGCGGTGGAGGCGGGGTCCGAGGTCATCGGGATCAACAACCGCAACCTCCACTCCTTCGAGGTCGACACCCGCACGGTCTTCCGGCTGCTGCCCGACGTCCCGGCCGGGACGGTGGTGGTGGCCGAGTCGGGCATCGCCACGCGCGGGGACGTGCTGGAGCTCGAGTCGGCCGGGGTGGACGCGATCCTGGTCGGCGAGGCCCTCATGCGCTCCGGCGACCCGGCCGAGGCCGCGCGCGCCCTGCTGGGGGCCGCCGCCGAGCGCTGAGGGAGCGGTGGATCCCGGCTGAGGGCTACGGGCGGGTCGGCACCGGCGCCTCGGGCGCGACCCGCGCCGCGATCCGCTGGAAGAGCGAATACGCCGGGTTGCCGGCGGCGGGGGTCCGGCGGCCGTCGGTGGTGGCCACCGCGATCGTGATGCGGCGTGAGGGGAGGTAGGCGGCGACGCCCGAGTAGCCGGCGAAGCGCGGGTTCTGCAGGATCCAGCCGCCCCGCACGGTGACGCCCACCCCGTAGTAGATCCGTTCGGTGAGCGGGCCGAGCCCCACGGTGGTCGGGGCGGTCATCTGGCGGAACGCCTCGGGCGAGAGGAGCTCGCCGGTGCCCACCGCCGTCGCGGTGCGCGCCATGTCACGGATGTCGGAGGTCATGATGGCCCCGCTGGCCAGCGTCCAGGACGGGTTCCAGTAGGTGCTGTCCTCCAGGCGGCCCCGCTCGGTCGTGTAGGCGTGCAGGACCTGGCCGGGGATGACCGGGCCGTCCTGGCTCGTGGTGGCCCGCAGGCCGAGGGGCCGGAGCACGCGCTCGCGGATGAGGCGGTCGAGCGGGCGGCCGGTCACCCGCCGGAGCACCCGGCCGAGGACCACGTAGTTCGTGTGGGCGTACGTCCAGCCGGTCCCGGGCGCGAACCGGGGCGGGGTGGCGAACGCGTAGCGCAGGAGCTCGTCCTGGCTGAAGCGGCGGAACGGCTGGGCCAGGATGTCCCGCTGGAAGCGCGGCGAGACCGCGTAGTCGGGGTAGCCGGAGGTGAAGTCGGCCAGCATCCGGAGGGTCACGCGATCGGCGTTCGGAAGGCCGGGCAGCCACCGGGACACCGGGTCGTCGAGCGACAGCCGCCCCTCGTCCTGGAGCTGGAGGAGCACGGTGGTGATGTAGGGGATGGACACCGCGCCGATGCGGAAGCGCATCGCGGTGGTCGCCGGGACGCCGGTCATCGAGGTGCCGAACGCGCGGGTGACCACCGGCCGGCCGTCCGCGAGCACGCGCACGATCGCCGCCGAGAGGTCCGACCGGCGCATCTCCTGCCGGGTCGCCTGCACGACCGCCCCGGCCTGGGGCGGTGGCGCGGCGACGGCGACGGCTCCGGGCAGCGCGAGCAGGAGCAGGGCGACGGCGAGCAGGGATCGTGGGGGCATGGGCTTCCCGGACCGGAACATGGGCGAACCTGCGAAGTGGCCGACAGCCTGCCACAGGGGGCGGGGGCCCATGTGAGATGTGTGTAAGGGGGCGACCGCGCGCCACCACCGCCCCGGGCGGGCCGGGCAGGATGCCCGTCGTGCCCGCCCCCCGCCGCGCCCTCATCGGCCCCGCCCTGCTCGCCGTGCTCGCGCTGCCGGCCGCGGCCGCCGCCGACCCGGGGCCGGGGCAGGTGGAGGTCCGCGACGACGCCGGCGCCGTGGTCGGGGCGCCGATCACCGGGGCCGACGCGCTCCAGGCGGGCGTCACCCGCGTGCGCACCACCCGCGCCGGCGACATCCGCCGCTACGAGGTGGTGGCCGGCGCGGGGACCTACGGCGATGTGAACGTCGACCTCCCGAACATGACCGTGCGCGCGCTGCCCGGCGCGGTGGTCACCATCTCGGGCACCGGCGGGGCGAACGGCACGGGCGGCGGCTGCGTCGACGTGCGCCGGGGCGGCGTCGTGGTCGAGGGCCTCATCTGCCGCGCGCCGTCCGGCCGCGGGGTCGAGGTCAACCCGCCGGCCGCCGAGGGCGGGGTGGTGGTGCGCGCCGTCACGGTGGACCGGCCGGGGCAGGACGGGGTCGCCGTGCTCGGGGGGGCCGGGGTGCTCATCGAGGGCGTGCAGGTGACCTCGCCGCGCCTGGACGGCATCCGCCTGCAGACCCTGACCGGCGCGGGCCCCTACCGCGTGAGCGGGGGGGCGGTGCGCCTGGCCGGCGACGACGGCATCGACCTGGTCGACGACGTGCAGCGCCTGGAGGTGGGCGGCGTCACCATCGACGGCAGCCGCGACAACGGCGTCGAGAGCGACGACGCGGGCTCGAGCGACGTCCTGGTGAGCGGCGTGCAGATCGCCCGCTCGGCCGACATGGGGGTCCTCCTCGGCGGCGGCGGCCTGCGGCTCACGGTGCAGGACAGCCAGGTGACCGAGAGCGGGGACTACGGGGTGCATCTGGGGCGCGGGAGCGGCATCGTGCTGCGCGGCCTGCGCCTGGACGGCACGAACGCGCGCGGGGACCTGCGCTTCACCACCGAGACCCGGGCCGGCGGGGTGTACGAGCGCCTGGACCTCGCGGGCTCGGCGCTCGACCTGCCCGGTGAGCCCCGCGGGGTGATCGTGAGCGCGGTCGGCCCGGCCCGGCGCGCGCGCCTGCCCGGGCCCCCGGCCGGGCTGGTCGGCATCGACCGCCTGGCCGCCGTGAAGGACACCGGGGCGGGGACCTCCTCGGTCACCCTGCGCTTCGGCGTCTCGGACGCCGAGCGGCAGGTGGTGCGGGTCTCGGGCCTCGGCATCTTCGAGGACGATCCGCCGGCCAACTCCGGCGCCTGGCAGCGCATGGCCGCGACGGTCGTCGACGCGGCCGGCAACGCCCGGGTGGCCCTCGGGGATCGCGACATCGCGTCGGGGAGCGACACGCGCACGGCGGTCTACGGGCTGTTCGGCCCGCCCAACGGGGCGCCCGAGATCCTCGATGTCTTCCCCGCCCCCGGCGGGGTGGCCCGCGGGCGCACGGTGCTCCTGGCCGCCCGGGTGCGCGACGACGCCGGCCTGTCCACCGGGTCGTTCGCGCTCACCCTGGACGGCACCCGCCGCGGCGGGGTGTCCTACCGCGACGGCGTGGTGCGGTTCCGGATCCCGGCACCGGCGCCGGGCCGGCGCACCGCGCGGCTGCTCGTGGTCGACGCGCAGGGGCTGCGCTCGGAGCGCGAGTGGAGCTTCCGGGTGGCCAACGCCCGCCCGCGCATCCTGGCCCGCGGGGTGCGCCCGAGGGGCGGGGCGCGGGTCGCCGCCGGCCGGGTGACCCTGCTGGTGCCGGTCCGCGACGACCGCGGCACCGCGAGCCTGCGCGCCGCCGTGCGGGTGGACGGCCGGCGGGTCGGGGCGCGCATCGTGCGGGGGCGGGTGGTCGCCCGGGTGACCCTGGCCCCGGGGCGGCACCGCCTGCAGGTCCTGGTGACCGACCGCTCCGGCGCGCGGGCCGGCCGTACCTGGAGCGTGGTGGCGCGCCCGCGCTGATGCGGCCGGGCGGGGTGGCGCTGCTACCGTCCGCCCCGTGGAGGAGAGCACCCCGCCGCCCGTCCCGGACGAGGCTCGCCGCCACGACCGCCGCCGCCTCTGGGGCCTCGTCGCCGGTGGCGTGGCCGCCCTGCTGGTCGTCGTGCTGCTGATCGTGGGCCTGGCCAACCGCGGGGTGTCGAGCGACATCGACGACGCGCTGCAGCGCGGGGAGCGCCCGCCGGCGCCGGACATCGCCCTGCCGGTGCTGATCGCCGGGCCCGGCGTCGGCCCGGTGGGGGCCACGGTGTCGCTGGAGCAGCTTCGCGGCAAGCCCGTCGTCCTGAACCTGTGGGCGTCGTGGTGCGACCCGTGCCGGGACGAGGCGCCGATCCTCGAGGAGGTCTGGGCCCGCTACCGCGAGCGCGGCGTCGTCGTGCTCGGCCTGGACACCGAGGACCTCACCGAGAAGGCCCTGGCCTTCGCGAAGGAGTACGGCCTCACCTACCCGTCGCTGCGCGACCCCGGGGACGACTCCAAGCGCAAGCTGGGCGCGACCGGGGTCCCCGAGACCTGGATCATCGACGCCGACGGCAACATCGCGATGCACATCATCGGCCAGGTGACCTCGGCCGAGCAGATCACCCGCCCGCTGGACCAGGTGCTCGCCCAGTGACGATCCACCGGGTGCGCCTGGCCGCCGGCCTCCTGCTCGCGGTCCTCGGGCTGCTGACGGCGCTGCCCGCCGCGGGCCTCGCGCTCACGGTCAACGAGGTCGCCCGCGAGGTGCGCTGCCCCACCTGCAACACACCGCTCGACACCTCCAGCGCCCCGGTCGCGCTGGACATGAAGGAGTACATCGCCGAGCGCATCGACCAGGGCTGGACCAAGCAGCGGATCATCGACGGCCTGGTCGCGGAGTTCGGCCGCGAGGTGCTCACCACCCCGCCGAAGTCCGGGTTCGACCTGGTCGCCTGGATCGTCCCCGCGCTCGCGGTCGCCGCCGGCCTCGCGGCCCTGCCGTTCGTGGCCCGGGCCTGGTCGCGGCGCCGGGGATCGGGCCCCGCCCCCGCCGAGATCGCCCCCGAGGACGCCCTGCGCCTCGAGGAGGAGCTCCGCCGCCACCCCACCTGACGCCCCGGGGCGCGCTCAACCTCGGCGCGCAGGCCGCCGATGGAATGGCGTTCCCGTCGGGAGGAGGAGGAGTGCCCGCCCAAGAGGCCACCATGCGCGCGCCGCGCGCCGCGGACCCCGCGGGCCCCGGGGCGCCGGTGGTCAGCGGCCGCGAGATCGCCGAGCTCGCCGACCGGCTGACCGCGCCGTCGAGCATGGTCGCCGGCATCCTGGCCCTGCTCGACGACCAGGCCGCGCCGCTGCGCATGGTCGCGACCCGCGTGGGCCAGAGCCCGGAGATCGCCGCCCGGGTGCTGCGCCTGGCCAACTCGGTCCTCTACGGCCAGCCGTGCTCGACCCTCGACCAGGCGGTGGTCCGGGTGGGCGTGCAGTCCCTGCGGGCGCTGCTCCTGGCCGCCCAGACCTATCCGCTCATGTCGGCCTCGCTCGCGGCCTACCGGCTGCCGCGCCTCGCGCTCGTGCGCCACTCGGCCGAGGCGGCCGAGGCCGCGCAGTCGGTGGCCCGCCAGGTCGACGGGCAGGTGGCCCAGGAGGCGTACCTGGCCGCGCTGCTGCACGACCTGGGCAAGCCGATCCTCGCGATCGCGGCCGAGACCCGGGGGCTCGCGATCCCCGCGGGGGCCGACGTGGTGGCCTGGGAGCGGGAGGTCATGGGGGTCGACCACGCCCGCGTGGGCGCGTGGGTGTGCAACCGCTGGTCGCTCCCCGAGGGGGTGGTCCGGGCGATCGGGCTGCACCACCACGAGCACCCGCCCGAGGCGCCGCTCGCGCTCAGCGTGTGGCTGGCCGACGCCGTCGTGCACGCGCGGGCCGGGGACGCCGGCGCCGCCGAGCGCGCGCTGGCCGGCGCCCGCGAGCGCGGCATCGCCCCCGACGCGCTCGAGGCGGTGGTCGCCGGGATGCCGACCGAGCGGCGCGAGAGCCGCCCGCACGACCTCACCGAGCGCGAGCTACAGGTCCTGCGGCTGCTCGCCGCCGGCGAGGCGGCCAAGCAGGCGGCCCAGACCCTCGGCTGCTCGCCCTCGACCGTGCACAACCAGGCCGGGCAGGCCCAGGCGCTGCTGCTCGCCCGCGAGGAGGGCTGGGTCTAGCGACGCAGGGGTGTGATCGGCACGCCTGGACGCCGTCGGCTCCAGGCCGGGTCATGCTCCCGCAGGGATCACCTGCACATCGACGACGAGGTCGTACGGCCGCAGTCCGCGCGGGTTGGCGACCTCGGCCGTCAGCCGGTAGCTCCCGGCCGGAAGTACCCGGGTGCCGCTGGTCAGGTACGCGGTCCCGTACCGGGTGATGCCGAAGAAGTAGGGGTCTCGGACCGGCACCCCGCCGACGCCGGGGACCGGCGTGCCGTCGGCCCGGGTCAGGCTCAGGCGGGTCGGCGAGAACAGGTCCTGGGGATCACCGGGCGGCCGGCGCCGGAGCGCCGGCTCGGCGGCGATCCGCACCCGGGAGGGCCGGTCGAGTCGGATCACCAGGCTGCGCGAGGCGGGCCCGGCGGTGGTGACGGGGAGCTCGGCCCGCGGGGCGGTGGCCGGAAGGTCCAGGCGACGCTCGGCGTCGGGCAGCACGCCGGGGGCCAGCACGTCCGCTGCCGCGAGCGGATCCACGACCCCGACCCCGAAGGCCCGATCACGGCCCGGCCGGCCGCGGTCGGCGGCGCTCCGAAGCAGCGCGTCGCGTAGCTGCGCGGCCGAGGCCTGGGGGCTGAGCGTCCGCAGGGCGAGCGCTGTCCCGGCCACGAAGGGGGCGGCGAACGAGGTGCCTGAGTCACGGAAGCGCCCCCCGTCGAGCGCGTTCGCGACGAGGATCCGGTCCCCGGGGGCGGTGAGGGTGGGTGAGTCGGCCTGGGTGTACACGGCTCCGGCCGGCCGGCTCGGGCCCCGGCCCGAGAAGGGGGTGACCGCGAGGCCGTGGGCCGGGTCGGACGGCCGGAAGACGGCGCCAACGCGCAGGGTGTTCGGGCTGTTGGCGTAGGAGTTCACCCCGCATCCGCCCCGGGCCCCGTTGTTCCCGCCGCTCATCACCGGGACGACGCCGGCCCGGAAGAGCGCCTCGAGCTGGGGCGCGAGGGGCGATGGGGCCGGGGTGCAGGCGCCGATCCGGTCGCCGAGGGAGAGGTTGACGACTCGGATGTCGTAGCGCTCACGGTTGGCCAGCACCCAGCGAAGCGCCGCCCGGTCGCGGGCCAGAAGTGTGGCGTCGCCGACCCGCTCACGGTCACCGACCACGCGCAGGCAGACGACCCGGGCGCCCGGGGCCGCACCGAGCGTGCGCCCGGCGATGACCGAGGCGACGCTCGTGCCGTGGGTGCGCGAGTCGAGGGGCCGGCGGTTGGCCGGATCGACGAAGTCGGCGAACGCGGCCACGCGGCCGCGGAGCTCCGGGTGGTCCGGGTCGCAGCCGGTGTCGAGGATGGCCGCAGTGCCCGCTCCTGCGCCGAGCTGCCGTCCGTCGGTCAGGCTCGCCTGCAGGCGGTCGATGCCGAAGTCGCGTCGCTCGGGGGTCGTGGCCATCGCGGCTCCGGCGCCCAGGGCGAGCACGAGGACGAGCGCGGTGCCGGCCAGGTGACGGGGACGGGGGATGCTCATCGAACGGTGATGCTCCTGATCTGGACGGACAGGCCGGCCACGCGCAGCGCGGGGCCGGCGCCCGGCGCCTGCCATCCGGCCGCGGGCGTCGAAGATCGTGCGGGCGAGGCGGTCACGGACGTACCGCGCCGAGCCGGGCCTGCTGGGTGGGCCGGCCACTTCGGGTCACGGTGATCACCGGGCCGGCCTCGCGAGCGCCGCCCACCTCACCGGAGGATCCGCAGGCCGTTCACGTCGGAGCCGAGCCAGCGCCGCGAGAGCCGCTCGACCGTGCCGTCGCGCACCAGGCCCTGCATCGCCCGGCTCACCTCCGGGGTGAGCGGGCTCGCGTCGGGGAGCACCGCGCCGTAGCGCTCGCCGGTGGGGATGACCCCGGCCACGGAGCCAACGCGCAGCGGCACCTCGGCCCGCAGTACGGCGAGCAGGGGCGCGTCGTAGACCACGGCGTCGCAGCGGCCGGTCTCCAGCGCCTGCATGAGCCCGGTCTCGTCCCCGAAGACCCGGGGCGGGGTGGCCGGGCGCACCCGGGCGCCCACCACCGCCGCTCCGGTGGTCGCCCGCTGTACGCACAGGCCGAGGCCCCGGAGCGCGGCGATCGAGCGCGGCGGGGCGAGGCCCCGGCGCACCAGTACCCCCTGGTCGGCCTGCAGGTAGGGGGGCGAGAAGTCCACCGAGCGCCGACGTCCGGCCGTGATCGACACCTGCCCGAGCGCGACGTCCCAGGACTTCGGCCCGGCGGTGATCAGCGCCCGGAAGTCGGGCTCCTGCACCAGGGCGAGCCCCAGGCCGAGCCGCCGGGCGAGGGCCCGGGCGAGGTCC
>JALOLS010000045.1 GCA_025455865.1 Thermoleophilia bacterium
CCCTGCCGCCCTACGCCGGCGACGCCCCGTTCCTGGCCGCGCTGGACGAGGTCGTGGCCCCGGCGGTGGCGCGCTTCGGCCCCGACGTGCTGGTGGTGCATCTGGGCGCCGACGTCCACCACGCCGACCCCCTCACCCACCTGCAGGTGACGATCCCGGCGCTCGAGCGCACCTACGCGACCCTGGTCGGGCTCGCCGCGGAGGCGGCCGGCGGCCGCCTGCTGGTGCTCGCCGGCGGCGGCTACAACCCCCAGACCCTCGGGCGCATCTGGGCGCTGCAGGTGGCCGCGCTCACCGGGGCGCCGGCCCCCCACGCCCTGCCCGGCGGGTGGCGCGCGGTCGCCCGCGCCGCGCTCGGCGTCGAGCCGGCCCGGCGGCTGCGCGAGGAGCGCGAGCCCGAGGCCGACCCGGCCCGCCGCGCCGACGCCGACCGCGCCGGCCTTGAGGTCGTCGCCGCCGCCCGGGACCTCGTGGGCGCGGTGCCCGGGTAGGAGGCGCTACCCGGAGAGCCCGTACGCCCGGTGGAGCACCTCGACCGGGTGGACCATCGTCGCCCCGGTCGCCGCCCCGATGTGCCAGCGGCAGGTCTCGGAGTCGCAGACCGCGGTGTCCGCCCCGCTCGCGCGGATGTCGTCGAACAGGCCCGCCCCCACACTCATGGCGATGTCGTACTTCTCCCGCTTGAGCCCGTAGGTGCCGGCGACGCCGCAGCAGGCCCGGTCGAGCTCGATCACCTCGAGGCCCGGCACCAGGTCGAACAGGTCCAGCGCCGGCTTGCCGATGCCGTGGCCCCGCTGCTGGCACGGGGCGTGGTAGGGCACGCGGAGGTCCACCGGGCGGAAGTCGGTGCGGAGCTCGCCGCGCTCGTGCATGGCGAGCAGGTACTCGCAGATGTCGAAGGTCTGGGCGCCCACCACGCGGAGCTCACGGTCCTCCACCCCGAGGATCTCCCGGGCCTCGCGCTTGAGCATGAGCGTGCAGGAGGTCGAGGTGCCGACGATGTCGTAGCCCGCGCGGGCGTAGGGCCACAGGCGCCGGCCCAGCGCGCGCACGGTGCGCCGGGCGGCCGGGAACAGGCCGTTGGACTGCAGCGGCAGCCCGCAGCAGCCCTGCTTGGGGATGACCACGTGCAGGCCGTTGTGCTCGAGCACCTCGACCGCCATGCGCCCGACGTGGGGCTCGTAGTAGTTGGCCGCGCAGCCGTGGAAGTACACGACGCTCCGCGGCCCCCCCGGCCCGCGCCGCCGCCGGGCCCAGCCCCGGAGGGTCCGCCCGCTCCAGCGGGGCATGGCCGCCCGGTGGTGGATGCCGAGCGTGCGCTCGAGCGCCCACCGGGCCGCCCTGGTCCCCATCACCGCGTTGGCGATCGGGGCGACCGGGGTGCCCATGCGCCCGGAGAGCACCGGCCGGGCGATGAGCCGGTCGCGCAGGGGCGCCCCGTGCTCCTCCTTGAGCGCGGCCCGCGCCTGGGAGTTGATCTCGGCGATCTTCACCCCCTGCGGGCAGACCTGGGTGCAGATGCCGCAGCCGGAGCAGTAGTCGAGGGAGTGGTCGGGCGATGGGCCGCCGCCGCGGTAGCGCTCCGCCTGCGGCCCCACGTACTTCGGCCCCGGAAAGAGCGGGGTCGCGGCCGAGAACGGGCAGAAGCTCTCGCAGATCGTGCACTTGACGCAGTGGTCGAGCGACGCCCGCATGGACTCGTCGAACCCGCTCATCGCGTCGCCTCCAGGATCGCGCCGGCCGCGGCGTAGCCCCCGGCGATGGACAGGCCCTCCCCCGACGCCTCCCGCCAGGGGAGCGCCCCGGCCACCAGGTCGCCGGCCGCGTGCAGGTTGACATGCACCGGCGCCCCGTCGGCGCCGAGCGGCCGCATCCGCGCATCGACCCGCAGTCCCGCCGCAAGGAGCGGCTGGGGGTCGAGATAGCCCGGCGAGAGCCCCTCGCCCGGCGGCGGGGCGTGCACCGGGAGGCCCAGCACCGTCTCGCTCACCACCCCGTGGGAGTCGAGCTCGAGCCCGCCCGCGGCGAAGCCGCCGGTCGCGAGCACGCAGGCGTCGACCGGGTGGACCCGGTCACGGCCGGGCTCGCGCACCACCACCCCGGTGATCCGCCCGTCCGCCCACTCGGCCCCGACCGCCTCCGGGCCGGTCACCAGCCGCCCCCCGGCCCCCCGGATCGCCGCGGTGAGCGCGGCATGGAGCCGCAGGCCCGGCACCGACGGTGGCACCGTGGGGATCTCGAAGACCGGCGCGCCGAGCAGCGCTTCCAGGTCGGCATGGGCCTCGCCCGCGCGCTCCATCCCGATGATCGCGGGCATCCCGACCCGGTCTCCGGGGCGAAGGTGGGGCGCCAGATCGCCGGCCACCGCGCGGCGGAAGGCCGGGTCGTCCATCGCCCGGGCCAGATTGGTGGCCCCGGCGTCGGCGGCGTCGGGGCGCGGGGTCTGCACCACCCAGGCCGGCCGGGCCGAGAGCCCGTCGATGCCCGCCCGCTCCAGGTTGGCCGCCACCAGCGCCGGGTGGAAGTCGCGCATCGCGCGGAAGCCGGCGATGAGGAGCGACCCGCCGCCGGCCACGTCGCCCGCGGCCATCGTGGCGGGCACCAGCGCCCGCGGCCGCGGCACCCCGAGCGCGGTGGGAAGGAGCACGTTGCGCTCCAGGCCGCCGGCCCAGCCCATGCCCGGCGTCTCGGCCGAGAACCACCCGAGCGCCTCCGCGAGCACCGGGCCGAGGATCCCGTAGGGGTGGCCGGGGCTCGCCGCGGCGAACGCCGGGAGCGCCTGGGCCGGCGACGCGACCCGCCCGGGGGCGTAGCCCAGCACCTCCACCGTTCCCGAGGAGAGCGGAAGCCCCCCGACCCCGCGGCTCATCACGGTCACCCGCCGCCCCGCCCGCGCGAGCCGGAGGGCGGCGACCAGGCCGGCCAGGCCGGCGCCCACCACCATGACCCGCCCGGCGGCGCTCACGCCCGGTCGAGGTCCATCTCGGCGGCCCCCGGCAGGTGCCCGACGTCGAGCAGCCCCTGGGCGATCCACTCGTCCAGCACCGCCTGGCGCATCTGGTCGCCGGAGAGGATCGGCTGGATGCCGCTCCAGCGGTGGGCCAGGAACCGGGCCAGCAGCTCCGACGCCCGCGCGGCCCCCGCCCCGCCCTCCTCGTGCAGGATGCCGGTCGCGCGCAGCCCGCAGAACCCGCCCTGGCACGGGCCCATGCCCACCCGCAGCGCCCGGCGCAGGTCGTCCAGCGTCGCCCGGGGCTCCCGGGCCACCAGCTCGCGCACCGCCCGCCGGGGCACCAGCTCGCACTCGCACACCAGCTGGTCGTCGAGCAGCCGGTCCTCCTGCCGGGCGAGCCGGTCACCCAGGCGGAGGAAGCCCTCCTCCTCGAATCCGTCGAGCGGCACCTCGGCGGTGCGGCAGGGCCGGGCCTCGCCGAGCTGCCGGCACACCGCGTCCATCGTGAGCTCGGCCATGAGCCGGTAGGTGGTCGCCTTGCCCCCGGTGATCGTGAGGAAGCGCCGGACCCCGTCGCGGCGGGCGTGGTCGATCAGCGCGAGGTCGCGGGAGAGGTGGTGGGTGTCCTCCACCTCGTCCTCGTCGGTCTCGGGGTCGACCAGCGGCCGCGCGCCCACCCACACGTGCAGCGCCCGGGCCCCGCGGAAGCCGGGCACCAGCTGCTCGCCGGCGTCGAGCATGGCCTGGACCTCGCCCGCCGGGATCGACAGGTCGTCGGGATCCTCGGCCCGCGTGTCGGTGGTCCCGATGACGCTCACCGTGCGGATCGGGACCAGGATGTCCCCGTCCCCGGGCAGGTCGCAGCGGTTGACGACGGTGTTCACCAGCCGGTGCGCCATCGCGATCATGATGCCCCGGCCGGGCACCACGCCGATCCCGCGGCAGCCGGCCATGGTCGCGAGCTCATCGGCCCAGACCCCGGTCGCGTTGACCGTGAAGCCCGCCTCGATGCGGACCTGCTCGCCGGTCCGGTCATCCCGGCACACCACGCCGGCCACCGCGTCGCCGTCGCGCAGGACCTCGGTGACCCAGTGGTAGGTGAGGATGCGCGCGCCCAGGCGCTCGGCCGAGCGGGCGTTGGCCCAGAGCAGGAGCCAGATGTCCAGGGACGCGTCGTCGACCGCGAAGGCCCGGGTGATCCCCGGGTGGAGCCGCGGCTCGCGCCGCAGCGCCTCGGCCGCGTCGACCTCCTCGGCCCGCACCCCGGACGCCGCGCAGGCCGCCAGGAAGCCGTCGGCGTAGGCCGGGTCGTCGAAGGGGGTGGTGACGAACAGGCCCCCGGTCGCCTCGATGGCGCCGGCCGCGACCCGCCGCAGCACCGCGTTCTCATCGGCGCACTCGCGCGCCGAGACCGGGTCGGTCACCACGTAGCGCGCCCCGGAGTGCAGGAGCCCGTGATAGCGGCCCGAGGTGCCCTGGCCGAGGTCCACCCGCTCCACCAGCACCGCCCGGAAGCCGCGCATGGCGGCGTCGCGGACCACCCCGGCGCCGGTGGCGCCGCCCCCGATGACCAGGACGTCGGTCTCGATGGTGCCGGCTACGACTCCTCCTCCACCCAGTCGAACGAGCGGGTGACCGCCTTCTTCCACTGAGCGTATTCGCGGTCGCGCCGCTGTGCAGGCATCTGCGGCACCCAGCGGGTGTCCTCGGCCCAGTTGGCCCGCAGCGACTCGGTGTCCGGCCACACCCCCACCGCCAGCCCCGCGGCGTAGGCCGCCCCGAGCACGGTGGTCTCGATCACCTTCGGCCGGATGACCGGGATGTCCAGGATGTCGGCCTGGAACTGCATGAGCAGCTCGTTCTTCACCATGCCGCCGTCCACCTTGAGCGCGTCGAGCCGCACGCCCGAGTCGGCCTCCATGGCCTCGGCCATCTCCCGGCTCTGGAAGGCGGTGGCCTCGAGCACGGCCCGCGCGATGTGGCCGCGGTTGGCGAAGCGGGTCAGCCCGACGATCACCCCACGGGCGTCGCTTCGCCAGTACGGCGCGAACAGCCCCGAGAACGCCGGGACGAAGTAGACGCCGCCGTTGTCGTCGACCGACCGCGCGAGGTCCTCGACCTCCGGCGCCGAGTCGAACATGCGCAGGTTGTCGCGCAGCCACTGCACCAGGGCCCCGGCGATCGCGATGGAGCCCTCCAGGGCGTACACCGCGGGCTGGTCGCCGAGCCGGTAGGCGGCGGTGGTGATGAGGCCGCAGGTCGAGAGCGTGGGGTCGGTCCCGATGTTCTGGAGCAGGAAGTTCCCGGTGCCGTAGGTGTTCTTGGCCTCCCCCACCGCGAAGCAGGTCTGACCGAACAGCGCCGCCTGCTGGTCGCCCAGGTCGCCGGCCACCGGGACGCCGGCGAGCTCCGGGATGCGGCACTCGCCGTACACCTCGGAGGAGGAGCGGACCTCGGGGAGCATCGCCCCCGGCACGCCGACCGCGTCGAGGTGCCCGGGGATCCACGAGAGGGTCCCGAGGTCCATGAGCAGGGTCCGGCTGGCGTTGGTCACGTCGGTGACGTGCGCCCCGCCGTCGGGTCCGCCGGTCAGGTTCCAGATGAGCCAGGTGTCGATGGTGCCGAACATGAGCTCGCCGGCCTCGGCCCGCGCCCGGGCGCCCGGCACCTCGTCGAGGATCCAGCGGGCCTTGGGGCCGGAGAAGTAGGTCGCGAGCGGCAGGCCGGTCGCGGCGCGGAAGCGGTCCTGGCCGTGCCCCTTCGCGAGCTCCTGGCAGATCTGGTCGGTGCGGGTGTCCTGCCAGACGATGGCGTTGTGGATCGGCTCCCCGGTCGCCCGGTCCCAGACCACCGTGGTCTCGCGCTGGTTGGTGATGCCGACCGCCGCGAGGTCCTTCGCGGTGATGCCCGCGGCGTCCAGGGCGCCGGCGATGACCTGGCGCGTGCGCTCCCAGATCTCGGCGGCGTCGTGCTCCACCCAGCCCGGCCGGGGGTAGATCTGCCGGTGCTCCTCCTGCGCGACCCCCACGGGGGTGCCGGTGGCGTCGAAGATCATGAAGCGCGTGCTGGTGGTGCCCTGGTCGATCGCCGCCACAAAGCGGGCCACGGTTGCTCCTCCTGGTCGGGGTTGACGGGCGGGTGGGGGCTACTCCTCCTCGACCACCCGCCCCTGCTCGCGCACGTCGGCCGGCGCATGGACGTTGCGGGCCCTGAGCACCGAGTTCACCGCGAAGTCGTAGACCAGCGCGCCGATCACCGCGCCCACGATCGGCGCCACGATGGGCACCCACCAGTAGGCGCCCAGGCTCCCCTGCACGCCCGGGAGGGCGGAGTCGCCCCACCCGGCGACCCACGCGAGCAGGCGCGGGCCGAGGTCACGGGCCGGGTTGATGGCGTAGCCGGTGTTGGCGCCCAGGGACATCCCGATCGCGAAGACGACCAGGCCCACCACGACCGGCCCCAGGTTGGCGCGCACCGGCGTGTTCAGCAGGTCGATGACCGCGAACAGGAACATGACCAGGAACGCGGTGGCCACCGCCTCGGTCAGCAGCGGCCCCCAGTAGGTCGAGAAGTACTCGGCCGGGCCGGTGACGAAGATGCCGACCGTGTTCGCCCCGCGGTCGGTGTTGTTGGTCGCGTCGAAGGCGTCGATCGCCTGCCAGTACACGGCGAGCACCAGGGCCGCGCCGAGGAACGCGCCGAGCACCTGGGAGACGATGTAGCCGGGGACCTTGCTCCACGGGAAGCCCCGCCGCAGGGCGAAGACCAGGGTGACCGCCGGGTTGATGTGCGCCCCGCTCACCCCGCCGGCCACGTAGACGGCGAAGGTGACCGCCATGCCCCACCCGAGGGCGATCAGCAGCCAGTCGCCGCCGGCCAGGAAGGCGGTCTCGCCGCGCCCCGACTCCGGGAGCGCGGCCACGGCCATCGCGACCACCCCGCATCCGAACACGATCAGGATGAACGTGCCGAGGAACTCCGACAGGTACTCGCCCCACACCGTCCGGCGCCAGCCGGCCGCCGGGCCACTCGCGGCGGCGGCGCTCCCGGGGGGCGGGCTCTCCTTGGACGCGGCGCTCACCTCACCTCACCTCCTCCGGACGGGATGAAAGGGTGCGGGTTTGTATCATGCGGCACGTTGCCGCGGACGCACACGCGCGCGGCCCGCCCGCCCCGCGAAGGAGGTCCCCGTCCCCCAGGCGGCCTGGTTCCCGCTCGGCCTGCTCGCCGGGGTGGCGCTCCTGGGCCTGGTCATACGGTGGCTGGTCGCCGGCCGGGCCCGCCAGGCCGCGGCGCGCGCGACCCGGCTCACCGGGGGCGCGGTGCCCGACCGGGAGGGCCGCGCCAACCTGGTCGGGCTGGCCTCGCGGGGATCCCGCCAGGTGCGCGGCGCCGGGCGCCTGGTGCTCACGCCCGACCTCCTGGTCTTCAGCCAGTGGATGCCGCGCAAGGACATCGTCATCCCCCGCGAGCGGATCGCCGCCGTGGACACCACCCGCGCCCACGCCGGCAAGGCCACCGGCGCGCGCATGCTGCGGGTGCGGTTCACCACCGAGGACGGCGGCGAGGACGCCTGCGCCTGGCACGTGGCCGACCTGGAGGGGTGGCTTGCGGCGCTGGCCGGGACCTGACGGACCCCGGGGCGCTTGACGCGCCGCGGGCGACCGGAGAGTATCGCCAGAATCGTGGCGTCTCGCACCGGCACCACCACTCGGACCCTGGCGTCGGCGGCGGCCGGGCTCCTGCTCGCCGCGCTCGCCGCCGACACGGCACCGGCCGCGGTCAAGGTGTTCGCGGACTCATCCGAGCTCGCGCTCACGACGCCGGTGCTCGTGCTCCCCAACACCCAGACGCGGGTGTACCGGGACTACGACATCGTGGTGGAGCCCTATCGGGACGCCCCGGTGGTCGCCCCGCCGGCGGGCGTGGGGCTGCGCACGGGCTACCGGGTGCGTCCGCGCGCCGGGAGGACGACCGGGACGATCGCCACCTCCGACTCGGACTGCCTCCGCAACCCGGTCGTGAACGACGTCGTCTGCTCGAGGTTCTCCACCTCCATCGCGATCAACCTGCGAAACAGCGGCAAGGACGACCGGGTCGCGATCCGCGAGTACCTGGTGCGCACGGACCTGCCCGGGCTCTACGCATGCGCCCGGCGGAGCGATCTGGCGAACGTCAGGGCGGCCGTGTACCTGGGCGGCGGCGACGACCGGTTCGAGGACGTCAGCTCCTCGGTGCAGTGCCCGGAGGGGGATCCGGACGCCCTCGGCGACGGCACCATCCCCGCCGACGCGGCCGTCGCCCGCCCGTGGGGGATGGACCTCACCACGCTCGAGGTCTTCGGCGAGGCCGGCGACGACCAGATCGTCCTGGACGCCGGCTCTCGGGCCACCCTGCGGGCGCGGGGCGGGGGCGGCGGCGATCGCGTGGTCGCCCGCGGCGGGGACGACGACGTCGAGGGCGGCACGGGGAACGACGACCTCGGCCTGGGCGCCGGGCGCGACCGGGGCAACGGCGGTCCCGGCGGCGACACGATCGACGGGGGCGCGGGCGACGACACGGCCGACGGGGGAACGGGCGACGACGCGATCACCGGCGGGGCGGGCATCGACGTCCTGCGCGCCGGGCCGGGCTCGGATGTCGTGAACGGCGGGGACGGCGACGACGTGATCCGGCTGGACGACGACTTCGCCCCGGCGGTGCCGACGCCCGACGAGGCGAACTGCGGGGCCGGGCGCGACACCGCCTTCGCCGACGAGGCCGACAACGTGCTCGACTGCGAGGTCGTGATCCGCCACTGGTACACCGACGGGCTGCCCGCCTCCGTCACGGCGAGCGCGATCACCATCTCCCCGGGGGGCGGCTTCCTCGTGCCGGTCCGCTGCCCCTCCCAGGCCGGCGTGCGCTGTACCGGGACCCTCACCCTGCGCACCCCGGGCACCTCGGCGGTGCTCGGGCAGGCGGGCTACGACCTCGCCGTCGGCCAGGAGGTCTCTCTCGGGCTGCAGATCACCGGCGCCCGCCCGGCCCGGATCGTGGCGACCACGAGCGAGCAGGGCCAGACCCGGCCCCGGTCGGCCGCGGTCACCCTCGACGTCTCCTAGCGGACGACCAGGTTCACCAGGCGGTCGGGCACCACCACCTGCCGCGCCGGCTCCCGCCCGCCGAGGGCGTCCCGCACCTTGGGCCGGTCCCGGGCCAGCGCCGCCAGCTCGTCCTGGGGGGTGCCGGCCGGCACCTCGATGCGGTCGCGCAGCTTGCCGTTGACCTGCACGACCACGGTGACGGTGTCGCGGGCCAGGAACTCGGCGCGCGCCTCGGGCCAGGGCGCGCACCAGAGCCGCTCGCCGCCCATCCGCTCCCAGAGCTCGCTGGTCAGGTGCGGGGCGAACGGGAAGAGCAGCGACACCGTGGTGCGAGCCGCGTGGCGGAGGGCGGCGGGGCCCGCCGGGCCCTCCAGGGTGCCGTCGGACAGGCCGCGGGTCGCCTGGTTGACCAGCTCCTGCACCGCGGAGATCGCGGTGTGGAAGCTGAAGCGCTCGCCGATGTCCTGGGTCACCTTGGCCACGGTGGCCTCGGCCTTGCGCACCAGCGCGAGCGCGGCCGGATCGGCCTCCAGCTCGGCCAGGGACGGTGGCCCGGGCGGGCCGTCCGGCTCGGGGAGCTGGGCCACCAGGCGCCACACCCGGTCCAGGAACCGCCGCTGGCCCTCGACCCCCTGATCGCTCCACTCGACGTCGTCGGCCGGCGGGCCCAGGAAGAGCGTGTAGAGGCGCACGGTGTCGGCGCCGAAGCGCTGCACCAGCTCGTCGGGCGAGATGACGTTGCCCTTGCTCTTGCTCATCTTGGCGCCGCGGTAGTGGATCATCCCCTGGGTGAACAGGCGCGCGAACGGCTCGCGCACCCCGACCAGGTCCAGGTCGTGCATGACCTTGGTGAAGAACCGGGCGTAGAGCAGGTGCAGGATGGCGTGCTCGACCCCGCCGATGTACTGGTCGACCGGGAGCCAGTAGTCGGCCACCGCGCGGTCGAAGGCCGCGCGGCCGAGGTGCGGGGCGGTGTAGCGCAGGAAGTACCAGGAGGAGTCGACGAACGTGTCCATCGTGTCCGTCTCGCGCTCGGCCGGGCCGCCGCACCCCGGGCAGGCGGTCCGCACCCAGTCCTCGGCGGCGGCCAGGGGGCTGCGCCCGCGCGGCGCGTAGTCGTCCACCTCGGGCAGCAGCACCGGGAGCTCGTCCTCCGGCACCGGCACCGTGCCGCACGAGGGGCAGTGGACCACCGGGATGGGCGCCCCCCAGTAGCGCTGGCGCGAGATGAGCCAGTCGCGCAGGCGGTACCCCACCGTGGCCTCGCCCAGGCCCCGCTCGGCCAGCCAGGCGGCCATCGCCGGCTTGGCCTCGTCCACCTCCAGGCCGTCGAGGAAGCCGGAGCCGACCAGCCGGCCGGGACCGGTCCAGGCCTCCTCGAGCGGCTGGTCGGCCGCGACCCCCTCCGGCGCGATGACCCGCCGGACCGGCAGCCCGAACGCGCGGGCGAAGGCGAAGTCGCGCTCGTCGTGGCCGGGGACGGCCATGATCGCCCCGGTCCCGTAGTCCATGAGCACGTAGTCGGCGACCCACACCGGGATGTGCGCGCCGTCGGCCGGGTTGACCACGTGCCGGCCGGTGAAGACGCCGGTCTTCGGGCGGTCGGCGGCGCTGCGCTCGGCCACCTCGGTGCGCGCGGCGGTGGTCACGTACTCCATGACCGCGGCGTGCTCGGGCCGGCCCTCGGTCAGGTGCTCGACCAGCGGGTGCTCGGGGGCGAGCAGGAAGAACGTGGCCCCGAACAGCGTGTCGGGGCGGGTGGTGAACACCGGCACGGTGTGCTCGCCGTCCTCGGTGGTGAACAGGACCCGGGCGCCCTCGGACCGGCCGATCCAGTTGCGCTGCATGGTCAGCACGCGCTCGGGCCAGTCGACCAGGAGGTCCATGTCGTCCAGCAGGGCCTGCGCGTAGTCGGTGATGCGCAGGAACCACTGGGGCAGCTGGCGGAGCTCGACGACGGTCCCGCAGCGCTCGCACGCCCCGTCGACGACCTGCTCGTTGGCCAGCACGGTCTGGTCCTTCGGGCACCAGTTGACCGCCGCCTCGCGCCGCTCGGCCAGGCCGCGCTCGAACATCCGGAGGAAGAGCCACTGCGTCCAGCGGTAGTACTCGGGCTCGCAGGTGGACAGCTCGGTCGCCCAGTCGATCGCGTAGCCCATGCGCTTGAGCTGCTCGCGGATGCGGGCGATGTTGCGCCGGGTGACCACCCCGGGAGGCTCGCCGCTGCGGATGGCGGCGTTCTCGGCCGGCAGCCCGAACGCGTCGTAGCCCATCGGGTGGAAGACCAGGCTCCCCGACCGCCGCCTGAAGTGGGCGATCACGTCGCCCATCGTGTAGTTCTTGACGTGACCCATGTGGATCTCGCCCGAGGGGTAGGGGAGCATCTCCAGCACGTACGCCTTCGGCCGATCCGGCAGCGCGGGGGCCTCGCCGTCGCGGGCGAGCGGCTCGGCGCGGAACGCGTCCTCGGCCGCCCAGACCGCCTGCCACCTGGCCTCGACGGTCTCCGGGTCGTACCGGTCGGTCATGGGCTGCGGGCGGCTGGACATCGGCGGACGAGTATACCCACGCCCCCCATGGCGACCGGACCGGAGCGCGGCGTGGCCACGCTGAGGGCCCGGGTCGCCATCCGGCCCTGCGACCTCGCCCGCGACTTCGTCCAGGTCGTCCGGATCTACCGGGCCAACGACTGGACCCACGCCCACGACCCGCCGCGCCTTCGCACGGCCATCGAGCGGTCGGACCTGGCCATCGTCGCGGTCCAGGGCGAGGAGGTCATCGGCTTCGCCCGGGCGATGAGCGACGGGGCGTTCGCGGTCTACATCGCCGACATCCTGGTGCTGCCCGACCACCAGCGCCAGGGCGTGGGCCGGCGGCTCCTGCAGGCCCTCCTCGACCACTACCCGCTCGACACCTTCCACCATCAGGTGCTGGTGGCCGAGCGCGGGGCCGAGGGCTTCTACCGCCGCCACGGCATGGTCCCGGTCTCGACCTACGGCCTGACCGCCTTCATCCGCGCCCGGGGGCGGTAGCCGGCCCCCCGCGGGGCGGGCCGTCCGAGATGCCGTGAGCGGGATCGGCGACCTCGTCCTCGAGCAGTTGCCCGTGCCCGTCGCGGTCGCCGGGCCGGACGGGCGCCTGGTCCGCGTGAACGCCCAGTTCGCCCGGCTGACCGATCTGGAGCCTGCGGCCCACGCCGGCCGGCGACCCGGCGACGTGCTCGGCGCGCCCGCGCTCGACGCGGCGCTCGCCGAGGCCGCCCGGGGCCGGACCGGGGACCCGGTGGCGGTGCCCGCGCCGGCCGGCGGGCGGACCTTCGCGGCCACCCTGACCCCGCTCACCACCCCGGACGGCGGGGGCGCCGGGGTGCTCGTGACCCTGGCCGAGACCACCGCGCGCGAGCGGGCCGAGCGCGGGCGGGCCGACGCCGAGGCGCGGCTGGCCTCCGAGCACGAGCGCCACCGCGCGGTCATCGAGGCGGCCCCGGACGCCATCGTCACGATCGACGTGCGCGGGGTCATCCGCTCGGCCAACCCCTCGTGCCGCACGGTCCTCGGCTGGGCCCCGGATGAGCTGGTCGGCCGCCATGTGGGCGTGCTCATGCCCGAGCCGGACCGCTCGGCCCACGACGGCTACGTGGCCCGCTACCTCGCCACCGGCGAGGCACGGATCATCGGCCGGGGCCGGCGGGTGGTCGCCCGGCGCCGCGACGGCACGACGATTCCGGTCAACCTGGCGGTCGGCGAGCTCGTGGTGGGCGGAGAGCGCCTGTTCACCGGCCTGATCCGCGACGTGGGCCACGTCGTGGAGGCCGAGCGGGCCGTGCGCCGGCACGCCGCCGAGCAGGCCGGGGTCGCCCGCATCGCCACCGCATCGGCCGCCGGGCGCCCCCCGGAGGAGGTCTTCGCGGTGGTGGCCGAGGAGTCGGCCCGCGCGTTCGACGCCTCGGCGGCGGCGCTCGTGCGCTTCGACGGCGGAGCGTGCGTGGTGGTCGGCGCCGCCGGCCCGCCCCCCGGGCCCGGCGCCGAGGGGGCGGCCCCGCCCGCGCGGCTCGGCGCGGCCGCCCGGGTGGCCGAGCACGGCCGCGAGACGCGGCTCGACCACCCCGGGCCCACCGGCGGCGGGATCGTCTCGGAGGTCGCCGCGCCGGTCGCGGTCGGTGGGCGGCTGTGGGGGGCGCTCTCGGTCGCGGCGGCCGAGCCGCTCCCGCCCTGGACGGCCGAGCGCCTCGCGGTGTTCGCCCAGGCCGCGGCGGCGGCCATCTCGGCCGCCGACGCCCGCGATCGCCTGCGCCGGCAGGCCACCACCGACCCCCTGACCGGCCTCGCCAACCACCGGGTCTTCCACCAGCGCCTGCGCGCGGAGTGCGAGCGGGCGTGGCGCCACGGCCGCGAGCTCAGCCTGGTGGTGATGGACCTCGACCGGTTCAAGGAGGTCAACGACGCCCTCGGCCACCAGGCCGGCGATCGCGTGCTGGCCGACCTGGCGCGCGGGCTGGCCGAGCTGGCCCGCCCCGGCGACCTCATGGCCCGGCTCGGGGGCGACGAGTTCGGCTGGATCCTGCCCGAGACCCCGGGGCTCGGGGCGCACGCGGCGGCCGAACGGGCGCGGGCGCTGGTCGCCGCGAGCCCGGTGCCCGAGCTGGGGTTCGCGCCCACCCTCTCGGCCGGGGTCTCGGACCTCCGGCGGGCCCGGACGGCCGACGAGCTGGTCCGGCTGGCCGACGGGGCCCTCTACTGGGCCAAGGCCAACGGGCGCGACGCGGTCTACCTCTACTCGCCCGAGGTGGTGCGCGAGCTCTCGGCGCAGGAGCGCGCCCAGCGCCTGGTGCGCCAGCAGGCCCTCGCCGGCCTGCGCGGGCTCGCCCGGGCGATCGACGCCAAGGACTCCGACACCCGCCAGCACTCCGAGCGGGTGGCCGAGCTGGCCGCCCGCCTGGCCGAGTCGATGGGCTGGGCGCCGGCCGAGGTCGCCCTGCTGCGCGAGGCGGCCCTGGTGCACGACGTCGGCAAGATCGGGGTGCCCGACTCCATCCTGTCCAAGCCCGGCCGCCTGGACGCCGCCGAGTACGACGAGGTCAAGCGGCACGCCGCGCTCGGGGCCGACATCGCCCGGGAGGTCCTCACCGACGAGCAGGTCGCCTGGATCCGCCACCACCACGAGCGCTTCGACGGGGCCGGGTATCCGGACGGCCTGGACGGGACGGCCATCCCGCTCGGGGCCCGCATCCTGGCCGTGGCCGACGCCTGGGACGTGATGACCAACGTGCGGGCCTACCGGGCCCCGCGCGGCCCGGACGACGCGATGGCCGAGTGCGCCCGGGTGGCCGGCACGCAGCTGTGCCCGGACGTGGTCGCCGCCCTGGGGCGACTGGCCCCCGTCGGGGCGGCCGGCGGCCGGCCGGGCTGAGCGCCCGGTCGGCCGTCGGGGTCACGCTCAGGACGGGTGCTTCTCGAGCGCCTCGGCGAGGGCGTGCTCGTCGTCCACCGAGAGCGAGGTGCGCAGCACCTCGCCGCCGAACTTCTGCATCTCCGGCAGCACCTTGTCGACGGTCACGTCGTCGACGACCAGGAAGAGCGCCGCCTTGCCCGGCTGGAGCAGGTCGCCCACCCGGCTCTGGAACTCCTTCTTGACCCCGAGGTCGGTGAGCTTGCCGGTCAGCGCGCCCATGCCCGCGCCGATCGCCATGCCCGCCACCGGGACCAGGAAGATCAGGCCGAAGAGCGTGCCCCAGAACATGCCGCCCAGGGTGCCGGCGGCCACGAGCCCCTTGGGGACCTCGCTCTTGAGCTTGCCGTCCTCCTCGCGGTAGACCACCGCGGCCTGCTCGAGCTTGAGCAGGTAGTCCTTGCTCAGCCTCCCGATGGCCTCGGCGGCCTGCTCGGCGGTGGCCTTCTCGTCGTAGCCGATCACGATCAGCTCGCTCATGTGCCCTCCCGGTCGACGTCCCGTGGGAACCCTACGGGACCCCTCAGGCGGGCGGCGCGGGCGGGGCGACGCCCGGGCCCGGGGCCGCGGGCGCCGGGACCGGGGGCGGGACGGGGGCCGGCGGGGTCGTGTTCACCCCGTTGGCCCCGAGCCAGGCGCTCAGCGCCGAGACCCGCGTGTAGACCCCCGGGCTCCGGGTGCGCCCGCAGCCGTAGCCGGACGAGGTGATCCCGGCCAGCAGCGGCTCGCCGGTGAGCCCGGCGACGATGAGCGGGCCGCCGGAGTCGCCCCGGCAGGTGTCGGGGCCGCCCTTGCGCATGACCCCGGCGCACAGGTCCGACGAGGCGCTGAACAGCGGCCCGAGGAGGCCCTCGCAGCGGCCCGGCTCGACCAGGGGCACCGCGCCGCTGCGCAGGGTGGTGGGGAAGCGCCGGTTGCCGTCGGTCAGGTCGCCCCAGCCGGCGACCAGCGCCGCGTCCCCGGGCTCGGTCGCCGCGGCGTCGGCGGGCAGCGCGACGCGGATCGCCGGGGCGGGCGAGGGGGCGGTGAGGATCAGGAGCGCGGCGTCCCACCCGCGCCCGCCGGGCCGGTAGCGCGGGTGGACGACGATGCGGCCCACCCGGATGCGCGGCGTGCGGCTCTTGGCGAGCGGCTGGCCGCCCGGGCGCACCTGGACCTCCCGGGCGAGCACCCGGCGCTCCTCCTGGAACACGCAGTGGGCGGCGGTGAGCACCAGGTTCGGGGCGACCATCGTGCCTGCGCAGAACTGGTTCAGGAAGTCGTTGTCGCCGGGGCGCTCGATCGCGGCGATGAACGGCCAGAAGGCCGGGTCGGCGGGGGCGCCGCCGCGGATGGCCATGGCCGGCGATGCGGCGAGGGCCGCCCCGCCGAGGGCGGTGGCGGCGAGGGCGGCGGCGGCGATGCGGCGGTTGGGTGACGGCACGGGTGTCCTCCGGGCTCGATCGGTGTGCCGTGAGGGTCGTCCCGGCGGGCGGGCCCCGGCATGCCCCTGCGGGGTGGAGTGTTCCACCCCCCGGGCCCCATCGGCACCCCCACCGGCGCGCTGGACCCTCGGGTCAGGCCGGCGCCGGTCCCGGGCGTCCGGGGGACTCGGGGGGCTCGGGGGGCTCGGGGGGCTCGGGCCAGAGCAGGATCGCCACCAGCGCGAGCAGCCCGCCGGCGAGCGTGGCGAGCAGGCGGTCGTCCACCGCGTCGATGGTCGTGCCGTGGCCGATCGCGAGCATCGCGAGCACCCCGGCGGTGAGCAGCGCCGATGCCACCCGGTAGTCGGCCACCAGCAGGGCGGTCGCGCCCCCGACCAGGAGCACGGCGAGGACGATCAGCACCCAGTCGGAGTCCACCTGGCGCACGATGACCGCGGCCAGCACCCCGCCGAGCACCGTGCCGGCCAGGCGCTGGGTCACCCGTTCGGCGGTGCCGGCCAGCCCGGGGCGGAGGACCACGGCCACCGCCACGGCCAGCCAGTAGCCGTGGGCGAGGTCGAGCGCCTGGGCCACGAACACCGCGGCGGCGGCGGCGAGGGCCAGGCGCACCGCGTGGTTCACCGCCACCGCCCGGGGCAGCGGCGGGGTGGCCGGCACCGGGGCCAGCAGGCCCGGGAGCACGGCGAGCGCCACCAGCACGACCGCCCACCCCCCACCGGCCAGGCCGTCGAGCATGCGCTCGCCCGCCGGCCCGGGGGGCAGGCCGATGCCGGCGATCAGCGTGAGGGTGGCGGGCAGGCCCGCCGCCGCCGCGATGCCGCTCCACATCCCCGGGACCACCAGGACGGGCACGGCGATGAGCACCGTGAGCGCGGCGAGCCAGGCCGGATCGGCCACCAGCGCCCCCAGGCCGAGGAGCAGGGCGTTCAGCGGCGCGGCGAGTGCGGCGGTGATGATCCGGCGCCCCGCCGACCCGGTGGCCGCGGCGAGTGCGGTGTTCAGGGCCCCCAGGGCGGCCACCGACCCGGCGGCGAGGTCGCCCGCCACCTCGCCGAGCACCAGGGGCCCGCCCAGGGCCAGGCCCACCAGCGCCCCGAGGGCGAGGTCCGGACGGCCGGCGGGCCGGGCGAGCAGGGCCCGCACCCCCCGCCGCACCGCGTCCGGCAGCCCGCGCGCCTCCGCCGCGGGCGAGCGGGGGAGCCAGCCGGGCCGGCCCCCTGCGCCGGCCCCGGTCACCTCCCCCCGGGGATGGCGCAGGTGCGCGCCGCCATGGGGCGCCGGCGTCCCGGGCGGCCGGCGGTCAGGGGGCCACGTCGGGGCAGATGGGCGGGTTGCCGTTCGCGCCGGCGGGGGCGACCTTGGGCGCCGGATAGGCCAGGTCCCAGAACCACTGCGCCGGGAAGAAGCCGCCGTTGGTGATCACCGCGTCGCCCTGGGGGGTCACCGGCGGCGCGAAGATGGGGCCCACGAGCGAGGCCGGTGGCGGTCCGCTCGAGTCGTCCCCCGGCTGGGCGTCGGCCGGGAACATCGCCAGCACCGGGTAGCTGGGGGCGGCGGGACGGTAGGCGCCGCTCGGCGCCGGGACCTGGGCGACGGTGATCTGCGCCTGCGGCGTGATGCCGGCGAACGGCTGGATGGTGAGGACCTGGCCGGCCGCGCTGGTCACGCACGAGTAGTTGGCCGCCGCGGGCGGCGGGCTGAGCGGAGCCGAGAGCTCCCAGGCGTCGAACGCCACGGGCATCAGCGCGGTGTAGAAGCCCTGGGCCGCGGAGGCCTGCAGGCCGTCGGTGAACGCCTGCTGGACGTCGGGGGTGACCTGCCAGCCCGGATCGTTGTCGTACCGGTCGGAGAGCGCCGAGAGCTTGCCCCAGTCGGCGACGATGATCTCGCCCAGGTTGCCCATGCCGGTGCCGGCGTCCTCAAGCTCGCCGGACACCGTGGTCGCGAGCTCCTGGGTCTGCACGTCGATGACCGCCGTCGGGGCGCCCGGGTCGTCGCCGGTGAGGTCCGCCCCGAAGGCCGCCGCCACCGACAGCCCGCCGGCGAGCTCGGGGATGACCGGGACGGCATCCTCGAAGATCGACAGCGCCCAGGTGAAGTCGCTCAGGAACGAGAGGGCCTCGCTCTGCGCGCTGGAGGTCGGGGGCGGCTGCAGCGCCTGGTTGATCTCAGCGCCGATCTGCTCGACCGCCGCGAGCTCGCCACCGCTTCCCGACGTGAACGGCGCCTGGAGGTCGCCGATGAACGTCCAGACGTTCTTGACCATCGGGAACTCGAGCGCGAGCTGCTCCTTCACCGCGGTGAAGTCGGCCTGGGTGAAGCCCGTCTCGCCCGCCGGGAACCGCAGGCCGGCCAGGGCCGTGCTGTAGACGGAGGGGTCGGACCCCTCCTGGCCGTAGACGTTGCGCACATCGCAGTCGCCCGCCCCGTCGCACCCGACCCCGCCGGGCGCCAGCCGGGCCGAGATGGAGGCCAGGGCGGCCTGCCGGCCCGGCGTGTCGCTCGCGGGCCAGGCCTGCGGGGGCTGGTAGGCGATGGTGGTGAGGGTCGAGGAGTAGTCGACCTGCCCCGTCGGGTCGGCGGTCAGCACCTGGTAGGCGCCGCCGGAGTCCGCGCGCTGCAGCACTCCGCTCACCCCGCCGCCCGGCATCGGCGGCCCGGGGACCGAGCTCGCCTCCACCGGCACCGTGCCCGGCTGCCCGGGCGAGACGAGGGTGTAGGTCTGGCCGCCCGGCGCGGTGAGCTGGTCGAAGATGTCCACCGTGCCGCCCGCCGCCTGGATGGCCGGGAGCACGGCGTCGGGGTCGTTGCCGATCGCCGGAGAGGCCGGGAACGGGGTGCCGATGCTGCGCACGATCACCACATCGCCGGCCTGTACCGCGTTGGCGATGACGTAGCCCATCGAGAGCGCCGGGGTGTCGATCGGGACGCAGTCGCCCAGGCAGGGCTGCGGCTCGGTGCAGGGGCGGGGGAGGTCGGGGAAGCAGGGGCCCTGCGAGCCCGGGGCGACCAGGGGCGCGGGCGAGGTGGTGCACGCGGCCGTCGAGGCGGGGTCGTTGGTGGTGAAGTAGAAGCACTGGGTCTGGGTCGGGTCCACCCCGTCGAGCACGGCGACCTGGAAGCCGCCGTTGCCCGCCGCGGGGGCCGGGACCGAGAAGGTCGTGCCCCCGACGGTGATCACGTTCCCCGACGCCGACGGCGACCCGGTGGCGAAGGGCAGGTCGTCGCCCCAGACGAACGTGAACAGGCCGTTGATGTCCGGGGTGAAGAAGCCACCGGCGAGCGTGGGGACCTGCCACGCGGAGCCCGCCGCGGCGGTGGGCGACCCGACGACCTGGAAGGGTTGCGCGGCGTCGACCGGGCGCCCCCCGAGCGCCGCCACCGCGCTGTTCAGGCTCGCCGCGTCCGCGGCCGTGGTGGCCGATGGGCCGCCCGGCAGCGACACGATGACCGCCAGGTCGCCGGGCACGCCGGCGTCGGCGTCCGGGGCCTGGAGCCCCGAGACCGCGGTGGCGAGGTCGTCCATCGACCCGGCCGGGAACGCGGATGAGGCCGGCTGGACCGCCAGCGTGGCGCGGTCCAGGACCAGGAGCTGCACGCCGGGCCCGGGGATCCCGGCCGGGACCGTGCTCCCCCCGAGCACGAGCCCCGGCGAGGAGCCCCCGCCCACCGTCAGCCCGACCAGCGGCCCGGGGGTCGCCACGGTGACGGTCACCTCGTCGCTGCTCGCGGCGGTCGCCGACTCGGCCGCGCCCGTGGTGGGCGGTGCGGCGGGCCCCCGCACCGTGTGCCGGAGCACGTAGCGGCCGGGCTGCCGGGCCCGCAGCACCGGCCGGGCGGTCGTGGCCCCGGTGAGCCGCGGGCTGCTCCCCCGCGGGCGCGAGGTGATGCGCCAGGCGTGCGCCGGCGCCGACGAGGTGCCGGGGGCGCGCAGCGAGGCCCGGCCGTCGAGCCGCACGGCGAGGGTGGCGGTGGTGCGAAGGTCACGTCCGGCGTCGGCGATCGGCCCACTCGTCGCGACCCTCACCTCGCGGCGCAGGTCCTGGATCTGCCCGGACGGATGCCAGACGCGCACGCGCACCCGGTTCGCCCGGTGGCGCAGCCCGGCCGACGGTGGCACGACCCCGGACCAGATCCCCGCTCGCGACCGGCGCAGGTGGGTGGTGGCGGCGCGGCCGTTCACCCACGCCTGCACGGTGCTCCCGGTCCGCGCGCGCACGGCGAGCACGAGCGGGCCGGCCGGCCGGGTCCCGGCGGTCGGCGAGACGATGCGCGCCAGGCCGCGCACCGGGCGCACGAGGGTGAACGGGGCGATCGCGTAGCCGCGTCGCCCCGGCGCGGTGAACCGGGCCACGACCACGTTCCGCCCGGCGCGCAGGGGCGCGCGATCCGGGATGCGGACCGTGACCGCGCGGGCGCCGGGGGCCGAGCGGGCGGCCACGGCGGTGCCGTTCACCCTCAGCCCGGCAAGGCGCGCCCCGCGGGCGAGCGAGAGCCGGACCGCCACCGACCCGCCCGGAGCGCTCGCCAGCCCGTCGCGCGCGGGGCTCTGGACCGCCCCGAGGCCGGTCACGATCCGGGTCGGCGCCGCCGCGGCGGGC
>JALOLS010000046.1 GCA_025455865.1 Thermoleophilia bacterium
CGGGCGGTCAGCAGGGCACCTGGACCATCACCGTGCGCAACCGCGGTGGATCCGGCCCGGTGGTCGTGCGCAAGCCCCTCGGCTGCGGCCGGGCCCTGGTGCGCTCCTCGCCCCCGGCCCGCGTCGTCGGCGGCGTCCTCGTGTGGCGCTTTCCGAACCTGCGCGCGGCCCAGACCGTGAGGATCCGGGTGACCCTGCGTGCGACCGGCGACGCCGCCCGACGCTGCCGGGTCGGGGCCCGGGTGGGCGGCCGGCAGGCGGGGATCGGCCTGCGGGTGGTGGCCCGGCCCCAGCCGCGGCCCGTGGCCGTGACCGGCTGAGGCGGGGTCGCCGGGGCGCCCCGCCCGGCGTAGGCTGCTCCCGGGATGAGCGGGGAGGCGGCGTGACGGCGGGTCGGCGATGGCGGGCGGGGCTCCTCGCGGTGCCGGTCGCCGCCGTGGCGCTCGTGCTCGGCTCCTGCGGTGGCGGGGACGCCGGCACGACCACCTCCCCGGCCACCGGGACCGCGCCGGCGACCGCCTCCACCGCCCCGGCGCGGGACGCGGGCGCGGTCGTGGACCGGGCGTTCCGCGCCCTGCTCGCCGGCTCCTACCGCGCCGAGGTCGAGAACACCTCCGAGCTCACCGCCGAGGGCGCGCCCGAGCAGGTGCGGGACGCCCTGGCGCGGGCCGACACCGACACCTCCTCATCGGTCGAGGCCGAGTCGGCCGGACGTGCGCGGTCCACCAGCGAGCTGGCCGGCGGCCTCGGGGAGCTCCAGATCGTCCTCTTCGACGGGACGCTCTTCGTCTCCAAGGACGGCACCGACTGGCGTGAGCTCGCCGGGGACCTCAAGGCCTACTTCGACCAGGCGTTCGCGCTCTCCCGGCTGGACGTCTCCGAGCTCGCCGGCGACTTCCGCGCCGATGGCGGCGCCGACGTGGAGGGCGTCGCCACCGACCGCTACGTGGGGCAGATCGACCCGGCCCGGTACCGGGAGATCGCCGGCCCGCTGCTCCAGGGCCTCGGCCCGGTCGCCGGGGCGGTCGAGTTCACCGGCGGGACGATCGAGGTGCTCGTGGCCCGCGACGACGGCCGCCTGATGCGCCAGGTGGTGAACCTGGACCTCTCGCTGGACCTGGGCGAGATCGGATCCCAGGGGACGGTCGACATCCGCTCGGCCAGCACCTACACGGTCCGCGACCACGGGGCGCCGGTCACCGTGGAGCGCCCCACCGCCTCGGGGACCCTCGCGACCCTGGCCGAGCTGGGGCAGTTCGTGCAGTAGCCCGGGCGGGCCGTCACGACGCCGCCCGGGCGGTGGCGTCAGTAGGCGCGGTCCTCCACCGGCTCGAGCATCGAGCGCTCCTCCCCGCGGATCCCGGCCCGCTCGAGCGTCGACGGCCGCCCCGGATCGGCCAGGAACGCCGCGGCCTCGGCCTCCCCGGGGAAGTCGATCAGGACCGTGACCCGGCCCGGCCCCGCCAGGTCGCGGTAGCGCCGGTGGCCCGTGGCCCCGTGGCGGCGCCTGACCGCCTCGAACTCCTCGAACACCGGGGTGAACGTCGCCTCGTCGCCGATCGCGTAGCGGAGCATCAGCGTGACCATCTCGGCCTCCTCGTCGCCTGCCCCGATCATGGTCCCGGACGGGCGCCGTCCCACCCGTCGGCGCCCGGTCAGCTCCAGGCGCAGCGGTTGCGCCCGGCCGCCTTGGCCCGCGCGCAGGCGTCCCGGGCGCGGGCGAGCAGGGCGTCGGCGGTCAGGGCCGGTCCGGTCGCGCCGCCCACCGAGACGGTGAGCGCCACCCGGCCCGGGCCGGTCCGCCCCGACAGGTCCTCGACCCCCAGCCGGAGCCGCTCGGCCAGCACCCGCGAGCGCTCCTCGTCCAGCTCGGGGGCGACGACCACGAACGCATCACCGCCCAGGCGCCCGACCCAGTCCACCGGCCGCAGCTCCGCGCGCAGGGACCCCGCGACCTCGCGCAGCGCCGCATCGCCGGATGCCTCCCCGAGGCGGGCGTTCAGGTCCTGGAAGCGGTCGAGGTCCACCACCAGCACGCTGAGCGTGCCGGCGTGCCCGGCGGCCTGGGCCAGGTGCTCGTCGATCGCCCGGCGGCCGGGCAGCCCGGTGAGCTCATCGAGGTCCCGCGCGCGCTCGGCGTCGGCCAGGGCCGCCGCGTAGGTCGTGGCGTCGCGCTGCACGGCCACGTAGAACCGCGGCCGTCCGTCGGCGTCCCGCACCGTGCCGATGGACCACTCCATCATGAAGGCCTCGCCGTCGCGCCGGTAGTTGACGACCCGGCCCGTGAACGCCCCGGTGGCGAGCAGGTCGCGGCGCAGGCGGGCGAGGACCTCGCGGTCGGTCGCCGGGCCCTGCAGGAGGCGGGGGCTCCGGCCGAGCACCTCCTCGGCCCGGTAGCCGGTCATCCGGCAGAAGGCCGGGTTGACGTGGACGATCCGCGGGCCCGGGGCGTCCAGGTCGGCGTCGGTGACCGTCACCGCATCGGACATCGCGGCGACGGCGTCGGCCAGCAGGTGGGCGTCGCCGGTCCAGGGCGGGGTCACCGTTCCCATCGGGGCGAGCATACGCCGGGCGGCCGGTCTGGCAGGCTTGGCGCGGCCCGGGACGGAGGTGCGCGGTGGCGTGGGTGGAGGGATTGGGAGAGTGCGATGTCCCGGCGGCCGAGGGTTTCGCGGCCACCCGCGCGCGCCTGCTCGCGCGCGTGCGGGCCGAGGCGCCCGCCCACCAGGAGCGGCTGCGCTGGAGCCGGGATCAGGTGCTCGCCGAGCAGACCCGGGCGCTGCGGGC
Source organism: Thermoleophilia bacterium (assembly GCA_025455865.1). GTDB lineage: Bacteria > Actinomycetota > Thermoleophilia > Miltoncostaeales > Miltoncostaeaceae > JALOLS01. Next base: position 2,788 of record JALOLS010000046.1, read on the forward strand.
GCTGCTCACCCACGCCGCGGCCCGCTCGGCCTTCTGGCGTGAGCGCCTGGCCGGGATCGACCCGGCCACGGCCACCCCCGCCGATCTCGCCCGGGTGCCGGTGAGCACCAAGGAGGAGGTCATGGCCCGGTGGGACGCGGCGGTGACCGACCCCTCGCTCCGCCGGGCCGAGGTTGACGCCTGGGTCGCGGCGCAGCGGGAATGGGACTACCTGCGCCCCGACGGGCTCTCGGCCCACTCGAGCGGCGGGTCGTCGGGCGTGCGCGGCGTCTATCTGTGGGACGCGGCCACGTTCGTCGCCTGCGCCGGGGTGACCTCCCGCCACCAGGTCCGCGACGAGGCGGCGCTGCCCGCGCCGGGGCGGCCGCCGGTCAAGGCGGTCATCACCGCCGGCCGCCCCCCGCATGCGAGCACGCCGCTGTTCGCCGCGTCCGTCGACCCGGCGGTCCGCGCGGTGGTGCTGCCCGCCGACCTCCCGGCGGCGGAGATGGTCCGGCGTCTGGAGGCCATCGACCCGACCCACCTCATCGGCTACCCGTCGGTCATCGGGCGGATGGCCGAGGAGCAGGTCGAGGGCCGGCTCAGGATCCGCCCGGTGCGGGTGGGCACCAACTCCGAGCCGCTGCTGCCCGAGGTGCGCGAGGTCATGCGCCGGGCGTGGGGCGCCCCGGTGAACAACCTGTGGGGGAGCACCGAGACCGGCATCCACGCGGTGGGCTGTGACCACCACGACGGCCTGCACCTGAACGAGGACGTGGTGGTGGTGGAACGGGTGGACGCCGCGGGCCGGCCGGTGGCCGACCGGGCGCCGGCCGAGAAGGTCATCGTGACCGGCCTGGTCAACCTGACCCTCCCGTTCATCCGGTACGAGATCACCGACTCGGTGAGCCTGCTGGACGAGCCCTGTCCGTGCGGGAGCCCCTTCCGGCTCATCGCCGACGTGCAGGGCCGGCTGGACGACGACTTCCGCTACGGCGACGCGCTGGTCCCGGCCGTGAGCTTCCGCCACGTGCTCGGCGCCGACGCCCGCATCGAGGAGTACCAGGTGGTGCAGACCCCCCGGGGCGCCGACGTTCGCCTGGTCGCCACCGGCCCGGTGGACGCCGAGGGGATGGCCCGCGAGATCGCGGATGCGCTGGGGCAGGCCGGCGTCGGCGACCCCGAGGTCGTCGTGCGGGTGGTGGACCGCCTGGAGCGCAACGCGCGCACCGGCAAGCTGAAGCGCTTCGTCCCCCGCTGAGCCGTCCGCTCAGGCCGGCCTGCGGGCGACGGCGTAGAGCTTCACGAACTCATACCGCCAGCCCCGGGGCCCGGAGCGCCGGCGGAGCTCCGCCTCGATCCTCGCCACGTACTCGGCCACGTCGGCCGCCGACTGGTCGCCGATCATGTGGCCGGCGACCACCCGCATGCGCTCCATGTAGGCCTCGACGGAGGTGTGGCGCACCCGGGTCTCGGTCCAGATGTCCACCGGCTCCAGGCCGGCCTGGACCAGGTAGTCCTCCATCTCGGGGATGCTCCGCAGGTTGCCGTCGAAGGCCCCGAGCCAGCGGTAGTTGACCGGCTCGATGTTGGCGATCACGTCGCGGTAGGCCTGCTCGCCGCCACGGCCGGACATGAGGATGGCGATGACCCCGCCGGGCCGCAGCGCGCGGGCCATGGCCCGGGCCGCCGCCCACTTGCGCGGGAACCAGTGGTAGGCCATCGAGCAGACCACCAGGTCGAAGGACGCCTCGGGGACCGGCATGTGCTCGACATCCGCCCGGGCCAGGGTGACCTCGACGCCCTCGATCCCCCCGAGCTTGGCCTGGAACTGCTCGAGCATGCCCTCGGCCGGGTCGACCCCGGTGATCCGCCGGGGGTGGAAGCGGTCGATGACCGCCTGGGTGGCCCAGCCGGTCCCGCAGCCGACGTCCAGCACGTCCTCGTAGCGCCCCGGGGGGATGGCGAGCACCAGGCGCTGGGCGCCCTCGATGTTGAAGCGGACCGCGTCCTCGTAGTCGGACGCCGTCTCGGTGAACCCGCTGGCCACCGTCTCGTGGCTGGTGTGGATGTGTGAGGACATGGGGGCGCCTGCTCCTCTCGTTTTTCGCTGCGCAGGGAGGGGGCCGGAGCACCGTCGGTGGTGATGTGGCGCTGGAGAGCACCCCGGCGTTCATGCGGAGGGTCGCGGGCACGGAGCCCCGGTTGCCCTCAGGCCGAGGGAGCCGACCAGCGCCGCCCGCCGGTGTCCGGCAGGGGATGGGTCGCGATGCCCTCTGCCCGGGCGGCCTCCAGCATCGGCGGATCGGCGGTGGCAACCACGTCCTCGCCACCGACCGTGGCCAGCGCCAGGCAGTCGGCCAGCGACAGCGGTGAACGGGTTCGGTGATAGCGGCGCCGGCGAAGCTCGGCCGCCCGCCAGGCGTGCCGTGCCGTGGTCTGGGTCACCGTGACCGGGCCGATCAGCAGGGGTTCCACCAGTTCGCGAAGCCGCGCCGGCTCGACCCGGTCCACCCGCCCGAGGACATCGAGCGCCTCGCACAGGTTCACCGCGGGCATCGCGACCCCCTCCCGCAGCAGGTCCGCGACCTCGTCCGCCGCCGGCTCGTCCTTGAGAAGGGCCAGCAGCGCAAAGGCGTCGAGGACGATCAGCGGCGCGTCCGCGCTGCCGACTCGTCGGCCCGCGCTCGGCGGCGAAGCTCCTCGCTCGAGCGCCCGGGAAGGGCGCCACGCGCCCGCTCGATGGCGTCAGCCTCGTCGGCCGGGCGCACGATGAGGTGGTCGCCCCGGTCGTCGACCAGGACCTCGCTGGCACCCCAGCGCCGGCGAACCTCGGCGGGGATCGAGACCTGGCCTCCGGTGGTGATCCGGGCGCGGCGCACGCCAGGAGGCTAGTGCATGAATGACGTCCATGCATCTTGCCGGGGCGGGGCGCCGGTCCGGTCCCGCATGCGACGCCCCCATGGATTCGGCACGGTGGACCTCGCGGGCCGAAACGCCGCAGGAGCGGATGCGGCCGGCGCTCCTCAGGGTCCTGCCGGCTGCTCGGGCGAACCGTGGACGTCTCCGCAGGTGAGGATGCGCGCCCTGGTCCCGCGACGCGGGCGCGGCCCATCCACGCCTTGCGCGCGGCGCGTCGGTGTCGTCCTCACGGTCCCTATCCTGGCGCGGTGGGCACTCCCGGCGACCCGGATCGGATGCGCGGGTCGCGGTCCGAGGGACTCATGCGCGGCGGCCTCGGCTTCGCGGCGCTGTCGGGGCTCGTGTGCCTGCTGCCGCTCGCCGTGGGCCGGGTGCTGGCGACCCAGGGGAACCTGGAGAGCGTCGGCCATCCGGCGTCCTACGCGGCCGTGGGCATCACGGTCGCCGTGCTCTGCGGCGCGGCCGCCGGGCTCCCCTTCGCGTGGGCGCGGCTGGCCGGGGTGGGGGTGACCACCTTCGCCCTCATGGCCTTCGCGCTCATGGTCATCTCGGGCCGCAGCGAGGACGCCTTCTCGCGCGGGGAGTCGATCAGCCTGGGGGCCGGCGGGCTGGTGCTCGTGATCGCCTTCATCCTCGCGGTGGCCGGGCTCGTCCTGCAACTGGTGGGCGCGCCGCGCCTCGGCCGGCCCCCGGCCGCCGGAGGCGACGGGTGGCCGGTGCGCACCACCTCGGGCTACTGCGTGGCGGGGATGGTGGTGAGCATCTGCGGGGTCGTGAGCGTGGGCCTCACCGCCCCGCTCGGCGTCGCCCTGTCGGTCACCGGCCTGGACGACGTGGACTCGGGTGCCGGCACGCGCGGCGGCCGCGGCATGGCGGTCGCCGGGCTGATCGTCGGCATCGTGATCACGGCGCTGCTCGTGCTCGTCCTGGCCGTGGGCATGGGCGTCGCGGAGCCCACCCCCGAGACCTGAGCCGGTAGGGTCGTGGCCACGCCGGCGTCGCGCTCTGGGGATGCGGAGGTGGGACGATGAAGCGGGTCCTGATCGTGGCGGTGGTCGCGATCGCCGGGGCGGCGGCCGTCCGGCGCTGCGCCCGCGGTCGCCGGCGGTGCGACGTCGAGCAGCGGATCGACCGGATGCCCGAGCGGTCGCCGCGCAGGTGGTTGTTCACCAACGTCCGGGCGATCCGTGAGAACACCGAGCGCATCCTCGCGGCCCTCGAGCGCCAGGGGGGAGCGCCCGCCGACCGGGTGGAGTGAGCGGAAGTGCCCGGGTCGTCGCCGGCCTCAGCGGTTGATCTCGACCAGCAGCACCCAGGCGTTCAGGACGCCCATGAGCAGCGAGAGCGTGATCGCCGCGCCCACCGCGTACAGGCCGTCCACACTTCCGGCCAGCAGGGTCAGGGCGCCGGCCAGGAAGGCCCCGCTCACCAGCAGGCTGATGGCCATCCGCCACCGGAAGCTGCCCCGGTGCTCCGGCGCGGTGCCGGGCCAGGCCGCGCGCTGGAGCAGGAAGGTGCCCGAGCGCAGCACCAGGACGCTCACGAGCACCAGGAGCCCCGCCACCCAGGGCTCCTCGACCGGCATGAGCAGCAGGGAGGCGACGATCAGCACGACCACGAAGTCGAGCAGCGTCTCCAGGCCCCGGTTGACCAGCCCCGGCAGGCGGAGGATCCGCTCCAGGTTGAGGGAGACGCCGACGAACACCAGGCCCGCGAGGGCGGCCGACGCACCGACGATCGCCACCAGGTAGTCGCTCCAGCCCTCGGCCACCGGGAGATCCTATGGGGTGGATGCACCCGGTCGGCGCGCACCACGCCGGGCCACTGCGCGGTGGGGAGCACCCGCGCGTCGTGAGCACAGGTCTCACCACCTCGCGCAACAGATCACGTTGCGTTACCGTGAGCTCATGCCCGTTGCCGCCCGGCAGAAGATCGTCGCGCTCTCCGACGACCTCGGCTCGCGCCGCCGGCTGGCGGAGGTCCTCGGGGTCAACCCGTCCCAGGTCTCCCGGTGGGCGCAGGGAGGCGGGATGGACCCGGAGAACGCCGAGCGGCTCGATCTGCTCGAGCTGGTGATGAGCGCGCTCGCCCGGCTGTACGAGCCGGAGGTCTTCGAGGACTGGCTGCTCGGGGTGAACCCGCACCTCGGTGATCGCCGGCCGGTCGACGTCATCCGGTCCCGGGATCTCGAGAGCGTGCTGAAGGCGCTCCGCGCCGAGCAGGGCCTGGCCTATTCCTGATCTGTGGCGCGCGTTCCCGTGGGCGCGCGCGGCACGCTCGGGAACCCGGGGAAGCGCCGGATTCGTGCCGCGCGCGCTCCAGGGTGAAGGCCGCCACGACGCTCCCGACCGCTACGGCGCGCTCTACGTGAGCGAGGTCCCGCTCTCGGCGGTCTGCGAGCAGCTCGCCCCGTTCCGGGGGCGGCCCTTCCGGGCGGCCATGCTCACGCGCGCCGGCCTCCCGCTCGCGATCGGCCGGCTGCGGGTGGCCGGCGACCCCGCCCTGGTCGACCTCGACGACCCGGCGGTGCTCGTGGCGGAGTCGCTCCGCCCGAGCGAGGTCGCGACCGGTGACCGCCGGAGCACGCAGGCCCAGGCCCGCCGCCTGTTCGCCGCCCACGACGGCGCGGCCGGCATCCGGTGGTGGTCGGCCATCGAGGCCTCGTGGCTCCAGGTGACGCTGTTCGACGTCCGCGTGCGGGTCGAGGTGGTCGACCAGATGCTCCTCGTCCCGGGGCACCCGCTCGTCGAGGCCGCATGCGCGCGTCTGGGCCTCGCCTGAGCTCCGGGCCCGAACGCACCATAATGAACGTTTGCATGCACCTGATGGCCAGGGTCCGCCCCGGGTGACGACGCCCCGGGTCCCGGCTCAGCAGCGCCGGGGCGGTCGACCGCCACGCTGAACACGGGGAACCCTGATCGCGGGGCCACCAGGGGGTTGCCGCCGACGGCGAACGAGGCCACCAGCCCGGTCGCTCGCACCGTGAGCGGGATGCTCAGACGCCGGCCCCGACCCGGAGCCGCTGCACGAACTGCAGGCGGCCGCCTTCCCGCACGATGATCGAGACCCGGCCGCCGCCGGTCTCCGGATCGAGGCGGCCGGACGCCGGCGCGCGGCGTCCGCCGGCGGTCATCCCCCCGTGGGCCCGGGCCGGCCGGAGGCGATCACCCCCCGGAGCGCGGCGGCGATCTCCTCCGGGCTGGGCGGGCAGCCGGGGATCCGGATGCTCACCGGCAGGACCTGCTCCAGGGGGCCGACCAGCTCATCGGCGTGCCCGAGGAGGCCGCAGCCGAGCGCGCAGTCCCCCAGGGCCGCGACCAGCCGGGGCTCGGGCATCGCCGCGTGGGCGGCGCGCAGCGGCTCCAGCATCCGGCGGGTGACCGATCCGGTGACCAGCAGGATGTCGGCGTGGCGGGGTGAGGCCACGATGTGGAGCCCGAACCGGGAGAGGTCGTAGGCCGGCCCGGCCGCGCTCTGCAGCTCGTGCTCACACCCGTTGCAGGAGCCGGCGTCGACGTGGCGGAGGGCGAGCGAGCCGCGCCGGCCGGGCCGCGGGAGCCCGGCGCGCCGGCGCGCCGCCGCCAGGTCTTTGATCAGCACGAACACCTCAGCGATCCACGCAGGCGTAGCAGAGCTCGAAGCTCTTGTTGATCAGCGGGAAGTCGGGGAGGATCTCGCCGACCGCGGCCGCCGCGACGCCCGGCCAGTTCGCGAACGACCCGGTCCGCAGCCGGAGGCCGGCGATGCGGCCGGACCGCAGGTCCACCACGCAGGTCGTCTCCCCGCGCGGGCTCTCCACCCAGCCGACCCCGACCCCGCCGGGCGCCGTGGCCGCCCGCGCGGGGGCGGGGGCCGCATCGTCGGCCAGCAGATCGGCCACGATCTCGGTCGCGGGCGGGATCTCGGCCGCTCGCATCTCGATCCGGGCGGCGACGTCGCCGGTGGCCTCGGGGGCGAGGGCCGGCGAGAAGCCCGGGTACCAGAGCCGCGGGCTCACGGTGCGGGCGTCGTGGGCCGGGCCGGACGCCCGCGCGGCGGGTCCGACCAGCCCCATGCGGGCCACCGCGTCGGCCCCGAGCCGGCCGGTGCCCCGCATGCGCTGGCGGGCCCCGGGGTTGAACAGGATCTCGCGCCAGGCGCGGAGGGCCTGGTCGCGGACCGCGAGCACCTCGGCCCGCGCCGCGGCCCGGGCGGCGCGGTCCGCGGGCGCCACGCCGGCGCCCACCGCGACGGTGCCGAACAGGAAGCGGTGCCCGCCCACGGCGCGGTTGACCCGTTGCATACGGTCCTTGAGGTCGGCGAACTCCATCGCCCCCGCGGCCAGGCCGATCCCGGCGCAGGCCTGGCCGATGTCGTTCAGATGGTTGTAGAGCCGTTCCAGCTCCAGCATCAGGGTCCGCTGCCGGCGCAGGGCGGGCTCCGGGGTGAGCCCGAGCGCGGCCTCGCAGGCCTGCGCGTAGGCGACCTGGTTCGCCACCGCGCACGCGGCGCACGCCCGTCGCACCAGGGCCAGCCCCTCATCCGGCCGGCACCCGACCGCCGCCCGCTCGAGCCCCCGGTGCTTGTAGAAGAGCCGCACGTCGACGTGGAGGATGCGCTCGCCCACCACGTGGAACCGGAAGTGCCCCGACTCGATGACCCCGGCGTGGATCGGCCCGACGGCCACCTGGTGGACGTCCTCCCCCGAGACCGGCGTCGTCCAGGCCACCGGGTCGGCGGGGTGGGCGACGAGCGGCCGGTGGGGCTCATCGCCCGCGAAGCGGACCCCGCACCGGTCGTGGGCCTCGCGCTGGTCCCAGTCGGCGGCGCCGAGCATGGCCCGCAGCCCCGGGACCGACCCCTGGCGGGCCGCGGTGGCGACCAGCAGCGGCGCGGCGCCCGCGATCACGAGGGCGCGCACGCGGTGCCCGCCCGCGCCGTCCGGCCGCGCGTCGAGCCCGCCGAACCGGCCCCCCGCCTCCACGGCGGCCGCCACGCGGGCGGCGAAGGCGGCCGGCGCGACCTCCTCCAGCCGGAGCGCGTCCTCACCCACCGCCGCCTCCGCCGGTCAGCGCCGTCACCGGCGCGGTGTCCGGGAGCAGGAAGCCGAGCGCCAGGAGCGCGGCGAGCATGACCACGGCGGAGACGACCAGCACCGAGACCCGCCGCCGCTCGCGGCGGCCGGTCATCCGCGTCCCGGTCGGGCGCCCGGCGAGCGCGTCGACCATCACCTGGGCGAGCCCCAGGAAGCCGAGGGCCAGGAGGGCGGCCCCGAGGACCGTCACCCACGCCAGCCCGGCCTGGGCCGCCGCGAGCAGCACGAGAAGCTCGCTGAGCAGCAGAGGCGACGGGGGGAGCCCCGAGAGCGCGCCCAGGCTCACCCCGACGGCGGCGGCCAGAGGGCGGCCCACCCGGACCAGGCCGCGGGGCGGCCGCCGCGAGGCGGCGGGCTGGTGGCGAAGCAGCGGGACCGCGCTGAGGAAGCCGAGCGACTTGGCCACCGCGTGCCCGGCGACGTGGAGCAGGGCGCCGGCCGTCGCCAGTGGCGTCGCGATCCCGATCGCCAGGGCGATCACCCCCATGTGCTCCAGGCTCGAGTAGGCGAGCAGGCGCTTCCACGCCAGGGGCCGCCACAGGAACGGGATGGCGACGGCGAGCGAGGCCAGCCCGAAGCCGATGAACACCGTCCGGCGCACGTCCGGCCCCACGGCGGCGGCGAGCGCGACGTCGGCCCGCCAGGCCACCAGCGCGACCGCGGGCAGGAGCGCCGCCGACAGGAGCGCGCTGACCGGCGGCGGCGCCTCGCTGTGGGCGTCGGGAAGCCAGTTGTGCACCGGGGCCCAGCCGACCTTGGCGGCGAGCCCGGCGATGAGGAGCAGGTAGGCCACGAGCACCGCCTCGTCGCCCGCCCCCCGGGGGGCGGCGTCGGCGAGCGCGGACCAGTCGAGCGCCGCGAGCTCGGCCCCCGAGGGCGAGAGCCGGGCGACGAGCAGGACGATCCCGAGCAGGGCGATCGTGAGCCCGACGCTGGTCAGCACCAGGTACTTCCAGCCCGCCTCGAGGGCGCTCCGGCGGCCGGAGAAGGCGACCAGGAGCGCCGAGGCGGCGGTCGTGGCCTCGACGAGCAGCCACGCCACCCCGAGGTTGCCCGCGAGCGGCACCGCGACCAGCGTCGCCCAGAAGAGGCCGAGCGCGGCGTAGTAGGAGCGGCGCATCCGCAGCGCGCCGGCCCCGAGGCGGCCCGCCTGGGCCAGCCAGGCCGGGGACGCGAGCACGCTGAGCAGGCCGACCACCGCGATCACCCCCAGGAACACGGCCCCGCCGGCGTCCAGCCGCCACCACGACCCCGACTGCACCTCGTCGCCACCGGCGAGCCCCACCACCGCCAGCGCGGCGGTCGTCGCGCCGGCCGCGACGCCCCCGGCGACCGCGACCCGGTCGGCCGCGCGCGGGTGGCGGGCCAGCGAGGGGGCCAGGCCGGCGGCCACGGTGAGCGACGGCGACGCCCAGACGAGCGCGGCGGCGCTAGTCACGGAGCGCGGTCAGCACGTCGGTGTCGGTCGTCCCGAAGGCGTCATGGATGCGGCCGTGGAAGGCCACGGCCACGACGAGCACCAGGATCGCGTCGAACGCGGCGCCCAGCTCGACCACCACCGGCACGCCGCCCGCGACCGCGAGCGCCGCGACGACGATGCCGTTCTCGGCCACGAGCAGCCCGAGCATCTGGAACGCCGCGGCGCGGCGGACGATCAGCATGGTGATGCCCACGGCGAGCAGCGCCCCGGCCACGTTCGCCGCGGCCGGCGGGTCGAGCCCCGCGGTCGGCATCAGGGCCGCCGCGCCCAGGGACACGATCACCGCCGCCCCGATCCTCACCCCGGCGCTCGCGTCGGCGGCGAGCGGCCGCTCCGGCCGGCTGCGGACGACCGCGATGCCCAGGAGCGCGCCGACCGCCACCGCCTTGACCAGGAGCACGAGACCGGCGGTCGTCAGCCCGTGCTCGCCCGCAAGGCCCATCCGCAGGGCCTCCGCGGCCAGGATCAGCGACTGGGCGGCCACCAGCGCCGCCGCGGTCGACCGGCGCCGGGCGACGAGCGCGAGGAGCCCGAGGCCGAGCAGCAGCCAGACGGCGACGGTGCTCACGACGCACCCGCCAGCCAGGTGACCAGCCCGGCCAGGGTCACCACGCTCCCGGCCGCGAGCAGCCGCGGCACCGCGAGCACGCGCATCTTGACCTGCCAGGTCTCGAGGAGGGCCAGCCCGATCACGACCACCACGGCCCCGGCGACCATGGCGCCGACGGCCGGCCAGAACGCCGCCGGATGGGGCAGGTACAGGCCCACGGCGAGGGCGATGACCAGCAGGTGGCGCGCGGCGGCCGCCCACTGGAGGAGCGCGAGGTCGCGGCCGGCGTGCTCAAGCAGCGGCCCCTCGTGCACCATCGTCAGCTCCAGGTGGGTGTCGGGATTGTCGATCGGCTGCCGGCCGGTCTCGAGCACGACGACCAGCGCCATCCCGAACGCCCCGCACCAGCGCGCCGGCTCGTCCCACGCGCCGACGCCGGCCGCGGCCGACCACATGGCGCCCAGGTCGGTGCTGCCCGCCGGGAGCGCGGCGACGAGCAGCACCAGCACCAGGAGGGCCTCGCCCGCGACCGCGAAGGTCAGGTCCCGGGCCGCGCCCATGAGCGCGAAGCCGTTGCCCGTGTCCCAGGCCGACGCCGCCGCGGCCACCCGGCCGAGCGCCAGGAGGCTGATGAGCACGAGCGCGTCGGTGCCCGCCGGCCAACCGAGCCCCTCCCCGGCGAACGGCACCATGAGGACGGCCACGATGAGGCTGGACGCGATCACCGCAGGTGCCATGCGGTAGGCGACGCCGGCCCCCTCGGGGGCCACGACGCTGCGCTGCCAGAGCCGGGCGAGCTCCCGGAACGGCTGCAGGGGGCCCGGTCCCCGGCGGCCCTGCAGCCGGGCCTTGAGCGACTGGACGAGCCCCGGGAGGATCGGGGCGGCGGCCAGGGCGAGGACCTGCATCGCCCCCGCGGCGGCCCAGCTCACGTCAGGACCCCGATGCGCACCAGGAGCAGGAGGACCACGACGACCCCCGCGAGGTACGCGACGTAGGCCCGCAGGCTGCCGGACTGCAGCCGGCGGGCCGCGCGGGCGCTGCGGAGCACCCTGGCGATCGCCGGGGCCAGGAGCCGCTCCTCCAGCAGCTCGGGCACCCGGGAGCGGTGGACGACCTCGTGGGTGGTCCCGCCGGACGCCCGGATCTCGAGGCGCCGCTCGGGCCGCAGGGCGCCGGCCAGGGTCAGGCGCAGGGTCTTGGTGAAGCCGGCGGCGGTCCAGTCGAGCTCCGGTCCGGTCCGCTGGCCGCAGGCCCAGGTGGGCGCCGGGGCGGCCGTCCTCCGGCCGCGGAGCGCGAGCAGCGCGAGCGGCAGCACGACCAGGGCGGCCGTCAGGGCGAGGGTCCGGACCGGGCCGGCGCCGGGGAGGTCGAGGCCGGGCGCGGCCGCCAGCCCGCCGCCGCCGGGGGCGAGCGCGGCCAGCGAGGGCACCACCAGGCCGGGCAGCGCGCCCAGGGCGACCACCACGCCCGCAAGGAACAGGACCGCGACCCGCACGCCGGGGGTGGAGTCCCCGGTGACCGCCGCCGCGGCCCCCCGGGGGCGCCCGAGCAGGGCCGCCCCGGCGACGACGGTGGCGACCATCGCCCCGACGGCGGCGGCGGCGGCGAGCGCGGCCAGGGCCACGGCTCCGGCCAGGCCCCATCCGCCGGCCCCGGTGAGGGGGAGCTCGGCGAGCGCCCGGAGGGTCATCCACTCGGCGGCGAAGCCGATCGGCGGCAGGCCGGCGAACGCGACCAGGCCGACCAGGGCCGCCCCGCCGGTGACCGGCATGGTCCTGAGCAGCCCGCCCATGCGGTCGACCGTGCGCCCGGCGCCGGCCCGCTCGAACGCGCCGGCCGCCATGAAGAGGAGCCCCTTGAAGGCCGCATGGTTGGCGGCGTGCAGCAGCGCGGCGGCCACGGCCAGCGCGGCCCACTCGGTCGCGCCCCGGTCGGCCAGGAGCAGGGCGGCCCCGAGCCCGAGGGCGATGATGCCGACGTTCTCGACGGTGGAGAACGCGAGCAGTCGCTTGAGGTCGCGCTGGGTGAGCGCGTAGACGACGCCGCCGAGGGCCGAGACCCCGCCCATGGCCAGGAGGGCGCCCCCGCACCAGGCGGGCACGTCGGGCAGCCACTGGACGAGGACGCGGACGATCCCGTAGATCGACACCTTGGTCATCACCCCGCTCATCAGGGCGGACAGGTGGCTGGGGGCCATCGGATGGGCCCGGGGCAGCCAGACGTGGAGCGGTGCGAGGCCGGCCTTGGTCGCGAAGCCGATCAGGGCCGCGGCGGCCACCAGGGCGGTGGCGCCGCCGCCGAGCGCGCTGAGCGCGGCGGGGTCGCCGAAGGCGCCGTCGCCGGCCAGGACGAGGACCGCGACCCACACGCCGGCGCCGCCCACGTGGGTCACCGCGAGGTACTGGAACACCGTCCGCCGCCCGGCGAGGTCGGGATGGCTCAGCAGGATGGCCGCCGCCGGAAGGAGCGACATGAGCTCCCAGCAGACCAGGAAGGTCACCGGGTCGCGGGCGACGAGGACGCCCGCCATGGCGAGCTGGAAGCCGCCACCGAGCGCGGTGAGGCCGCGGGGGGCCCGGGCCGTCCCGACGGCGGCGGCGGCGAACAGCGCGGCCGGCACCGCGACCAGCCCGAGGATGGCGAGGAACGCCCCGCTCAGGGGATCGACGCCGACCGACACGGCGATCGCCGACGTCCACCCGCCCCCGATCGTGTCGCCGCCGATCAGGCAGATCGCGCCGGCGGCCCCCAGGAGCGCGGCGCCGGCGCCCTGCAGGAGCAGCCCGAGGCGGACCAGCGCACGGCGCGCGGGCGCGAGCGATCCCGCGGCGAGCAGGACGGCGCCCGCCGCGGCGATGATGGCGGGCGGGCTCAGCCCGCCGGCGGAGGTGCCGAGGACCGCGGGCCGGCGGGCGGCACGGGGTCGGGAGAACCGGTGAGCTCAGACAGCAGGGCCGCGGTCTCGGTGAGCCGGGAGCTCAGGATGCGCCGGGCCACCTCGAGGAGGTCGAAGACCTGGCGGTCGCTGACGCTGTAGATCACGCTGGTCCCGTCCCGGCGGCCCGCGACGATCCCCTGCTTGCGCAGGGCGGCGAGGTGCTGGGAGGTGCCGCTGGAGTCCAGGCCGAGGGCGCTCTGGAGGGCGCCGACCGACCGTTCGCCGTCCCGGAGGATCTCGATGATGCGCACCCGGACCGGGTGGCCGAGGATCCGGAAGAGCTCGGCCTTCACCTCATAGATCGGCGCCTGGGTCCGGGCCCGGCCGCCGGGCCGGACCCCGATCGCGGCGGACTCCTGAGGGGCGCGCTGAGGTTCCTGGGGCGAGGGGTCCCCCGCTCGACGGTGGCCGGGTGGGGGCCCTCCGGCGTCGAGGTGAAGGGCCCCCGTCGGCACGCTAGTCCGCCATTGCGGACGAATCAAGAACCTTCGAAGATCCGAAGACAATGAGCATTGTTCCCCAGACCCCCACCCGGCGGCGAACGGCGGGCCTCCGTGGTTTTCCCCCCGCGCGGGTCACGGTCCGCCCCGATGCCGGCGGCGCCCGGGGGCGGGAGCATGGGCCGGAGCACGCGGAAGGAGTCCTGTGCACCACCTCGTGCGCCCGGCCCTCGCGCGACGGCATCACGCCGCCGTGGTCACCCGCGCCCCGGCCCCGCGCGCGCTCCTGGACGCGGCGGTGGGGCTGCTCGCGCTCGCCGCCGGCATCGCGCTCGGTGCGGTGCCGCTGGCCCTGGACGGCCTCGCCCCGGTGCCGCTGCTGTGGGCGGCCCTCGGCGCGGCCGGCCTCGTCCTGGTCGCGATCGCCGTCGCCGAGGGCGTCCGGGGGCGCGGCTGGGGCGTCCGGGCGCTCGTGGTCCTGGGCGTCCTTGCAGCCCTGCAGTGGGTGGTCGTGCCCGCGGTGACCGCGGGCAACACCGTCGCCACCCGGCACCCCGGGATCCCGCCCGCCGCCTCGCTGGGCCTCGCCGGCGCACGGCAGGTCACCTTCCCGGCGGCCGACGGCACCCGGCTCTCGGGCTGGCTCGTGCCCGGGCGCACCGGCGCCGCGGTGGTGCTCCTGCACGGCTCGCACGGCACGCGGCTGGGGGTGCTCGCCCACCTGCGGATGCTGGCGCCGAGCGGCGCCACGCTGCTCGCCTACGACGCCCGCGGGCACGGCCGGAGCGCCGGCGGGACCAACGCGCTCGGGTGGCGGGGGGCCGACGACCTGGCCGGCGCGGTCGCGTTCCTGGCCGGGCGGCCGGGCGTGGACCCGGATCGCATCAGCGCCCTGGGGCTCTCGATGGGCGCCGAGACCGCCCTGCGCGCCACGGCGGAGGGCGTGCCCCTGGCCGGGGTCGTCGCCGACGGTGCGGGGGCGTCCACCGTGGGGGACATCCGCAGCCTGGCGTCGGGCCCCACCGCGGCGGTCGAGGTCTCCTCGGGCTGGGCCGGGATGCGCCTGGCCGAGGTCCTGTCCGGCGATGACGAGCCCGCGGCCCTCACCGCGATCGCAGGGCGCATCCGCGCGCCGGTGCTCCTGGTCAGCGCCGGCGTCGCCGGCGAGCGGGAGATGGCCGGCCTCCTGGCCGGGCGGACCGGGACCCGGGCCGCCCGCTGGCACGTGCCCGAGGCCGCCCACACCGGGGCGCTCGCGGCCCGCCCGGCCGCCTACCGGGCCCGGGTCGAGGCCGCCCTCGGCCTCGGCGCCGGGCGGCTCAGCCCGCCGTGAGCACCTCCACGTCGTCGCGGTACAGGCGAAGGGCCTCCGAGTACTCCATGACCCGGGCGACCTCCTCGACGAACGCCTCGTCGTAGCCGGCGCGCCGCAGCAGGTGGAACCCCATCTCCATGCCCGAGGTGATGCCGCCCGCGGTGATCACCCGGCCCTGGTCGACCACCCGCGCCCGGCTGATGCGGCAGGCGGGGGCGATGTCGGCGAGCCGGTCGATCGGCACCCGGCCGGCCGCCCCCGCCTCCACCCGGTCGGGCTCCTTGCGGCTGGTGGCCGCGAGGCCGTCCAGCAGGCCCATGTGGCCGTAGATCCACGATCCGGTGCACACACTGGTGAGCAGCGTCGACTCGGGGAGCGCCCGGATGAACTCGTGCAGCCGGCCGTTGCGGATCTCCTGGCGCAGCCCGAACCCGCCGGGGATCAGGAAGGCGTCCATCGCCGGCCGGTCGAGGAACGAGTAGTTGGGCAGCACCGTGAACCCGGCCTGGGTCTGCACCGGGCGCATCGCGTCGGCGATCAGGAACGCCTCGATCTCCGGGTCGAACCGCCGGGCGACCGAGAAGACCCCGTGCGGGGCCGCGAAGTCGACGATCTCGGCGTCCTTGCAGACGTAGATCCCCAGCCGGAAGCCACTCGTCGCCATTCCCCCGCCCCCCCGCCGCGTCGATTGGAAAACGATCGTTCTCCCCGGTCAGGCTATCCGTGCACCCGGCCGGGGACAAGGGCCGGCGACCGGCCATAGAGTCGGGTGCGCCCCTGCCCGCCGGAGACCCGATGCCCGACGCCGCCCCGCCCCCGACCGACCGCATCCTCGACGCCGCCGAGCGCCTGTTCTACGCCCGCGGCGTGCAGGCGGTGGGGGTCGACGAGGTGGTCACCGCGGCCGGGGTCGCGACGAAGACCCTGTACGCGCACTTCGGCTCCAAGGACGGCCTGGTGGCGGCCTACCTGCGCCGGCGCGACCGCCGCTGGCTGGCCTGGCTGGAGGACCGGGCCGGGCAGGCGGCGCCGGGCCGCGCGCGGCTGCTGGCGGTGTTCGACGCGCTGGGCGAGTGGTTCGCCGAGCCGGGCTTCAACGGGTGCGCGTTCATCAACGTCGCCGGCGAGCTGCACGACGACGCGGTCGCGCGCGCGGTGGCCCGGGACCACAAGCGGGCGCTGAGGGCGCTGGTGGCGGACCTGGCCGGGCGGGCGGGGGCCGGCGGGCACGCCGACGGCCTCATGCTGCTGGTGGAGGGGGCCATCGTCTCGGCCCACGTCGAGGGCGACCGGCAGGCGGGCGAGCGCGCCCGGGCGGCGGCCGAGACGCTCATCGGGCCGCCCTGATCCCGCCTTCAGCCCAGCAGGCCGGAGAGCGCGGCGGAGTGCTCGCGCCCGAGGGGGAACTCGGCCACCGAGGCCTCGCAGGAGGAGGGCTCGATCAGGAGCGCGCGGAACTCGCCGTCGAACAGGAACTGCCGGAGCACCCCGGCGGCATCCTCGCCGTCCGGGTCGAGCTCCAGGGCGAGCCCCCCCGCCTGCCCGGAGAGCACCACCAGCAGGCGCTCCTCGTGCGTGCCGCGCCCGCAGGCCTCGCCCGCGCAGGGGAGCAGCGTGAGCTCGCAGTCCTCAAGGAGCGAGGCCCGCTCCGGGCCGATCAGGACCACGACCAGCGGCGTGCCGTCGGGCAGGCGGAGGACGGCCCCCTCCCCCGCCGGCGCCCCCCGCCGGCAGATGCCGGCCACCAGGTCCTCGACGTGGCCGAGCGCGGTCTCGCCGAGCGACACCCGGGGGCGCCGGCGCGCGCTCAGCCCCGGGCCCCGGTCCGGTTCGGCCCCGCCGCTCCCCGGCGCTGCAGGAAGTCCTCGATGACCGCCGCACACACCGCGGCGGTCCGGGCCGGCTCCCGGCAGCTCACGCGGGCGGCGGTCTCGAACGGGCGGGCGCGGAACCACACCGCACCGCGCACCGGCAGCGCCCCGCCGGACCCGATGCCCGAGCCGCTGACCCCGGG
This sequence comes from Thermoleophilia bacterium, assembly GCA_025455865.1. Taxonomy (GTDB): domain Bacteria; phylum Actinomycetota; class Thermoleophilia; order Miltoncostaeales; family Miltoncostaeaceae; genus JALOLS01. Next base: position 19,503 of record JALOLS010000046.1, read on the forward strand.
CGGGTCGGTGAACGTGATCGCCGTCGCCCCGGCCCGTGCGAACCGCTCACCGGGGGGCCGGCCGGCGCAGGGGAAGCCGAGGCGCGCCCGCGGGAACCACGGGCAGGCCATCTGGCTCACCAGGCCGGCCGACACCGCCGCGTCGTCGAGCTGCACGCCCACCCCCCGGGCGCCGGCGCCCGGGGGCGCGGCCACCAGGCGCAGGGTGCCGTTGGCCCCGAGCGCGCCACGGCAGCGCCGGCCCCGCGGCGCCAGCACCCACTTGCGGGTCTCGGGCTCCATGTAGGCGGCGAAGCCCGCGACGCGCCCGGCGGGGAGGGGGCTGGACACGCGGGCGGGGACCCGCAGGCCCGGCGGCGGCTCGATGCCGTAGGTGACCACGCAGCGCACCACCGGCACCGGCGCGGCGGCCGCAGGCCCGGCGAGTGCCGCCGCCGCCACGGCCAGGACCACCCCGCACCCCGCGCCGAGCCGGCCACCCGCACGCCCGTGCATCCCGGCCATCGCCGCCTCCTCACTCACCGATCCCGCGCGCAGCGTACCCGAGGCCCCGGCCGGGCCGGCCCCGCGGGCTGGACAGGCACCCGCGGGTGCGGCAGGGTCCGGGTGGGAGGCGAGCGCGGCCCGGGGGGATGCGATGTGCGGCCAGGCGGAGGGGGATCTGACGGCCCGCGCCCACGCCTGCCTGGTGTACGAGCACCGTGACCGGGTCCGCGAGGCGGGGCCGCGCTGGCTGCGCGCCGGCCTGGAGCGCGGCGAGCGCGCGCTGGTGGTCAGCGCGCGCGGGCGCGCGGACCTGCGGGAGGATCTGGACGGCCTCGGGGACGTGGAGGGCCTCATCCGGGAGGGCGCCCTCGTCCTGCTCCCCCCCTCGGAGGCGTACGGGGGCCGCGGCGCGCCCTCGCCCGCCGCGAGCCTCGCGGCCTACGCCGCCGTGACCCAGCGCGCGCTCACCGACGGCTTCAGCGGGCTGCGGGTGCTCGCCGACGCCCCC
>JALOLS010000047.1 GCA_025455865.1 Thermoleophilia bacterium
TGGCCGCGCGGAAGACGCGGATGGCGATCTCGCTCCGGTTGGCCACCAGGAGCTTGCGGATCTTCCTCGGCATGCTGGGGGCCACCCTCCCTGTCGGTGCGCCCGGCCGGACCCGGGCGTGCGCAGACTACCGAGAGGCCCCGCCCGGCACCGGGACGAGCGCGCCGGCCGAGCCGGCGACGGCCGAGCCGCCCCCGAGCTCGGCGGGCAGCACCGGCTCGCACCGGAGGGACACGGCCGCCGACCGGCATGCGTCGCGGCCCGGCCCGCCGTCCGCCGAGTCGGGTCCGGGCCCGCCGTCCAGCACGTCGGGGCCGTCGCCCCCGAGCATGCGGTCGTCGCCGTCCTCACCGAAGACCTGGTCCGACCCCGCCCCGCCGTCGACGACGTCGTCGCCCGGGCCCCCGAAGACCCGGTCGACGTCGGAGCCGCCGGACACGGTGTCGTCGCCCGCGTCCCCGAAGACCAGGTCGGTCCCGGCGTCCCCCGAGGCCGCGTCGTCGCCGGCGCCGCCGCGCACGTCGTCGGTCCCGGCGCCGCCACCCAGGCGGTCCGGGCCCGGGCCACCCTCGATCCGGTCGCGCCCGGTGCTCCCGAAGGCCTCGTCCCGCCCGGGGCCGCCGATGACCCGGTCGTCATCGCCGCCGCCCTGGAGGGCGTCATCGCCGGGGCCCCCGTCCACGTCGTCGGGGCCCGCCTCGCCGTCGATCCGGTCCGCTCCGCCCTCCCCGTAGACCTCATCCGCCCCCGATCCCCCCCGGGCCAGGTCGTCCCCGGGGCCGAGGCAGATGAGGTCGCGCCCCCCGGCCCCGTCGACCGCGTCGGCCCCGCCGAGGGACACGATGACGTCGCGCCGGCCGGTTCCGATGAGCACGTCGTCCCCTGGCCCGCCCACGATCGTCGCCGGCTCGCCCGCGCAGAGGGGGGGCGGATCGCCCGGGGCCCCGGCCAGGGACCCGGTGAGGGCCAGGCCGGCGAGTCCGGCCAGCACCGCGGTGCCGATGCGGGCCGCCCGGCCCCGCCGTGCGCGTGGGCCACTCATCATCAGTCCTCCGGAGTCGTCATCGACGGGGTCGGGACACCGTCCCGCCCCACGCGGAACGGGATGGCCGGAGCGCTCGCGAGCACCCGGCCCGCGGTCGTTCGGAGCCGCACGGTGAGCAGGTACCGCCCCGGGGAGAGGGCGTCTCCCCGGACCCGGCCGTCCCAGGCCCGTCCACGGCGCTCCCGTCGGGCCGGGCCCAGGGCGACGCGGGCGACCGGCACGACGCGCGGGAGCCGGCGCCCGAGGACCGTGCGCGGCGCCCCGGCGCGCACGACCAGGCCATCGAGCCGGGCTCCGCCGGGGATCGGCCCGGAGACCCGGGGGGCGAGGCCCGAGAGGTCGACGCGCACCCGCGCCGGCTCCCGGACCTCGGCCACCGAGATGCCCCCGTAGGTCTCCTGGAACCGCTGCAGCTCCGGCGTCGGGGCCACCGGCCCGAGGTCGAGGGGCGGACCCACCAGCGCCTGCACGCCGGGCGTGAGGTCGTAGCGCAGCAGCGTCCGCCGGGGGGTGAACGCGGCGCCCAGCGGCAGCGCGGCCGGCCTGGGGGTGGTCCGCACGAACACGAGCCCGGCGCCGTCGGGGGTCCAGGCGGGCATCCGCTCGTCGGCCCGGGTGTTGATCGCGTCCGGCGCGCGGCGGGGAACCGCATCGCCGGGGATCTGGGCCGACCAGATGTCGGCGCCGCGGACCTGCAGCCCGAGCGGGGCGGAGAAGGTCATCGCCACGGCGACGTGACCGTCGCCGCTCCGCATCGAGGGGTGGTCGACCGCGACGGCGCCGGACCCGCCGAGGACGGTGAACTGGTCGCGGCCCAGACCCCACAGGACGGTGACCTCGGGCGGCCGGAGCTGCGCGCCGGTGCCGGCGTCGAGCAGCAGGCGCCCCGACGCCCAGCGCTGCCCATCCCCCACGAGCCGGACGTACGCATGGTGGGGGTGGTCGACGACGAAGCGGGGGTCGTCCTGCCGGCCGATCCCGAGCGGCACGTCCTCGACCACGAACTCCTCGCCGACCAGGCGCCAGGTCACGCCCGCCGGGGCCAGGTCGCCCGGCGCCTTGCGCATCCCGGCCGAGACGTACGTGCCCCCCGCGCCGGCGACGATCGCGGGCCCGGCCGGCGCTCCCCCACTCGACGAGGTCAGGAAGCGGGTCGCGCCGGTCCGCAGGTCGGCCACCACGAGGCTCCTGAGCACCGCCGTCGCGGGGGTGCCGTCCGGCTGGGGCGGCGCCAGCGGGCGCGGCCGGACCACGATGAGCCACCGGCCGTCGGGCGTCAGCGCCGGGTGGAGCTCGTCGGCCGGCGTGTTCACCCCCGCGGGCACCGGGATCGGCCGGCCCGTGGCCAGGTCGACCATCGCGATGTCGAACCCGCTGCCGGGCCGGTGGGTCTCATACGCGGCGATCAGGGCGGCGTCGGCCGGCGCGGCCAGCACCACCGCGATGAGCATGCCCCCGAACGCCCGCCCGGCCACCCGCACCTCCCCCTCGCCGCCCCCGGGTTCCTACCAGAGCTCCCACGGTGTCGCGAGGACCGCAGGTCGTCGGCCCGGCCCTACCGAGGGGCCCCCCATGCAGGGGCCCGGCGCGCCCTCCGCGCGTCGGCCGGACGTGCCCGGCGCGCTCCAGGGCGGCCGCGGGCGGTCCCGCAGGTGCGCCTGAGGCCGGCGGACCCCGGCCTCAGGCGCCTCCGAAGAGCACCGGCTCGAGCCCCAGGGTGAGGCCGGGCCGCTCGCGCACCGCGCGCACCGCGAGCACGACCCCGGGCATGAAGCTCTCGCGCGACAGCGAGTCGTGGCGGATGGTGAGCGTCTCCCCGGTCCCGCCCAGGATGACCTCCTGGTGGGCCACCAGGCCGGGCAGGCGCACCGAGTGGATGACCGGATCCCCGGCCATGAGCGACGCCGTGCGCCTCGCCGTGCCCGAGGGGGCGTCGAGCTTGGCCGGGTGGTGCAGCTCGATGATCTCAGCGGCGGCCATGTGGCGCGAGGCCTCGGCGGCGAAGCGCATCATCAGCACCGCGCCGACCGCGAAGTTCGGGGCGATGAGGCAGTTGGCCGCACCCGCCTCGGCACGGACGCGGAGGTCCTCCACCTGCTCGTCGCTCATGCCGGTGGTGCCCATGACCACGTGGACCCCGGCATCGAGGCACGCCCGGGCGTTGGGGTGGGCGAACCGGGGCTCGGTGAAGTCGACGGCCACCTCGGCGCCGCCGGCCGCGAGCGCGGCGGCCACGTCCGGGAACGCGCCGGGCCCGGCGGGGAGCGCGGGATCCGCGCAGGCGACCACGGCCATGTCCGGCGCGGCGCCGACCGCCCTCACGACCTCCTGGCCCATCCGGCCGGCCGCGCCGGCCACGAGCACGCCGATCACGCGGTGGCCCCGAGCGCGGGCGAGAGCCCGGCCACCGCCTCCCGCACGGCCTCCTCCCGCGGGCCGATGGCCGCGACCGACAGGCGGTCGGGGTCCCAGAACTCCTGCGCGAGCGCCAGCACGTCGTCGGGCCCCACGGCGTCGACCCGGGCGACGATCTCGTCGATCGAGAGCAGCTCGGTGTCGGTGAGCACGGCCTTGCCGATCCGGTTCATCCGGGTGGCCGGGCTCTCCAGCCCGAGCACCAGGCGGCCCTTGAGGTGCTCCTTGGCCCGGCGGAGCTCCTCGGCGGGCACCGGCTCGCGCCCCAGGCGCCTGAGCTCATCGCCGATGACCCCGCTCGCGGTCGCGAGGTTGTCCTCGCGGGTGCCGACGTACACGCCCACCTGGCCCGCGTCGGCGTATCCCACGGTGTAGGAGCCCACCGAGTAGGCCAGGCCGCGCTTCTCGCGGATCTCCTGGAACAGCCGGCTCGACATCGACCCCCCGAGCAGGGTGTCGAGCACGCTCATCGCGTGGCGGCGCGCGTCGGAGCGGGTGAGCCCGGGCCCACCCAGACACAGGTGGTACTGCTCGGTCGGCTTCTCCTTCACCGCCAGGGTCGCCCGACCGGGGACGGCGGGCTCGAAGGCGTGCGCGTCCCCGGCGACCAGGTCGGCGAAGAGCTCCTCGCACATCGCGACCAGCCGGTCGTGGTCCACGTTGCCGGCGGCCGCCACCACCATGTTCGGCGCCGTGTAGTGCTCGCGGTGGTAGCCGCGCACCCCGTCCTCGGGCACCGAGCCGATGACCGCGCTGGTGCCGATGACCGGCCGCCCGAGCGGCTGCCCGGGGTACACCGCATGGCTGATCAGGTCGTGCACCTGGTCCTGGGGGTCGTCCTCGTACATGAGGATCTCCTCCAGCACCACCTCCCGCTCCTGGTCCAGCTCGAAGAAGCCCGGCCGCTGGAGCATGTCCGAGACCACCCCGAAGGCCTCCCGCAGGTGCTCGTCGAGCACGCGCGTGTAGACCACGGTGTAGTCGCGGCCGGTCGCGGCGTTGACCTCACCGCCCAGGCCGTCGAAGACCTGGGCGATGCGCTCGGCCGAGTACCGCGGGGTGCCCTTGAAGAGCAGGTGCTCGATGAAGTGGCTGATCCCCGCCTGGTCGGCCCGCTCGAAGCGCGAGCCGACCCCGATCCAGACGCCCAGGGCCACGGACCGCACCCCGGCGAGGGGCTCCGAGATGACCCGGAGCCCCTGACCGGTGACCGACAGCCGGCGGGCGTCCTCGCTCACTCGGCGACGTCCGCCGTCGAGATGCGCCGGCGGCGCCGGCGCGGCTTGGGGGCGTCGTCGTCCTCGGCGGGCTCGCCGTCGCCGGCCGCGCCGTTCTCGCCCGGCTCCTCGTCCTCCATGCCGAGCAGGCGCAGGCCGATGCGGCCGCGGAGCTTGTCCACCTCGACCACGGTGACGTCGACGACGTCGCCCCGGTTGATGACGTCCTCCACCTTGTCCACCCGGCCCTTGGCCAGGTTGGAGATGTGCAGCAGGCCGTCGACGCCCTTGGTGAGCTCGACGAACGCGCCGAAGGTGGTCGTCTTGACGACCTTGGCGCCGGTGAAGGTGTCGCCCACCTCGACGTCCTTGGTCATCGACCGGATGCGCTCGACGCAGGCGTCGGCCTTGGCGCCCTCGACCCCGTAGACCGACACGGTGCCGTCGTCCTCGATCGAGATCTCGACCTCGAACTCGGCCTCCAGCCCGCGGATGGTCTCGCCGCCCTTGCCGATGACCATGCCGATCTTGTCGGCGTCGATCTTGATCGCGGTGATGCGCGGGGCCCACGGCGAGAGGTCCTCGCGGGGGCCGGGCAGCGCCGCGGCCATCTCGCCCAGGATGTGCAGGCGCCCCTTGCGGGCCTGCGCCAGCGCGTCGCGCATGATGTCGAAGGTGACGCCGTTGATCTTGATGTCCATCTGCAGGGCGGTCACGCCCTCGGCGGTGCCGGCCACCTTGAAGTCCATGTCGCCGAGGTGGTCCTCGTCGCCCTGGATGTCGGTGAGGATGATGTAGTCATCCCCCTCCTTGATGAGGCCCATCGCGATGCCGGCGACCGGCCGGGTGAGCTTCACGCCGGCGTCGAGCAGGGCCAGGGTGGAGCCGCAGACCGAGGCCATCGACGAGGACCCGTTGCTCTCCAGGGTCTCGGAGACCAGGCGCAGCGTGTAGGGGAACTCGTCATCCGGCGGGATCATCGGCAGCAGCGCCCGCTCGGCGAGCGCGCCGTGGCCGATGTCGCGGCGCTTCGGCCCGCGCATGAAGCCGGTCTCGCCCACGCTGAAGGGCGGGAAGTTGTAGTGATGGATGTAGCGCTTGGTGGTCTCGATCCCGAGGCCGTCGATGCGCTGGGCGTCCTTCATCGTGCCGAGCGCCAGCAGGGTCATGACCTGGGTCTCGCCCCGGGTGAACAGGCCCGAGCCGTGGGTCCGCGGGGCGACGCCCGCCTCGCAGGCGATCGGGCGGATCTGGTCGGCCTGCCGGCCGTCGGGGCGGTGCTTGTCGACCGCGATGCGCTTGCGGATGAGCGACTTCATCAGCGAGTCGAAGGCGCCGGCGAACCGCTGCCGCTCCTCCGGGGTGTGCTCCTCGCCGAGCACCAGCTGGGCGGCGGCGGCACGGGCGGCGGCGACCTTGTCGCGGCGCTCGAGCTTGCCCTGCTCCAGCGTGGCCTGCTCGATCAGGTCCCCGGCCTTCTCGCGGACCAGGGCGAGCATGTCGGCGTCGACCGCGACCGGCTTGACGTCCCACTTCTCGCGGCCGGCGGCCGCCCGCAGCTCCTCCTGGGCGGCGCAGATGCGCTTGATCTCGTCATGGGCGATGCCGAGCGCCTCGAGCAGGGTGTCCTCGTCGACCTCCCGGGCGCCGGCCTCGACCATCGAGATGGCGTCGGCCGTGCCGGCGACGACCAGGTCGAGGTCGGACTCCTCGACCTCCTGCAGGGTGGGGTTGATGACGAAGTCGTCGTCCAGCAGGCCGATGCGCACGGCGCCGACCGGCCCCTGGAAGGGCAGCTCGGAGAGCATCAGCGCGGCCGACGCGCCGTTGATGGCCAGGATGTCGAAGGCGTTCACCTGGTCGGTGGAGAGCACGGTCGTGATGATCTGCACCTCGGACCGGTAGCCCTTGGGCCACAGCGGCCGGATCGGCCGGTCGGTCATGCGCGCGGTGAGGATCGACCGCTCGCTGGGCCGGCTCTCGCGCTTGATGAACCCGCCGGGGATCTTCCCCGCCGCGTACATGCGCTCCTCGACGTCCACGGTGAGCGGGAAGAAGTCCACGCCCTCACGCGGCTCGCGGCCGCCCACGGCGGTCACCAGCACCAGGCTGTCGCCGGAACGGACGGTCACCGCCCCGTTGGCCTGCTTGGCCAGCTTGCCGGTCTCGAAGGTGATCGGCTGCCCGCCGACCTCCACCGTGACCTGGTGGACGCCCTTGCTTGCGTCTGCACTCATTCGTCTTCCATCCCCTGTCCGCCCCGCCCCCCGGCGGGGCTCGTCCGCGTCCTCGCCACCCGGCGGGACGCCGTCATGAGCGGGGCGCCGGACGGTTCCGGTCGCCCCCGGGCGGCCTGCGCGACTAGCGGCGCAGGCCGAGCGACTTGGTCAGCTCGCGGTACTCGTTCACGTCCTTCTTGGCCAGGTAGCTGAGCAGCCGCCGACGCCGGCCCACCATGCGCAGCAGTCCGCGGCGCGAGTGGTGGTCCTTCTTGTGCGTCTTCAGGTGCTCGGTGAGCGTGTTGATCCGCTCGGTCAGGATGGCCACCTGGACCTGGGGCGAGCCGGTGTCGGTGTCGTGCCGCCGGTGGGGCGACATGACGCCCTCCTTGGCCTCCTTGGTCAGCATGCGGAGCTCCTCAGTCTCGGCCGCGGCGCAGCTGGGAGGCCGCACCGGGTCGCTTGCGATGTGGCCCGGCCCGCGGCGCGCATGAGCGCGCGGCGCACGTCACCGAGCGTGCGGCAGGGTAGCAGGGGACCCGCGCGCGGCTCCCGGGCCCTGCGGGGCGGGGGCGCGACGGCGCCCGGCGTGGTCCGCTATCCGGCGGCCGCGGCGAGCTCCCGGGTGCGGGCGACGTCCGCCTGCACCTGGGCCACCAGCTCGGCCGGCGAGTCGAAGCGCTGCTCGTCGCGCAGGCGGTCCAGGAACTCGACCCGGATCCGCTGGCCGTACAGGTCGTGGCCGGGGTAGTCGAGCAGGAACGCCTCCAGGCGCAGCGGCGGCCGCTCCTCGGCCGCGGTGAAGGTCGGCGCGTAGCCGATGTTGACCGCCGCGGCGTGCCGCCCGCCGGCGAGGACCGCCCGGCCGGCGTAGACCCCGCGGCCCGGGAGGGCGACGTCGCGGTGCAGCTCCACGTTCGCGGTCGGCAGGCCGAGCGCCCGCCCGCGCTGCTCCCCGGGCACCACCACCCCCTCCACCGAGTGGGGGCGGCAGAGCAGCGGGGCCACCTCGGCCACCTGGCCCAGGCTGACCAGCCGCCGGATGCGGGTGGACGAGATGGGCTTGCCGTCGGGGCTCGACACCATCGGCGGGGCGAGCACCTCCAGCCCGCGCACCGGCCCGAAGCCCCGGAGCATGTCCAGCGTCCCCGCGCCGCCGTGGCCGAAGCGGAAGTTCTCGCCCACCACCACGACGTCGGCCCCGATCGGGGCGCTGATCAGCATCTCGGCGAAGCGGTCGGCCCGGATGCGGGCGAACGAGCGGGTGAACGGCACCACCAGGAGCTCATCGGCCCCCAGGCGCTCGATGAGCGCCGCCTTGAGCGCCGGCTCGGTCAGCACCGCGGGCCGGAGCTCGGGCCGCAGCACCGCGATCGGGTTCGGCTCGAAGGTCACCACCATCGCGGGCACGCCGCGCTCGCGCGCGCGCTCGATGGCCAGGCCGATGATGGCCTGGTGGCCCAGGTGGACCCCGTCGAAGGTGCCCAGCGCGACCACGCGGCGCGGGCCGCCCAGGGGGAGGTCGCCGAGGGAGGTGAAGCGCCTCACGTGAGCACCACCCGGGGCCGGAGCACCTCGCCCGCGGGCTCGGCCACGGCCACCAGGTCACCGCCGACGACCAGGGCCACCGGGCCATCGCCCTCGCCGGGCACCGGCCGTCCGTGGGCCACCGCCGCGGCCTCGGCCGGGGTGAGCTCGCGCGCGGGCAGGTGGGCCAGGGCCCGGGCGGGGGCGAGGCGCCCGGCCGGGGGCACCGCGTCGGGGGCGGCCGCGTCGCCGACCGCGAGCGCGCCGACCCGGGTGCGCCGCAGGGCCTGGCAGTAGCCCCCGCAGCCCAGCCGCTCCCCGAGGTCCGCGGCGATCTGGCGCACGTAGGTCCCCGTGCTCACGACGACCTCCAGCTCGGCCAGGCCGAGCGCCTCGTCGTAGCCCAGGAGGTCGATCGCGTGCACGGTCACGTCGCGCTCGGGCGCCTCGACCGCCTCACCCCGGCGGGCCCGGCGGTACAGGCGCTCCCCGCCCACCTTGACCGCGCTGTAGGCGGGCACCCGCTGGCGCTGGGCGCCGGCCATGCCCGCGACCGCGCCCCGCACGGCGACGGCGGGCGGCGGCGGGGCGACCTCGCGGACCGGGCCCTCGGGGTCGCCGGTGTCCGAGGTCGCCCCCAGGCGCACCGTGGCCAGGTAGGCCTTGTCCAGCCCCACCAGGTAGGGCGCAAGGCGGGTGGCGCGGCCGGAGAGCAGCACGAGCAGCCCGGTCGCGAACGGGTCGAGGGTGCCCGCGTGGCCGACCTTGACCGCCCGGCCGCCCAGCCGGCGGCGCACGCCGGCCACGACGTCGTGTGAGGTCGGCCCGGCGGGCTTGTCGACCAGCCAGACCGCCGGCGCCGCCGGGTCAGCCACCGGCCCCGAGCTGGGCCGCGACGGCCCGGCGGATGCCCTCGAGGATCTCCTCGGCGGACCGGTGCCCGGTGAACCCGGCCGCGGCGCGGTGGCCGCCGCCGCCGCCCTCGCTGCGGGCCACCGCCGAGACGTCCACGCGGTCGCTCGATGCGCGCAGCGACACGCGGAACCCGCCTCCGCCGGGGAGCTCCCGGAGCAGCGCGGATGCCTCCGCCCCGCGCGCCGCGCGCAGCGCCTCGACGATCCCGTCGGTGTCGCCGCTCCCCGCCCGGTCCATGTCGGCCTGGGTGAGCGTGGCGGTGACCAGGCGCCCGTCGAGCGCGCTCTCGGCCCCCGCGAGCGCGCGCCCGGCCAGGTGCAGCGCGGACAGCGGCACGTCCTCATACAGCCGCCGGTAGACCGCGCTCGGCTCGACGCCGGCCTCGATCAGCCGGGCGGCCGCCCGGTGGGCGTCCGGCCCGGTGTTCGCGTAGCTGAAGCGCCCGGTGTCGGTGACCAGCCCCACGTAGAGCGGCTCGGCCACCTCCGGGGTGAGCGGCCACCCCATGTGGTCCAGGATCCGCAGGACGAGCTCGGCGGTGCTCGACGCGGCGCCGTCGACCAGGTCCAGGTGGCCGAAGCGGGTGTTGTCGTGGTGGTGGTCCACGTTGACCACCAGCCCGGCGAGGCGCCCCGGCGGGTGGTCGGCCAGGCGGTGCTCGCTCGCGCAGTCCAGGGCCAGCAGCACCAGCTCGCGCGCGTCGGCGGGGACGCCGGTGGTGATCTCCTCACCCGCGCCGACCAGGAACCGCAGCTCGTCGGGCACCGAGTCGGGCTCGGCGTGCCACAGGGTCGCCTCCCGCCCCTGGGCCCGGAGCGCGCGGGCCATGCCGAGCATCGAGCCGATGGCGTCCCCGTCGGGGTTGCGGTGGGTGGCGACCAGGAATCGCCGGCCGGGCTCGGCCAGCACCGCGCCGATCGCCTCGATCGCGGGCGCCCCGCTCACCCCGGGCCCTCGGTCGCCGGCGCGTCCGGGTGCTGGGCCCGGTGCTCGTCGACCACCTCGTCGATCAGGCGCGAGAGCCGGCGGGCCTCCTCCTGATGCTCGTCGTACAGGAACGTGAGCTGGGGCGTGTGGCGGGTCGAGAGCTCCTGGGCCACCCGGGCCTGGAGGATGCCCCGGGCCGCCTCCAGGGCCTCCAGCGCGCCCTCGCGCCGGCGCTTCTGGAGCACGGTGAACCACACCTTGGCGTGGCGCAGGTCGCTGCTGGCCTCGACCTGGGTGATCGTGACCAGCTCGAGGCGAGGGTCGGAGAGCTCGCGCTGCACGGCGGCGGCGAGGACCTCACGAAGCGCCTCGTTGACGCGCCGCAGTCGGGCCCGGGAGATCGGCATCGGCGGGACGCTACCGGCCGTCGTCGACGCGCACGAGGTCGCGATCCTCGCCGACCACCACGAACGCCTCGTCGGCGTGCAGCCAGCGCGAGGCGGCCTCGATCCGCCCCCCGGCGTCGCCGGCGTCGCGGCCGACGACGGCCAGGGTGATGCGCGCCCGCTGCCACAGCTCGTGGTGGTCCACCTCGGCGACGCTGCAGGAGAACCGCTTCGCCAGGGCGGACTTCACCCTGAGCAGCTCGCGGCGCTTGCCCTTCAGCGAGCCGCCCTCGGGCAGGTGCAGGTCACAGGTGAGGATGCCCACGTAGCCGGCGCCCACTCCCCCCGGACCCCGCCGGCTACTCCGCGGCGGCCGACGCCGCGGCGGGCTGCTGGCTGGTCCGCGCCACCTCCTTGAGCTCGTAGATCTCGATCTCGTCGCCGTCCTTGACGTCGTTGTAGTCCTCGATGAGCACCCCGCACTCGAAGCCCGAGCTCACCTCGCGCGCGTCCTCGTTGAAGCGCTTGAGCGAGCCGATGCGGCCCTCGTGCACCACCGTGCCCTCGCGGACCAGGCGGCAGTTGGCGCCGCGCCGCACGATGCCGTCGGTCACGTAGCAGCCGGCGATGGTGCCCAGGCGGCTGGCCTTGAAGGTGGTGCGCACCTCCAGGCGGCCGAGGGACTCCTCGACGATGTCCGGCTCAAGGAGGCCGACCAGCGCGTCGCGGACGTCCTCGATGGCCCGGTAGATGACCCGGTAGGTCCGCACGTCCACGCCCTCGCGCTCCGACAGGACCTTCGCCTCGGGCCGGGGGCGCACGTTGAAGCCGATGATGATGGCCGACGAGGCCGAGGCCAGCATGACGTCGCTCTCGGTGATCGCCCCCACGCCGGTGTGGATGATGCGCAGGCGCACCTCGGTCTGCTCGACCTTGTTCAGCGCGTCGACCAGCGCGCCCACGGAGCCCTGCACATCGCCCTTGACGATGATGTTGAGCTCCTTGAGCCCGCCCTCCTTGATCCGGGCGAACAGGTCCTCCAGCGACACCGGGCGCCGGTTGGCGAGCTCCTCGGCGCGCAGGCGCTGGCTGCGCTCCCCGGCGGCCTGCCGGGCGAGCTTCTCGTTGTCGACGACCCGGAACTTCTCGCCGGCGTCGGGGACGCCGTCGAGGCCGAGGATCTCCACCGGCACCGACGGGGTGGCCGTCTCGAGCGCCTCGCCGTTGTAGTCGTTCATGGCCCGCACGCGGCCGAAGGTCTCGCCGACCACCAGCACGTCGCCGACGCGCAGGGTGCCGCGCTGCACGAGCAGCGTGCAGACCGGCCCGCGGCCGGCGTCCAGGCGCGACTCGATGACCGTCCCGGAGGCCGGCGCGGCGGGGTTGGCCCGGGGCTCGACGTCGGCGTCGGCCACCAGCAGCACGGTCTCCAGCAGCCGGTCCAGGCCGGTCTTCAGGAGCGCCGAGACCTCGACGAACTCGTGCGTGCCGCCCCACTCGGCCGGGATGACCTCGTGCTGGGTCAGCTCCTGCTTGACCCGGTCGGGGTTGGCGCCCGGCTTGTCGACCTTGTTGACCGCGACCATGAACGGCACGCCGGCCGCCTTGGCGTGGTCGATGGCCTCCACCGTCTGCGGCATGACGCCGTCGTCGGCGGCCACCACGATGACCGCGACGTCGGTCACCTTGGCGCCGCGGGCGCGCATGGCGGTGAACGCCTCGTGGCCCGGGGTGTCCAGGAAGGTGATCTCCCGCGGGCCGGCGTGCACCTGGTAGGCGCCGATGTGCTGCGTGATGCCGCCGGCCTCGCCCGCGGCGACCTCGGTGGAGCGGATGGCGTCCAGCAGCGAGGTCTTGCCGTGGTCGACGTGGCCCATGATCGTCACCACCGGGGCCCGGGCGATCAGGTCCTCGGGGGCGTCGTCGAAGACCGGCTCGAGGTCGGCCTCCTCCTCGGCGTGCACGATCTTGATCTTGCGCTCGATCTCCTCGGCCACCAGCTCGATGGCCTCGTCGGAGAGCGACTGGGTGATCGTGGCCATCTCGCCGAGCGTCATCAGGGTCTTGATGATCTGGGCGGTGGAGATGCCGAGGGCGTCGGCCAGGTCCTTGACCGTGGCGCCGGACTGGACGTCGACGGGCGGCAGCTCGGCGGCCGGGACGTTCGCCTGCTGCTGCGAGCGGTCGTCGGGGCGCGGCCCGCGCGGACCGCGGCGGCCGCCGGGCGCGGGACCCGGGCGCCGGCCGGCCTGCGAGTCGATGACCACCCGGCGGCGGCGGCCGCCGCGCCCGGCGGGGCCGGGCCGGGTGGGCCCGCCGGTGCCGCGCGGCGGCAGGCCCGCGCCGGGGCGCACGGCGCCGGGCTCGGGCCGCATGGGCCGCTGGCCCTGGCCGGGCTGCACGCTGCGCCGGGGCGGGTTGTTGGGCGAGTCGGGCGCCGGGCGCTCGACCGGCGGGCGGGGGGCGTCGCCGGCCCGGGAGATGGGCGGGCGGGGGGCGTCGCCGGCCCGCGAGATGGGCGGTCGCGGCCGGTCGCCGGCCCGCGAGATGGGCGGGCGCGGCTGGTCGCTCGCCCGGGAGATGGGCGGGCGCGGCCGGTCGCTCGGCTTGCGGGGGATGTAGGGGGTCTCCTCGGCCGGCGCGGGAGCCGGCTCCGGGGCGGGGGCGGTGGACTCGGGTGTCGCGGGGGTCTCCTCAGCGGCGGGCGCGGGGGCGGGGGCCTCCGCGACGGGGGCGGGCTCGGGCTCGGGGGCCGGCGTGACCGGGGCCTCGGCCACCGGCGCGGGCGCCTCCTCGGCCACCGGGGCCGGGACGGGCTCGGGGGCGGGGGCCGCCGGGGCGGGGGCCTCCTCGGCGACCGGCGCCGGGGCGGGCTCGGGGGCCGGGGCCTCGACCACCGGGGCGGGCGCCTCATCGGCGGCCGGGGCCGGGGCGGGCTCGGGCTCCGGGGCGGGCTTCGGCTTCGCCTTGGGGCGCGCGGGCTTCTCGGGGGCCGGGGGCGGCTCCGGCGGGCGCTCCGGCTTGGGGTAGCGGTTGGGGGCGAGGATGTGCAGGGCCTCGGCCTCGTCGACGGTGGAGGAGGCGGTCTTCACGGCCACGCCGGCCCGCTGGAGGCGCTGCAGCACGAGCGACGAGGGCAGGCCCTCGTCCTTGGCGATCTCATAGACGCGCTTCTTGGTGCTCATCCTGTCCCCTCACCTCTCCTCGTCGAGCGCCTGGCCCAGCGCCGGGTCCACCGCCAGGGACGCGCCCCGGAGCCGGGCGCCCCGCTGGAACGCCCGTCGCGCCGAGGCCCGGTCGAAGCACTCCGGGACCCGGCAGACGTACAACCCCCTGCCCCCCAGCCGGCCGCGGTCGTCACGCGCGAGCCGCGCCCCGTCCTGGCCGGGCACCACCGTGAAGCGTGCCAGGAGTTCCTTCGGCGCGCGAACCCCGCAGCCCAGGCAGCGCCGCACCGGCACATGACGGCGCGGCCCATTGTCGTCGGCGGGCGTCCTACGCGCCCTCCTCCGCCGGCCCGGACGCCGCGGCGGGCGCGGGCTCGGGCTCGGGCTCGGGCGCCCGCGGGCCGCGACGCGCCCCGGCGGCCTCCTGGACCTCCTCGGCCGTCAGCTCCCGGCCGAGCTGCGCCTCCTGCTGGGCCAGGCGGGCGTGGGCGGGCAGCGCGCAGTAGCGCGTGCCGGCCACCGCGCCGTTGGGACAGCGCTTGCCGTTGCGAAGCAGCGCCACGCACCGGACGAAGCCGCCCTCCTCGCCGTCCCCGAACTCATCCGAGGAGTCCTCGTTGGCGAACACCGACTCGCTCTTGATGTCGATGCGCCAGCCGGTGAGCCGTGCGGCCAGGCGGGCGTTCATGCCCTCCTTGCCGATGGCCAGCGAGAGCTGGTCGTCGGGCACCACCACGGTGGCCTGCCGGGCCTCGTCGTCGACCAGCACCTCGCGCACCCGGGCCGGCGAGAGCGCCTTGGCCACGAAGCGCGCCGGCTCATCGTTCCAGGGGATGATGTCGATCTTCTCGCCCCGCAGCTCCGAGACCACCATGCGCACGCGCGAGCCGCGGGGGCCCACGCAGGCGCCGACCGGGTCGACGCCCTGGACCTTGGAGATCACCGCGATCTTCGAGCGCCAGCCGGGCTCCCGGGCCACGGCGCGGATCTGCACCAGGCCGTCGGCGATCTCCGGCACCTCCAGCTCGAACAGCCGCTTGATGAGCTCGTCGGAGCGGCGCGACAGGATGACCTGGGGCCCCTTGGAGGAGGAGCGCACGTCGACGATGACCGCCTTGATGCGCGACCCGTGGTCGTAGCGCTCCCCGCCCACCTGCTCGTTGAGCGGGAGCAGCGCCTCCACCCGGCCGAGGTCGACCAGGGTGTAGCGGTGGTCGGACTGCTGGATGATCCCGGTGACCACGTCGCCGACCCGGTCGACGTACTCCTCGTACATCATCTCGCGCTCCGCCTCGCGGATGCGCTGCAGGATGACCTGCTTGGCGGTCTGGGCGGCGATGCGGCCGAAGTTCTCGGTGGTCACGTCCACCACCGCGACCTCGTCGTCCCCGTAGGCCTCCCAGTCGACCAGCGGCGGCGGGGGCTCGACGTCCTCGGGGTTCACGCCCTCGGGGATCTCGGGCTCGGGCTGGGGCAGGGTGCGCAGCTCCGCCCCCTCGGGCAGCACGAGCTGGAGCACGCGCATCTCGCCGCTCTCGCGGTCGATCTCGACCCGCGCGAACTCCGCGGCGTCCGGCGTCTTCTTGTAGGCGGCCAGGAGCGCGTCCTCGAGCGCGGTGAGCAGGGTCTCGGAGTTGATCCCCTTCTCGCGCTCGATCTGCTTGATCGCCTCGATGATCTCGCGGTTCACCTGTCCTCCTCCGACCGCCCGACGGAACCGGCCACCACGTTCGCCCGGCGAACGCGGTCCCGGGGCACCTCCATCACGCCCTCGCCCGAGGCGACCGTCAGCGTGTCCTCGCCCGCCGCCACCAGGGTCCCGGTGACCTGCCGCGGCAGGTCGCCCGCTCCCGGGTCCAGCCGCAGGCGCACCCGCGTACCCACCGCGCCGGCGAAGTGCCGGGTGGTCCGCAGGGGCCGCTCAGGCCCCGGCGACCAGACCTCGACGGCGAATCGCTCGCGCATGCCCGCCCGGTCCAGCACCCGCGTGACCTCGGCGCACAGGTCGTGGTCGACGCCCCGCGGGTGGTCGATGACCGCCCTGAGCGTCCGCGTCTGGCCGCGTCCGAGGACCGCGACCTCGAGCAGGTCGACCTCGGGCAGCGCCTCCGCCAGGCGCGCCTCGACCTCGTGCTCGACGGCCTCGCGGCCCTGCATGACGACCTCCCTCGACAGCACCTCTCCCCGGCTCCGGCACCCGGCGCCTGAGCCGACCCCTGCGACCGGCGGGGCGCCGGCCGTCCGGACCAATGAAAAGAGTGGGCCGATGGACCCACTCCGGAGAATCCGAACTCGGCCTGCGGATCGCTCCGCGGGACGGCAACCGTAGCACAGGGCCGTCCCGCTCCCGGCCGGGCCCCGGGCGCCTACTCGGGCAGGTAGCGGGCGAGGAACCCGCGGATCGCCTCGCGCTCGCCGGAGGCCGCGGCCTCCGCGAACCGCGCCGAGAGGCGGTGCCCCTCGTCCTCGCTGCGGGTCTGCTCGGCGTCGAGCGCGTGCCACCCGAGCTCGGCGAGCTCGATCTCGATGCGCAGGCGCCGGGCGTCGATGCTGGCCGCGCCGAGGTCGACCGAGACCCCGCCCTCGCTCAGGTTGACCGTGTGGCCCTCGACCGGCCCGTCGGGGCCCTGGACCCGGACCGGGAGGTCCGCCTGCACCCGCCGGTGGGCCCGCCGCTCGCCGCGCGCAGACTCCATCACCCCTCCCCCCGCCGCGGGCGGTCCAGGTCCCCGGTGTCCAGCATGATCGTCACCGGGCCGTCGTTCTCGAGCGCCACGTCCATCATGGCCCCGAACACCCCGCGGCCCACCCGCACGCCCTCCTCCTCCAGGGCGTCGGCGTAGGCGTCGACCAGGGGCGCGGCGTCCTCGGGCCGGGCCGCCGCCGACCACGACGGCCGGTTGCCGCGGCGCACGTCGCCCATCAGGGTGAACTGGCTCACGCACATCACCTCGCCGCCGGTCTCGCCCACCGAGTGCTCGAACCCGCGCTCCCCGCCGGCGAACAGGCGAAGGCGGGCGGTCTTGCGGGCCATCCGGCGCGCCTCGTCGGCGTCATCGCCGCTCCCCACGCCCACGAGCGCGAGCAGGCCCGGGCCGGTCGCGGCGACCTCCTCGCCGCCCACCCGCACCCGCGCCCAGCGCACCCGCTGAAGGAGCACCCGCATCCGCCCATCGTACGTCGTATGTGACGGGGTATGGTGGCCGGCATGGAGGACGGTCCGGCGAAGGTGGCGCTCTGGCTGGAGGAGATCGGCGTGGAGCGCGATCGCCTCAGTGACCGGGAATGGACCCTCAGGGTGCCCTCGGCCCGCCGTGAGGTGGTGGCCGTGGCCCTGACCTGCCGGGAGCGCAGCATCGCCCTGCGGGCCTTCTTCCTGCGCGGGCCCGACCGGAACCACGAGGCGGTCTATCGGCGGCTCCTGCGCAAGCACCTGGACACCGAGGCGTGGCGCTTCGCGGTGGACGACGCCGGCGACCTGTGGCTGTGCGCCGAGATGCCCCTGGAGGGGGCCCGCACCGCCGACCTCGACGGGCTGCTCGGCCTGCTCTCGACCTCGGTCGACGAGACGTTCGAGAGCACCGTGCGCACCGGGTTCGAGGTGCCTGAGGGGATGCGGGTGAGCGGCCGGCCCCCGGGGGTGGACTGACCGCCGCGCGGCCGGGCCGGCGGCGATCCCTCAGACCAGCGTGCTCCCGAAGCAGCGGGCCAGCTTGTAGTGGAACTGCGCCCGCTCGCGGTCGCCCAGGCGCTCGAGCGCGCGGCCGAGGCCGAAGTGGGCGTAGTGGTCGGTGGGCGCGAGGTCGACGGCGGCCTGGAACTCCTCGGCGGCCTTGGAGTAGGACCGGGAGGACAGGTACGCCCGGCCGAGGGCCTCGCGGATGGAGCCCTTGTCGGGCTCCAGGCGCTTGGCCCGCTCCAGCGCGACCGCCGCCTGGTGGAAGTCGCGGTTGGCGAGCAGGTCGCTGCCGCGGCGGAAGTCCTCATACGCACTCAGGGGATCCGTCACGCGCCCACCGTAGCGCGGCGACGGGATGAGGGCAGGACCATCGCCGCCAGCCGCCGGCGGCGCGGCACGGCCCGGCGCGCGGCGCGGCGCACCGCGGCCAGGTCGCGCCAGGCCGCCGCGGCGGTCCCCGGCGGCGGCTGGCGGCGCGCGAACCGGGCGGTGGCCGCGGTCAGGTAGAGCCGGCCGGCGTCCACCCCGAGCACCCGGCGCAGGTCCTCGGCGCGCTCGGTCGCGGTGGCGGTCGGGTCGGGGGGCACCCCGAGGCGCGCGGCCAGGTCCTCCAGCTCGTGCAGCGCCCCGAGCACCCGCTCGCGCTCGCCCCCGCGCCGGCGCCGGGCGGCCCGGCGGACCGCCCGCCACGCGGCCGGAATGAGCGGGATCAGGAGCAGTGCGGCGCCGAGCGCGGCGATCCACCACCACCAGGGCGAGCCGCCGGCCGGCGCCGGCGACCCGGGCTCGGGCGGGGGCTCGGGCGCCTCCCGCGGCGGTGCCGGGATCTCGGGCGGTCGGACCGACAGGCGCGCGAGCCCGCCCAGGTCCACGTCGATCTCCCGGGGGGCGTAGTCGGGCGAGGAGACCGACGCCTGGTTGGCGGCGAAGCGGCCGGGGGTCGGGTCGAAGGGCAGCCACCCCTGCCCGGGCAGGAGCACCTCGACCCAGGCGTGGGCGTCACGGTCCCAGATCTCGAACGCGTCGGTGCCGGTGTCGTAGCGGCCGGCGGTGAAGCCGACCGCGACCCGCGCGGGGATGCCCTGCATCCGCAGCATGAGCGCCATGGACCCGGCGAAGTGCTGGCAGAAGCCCCGGCGGGTGGTGAGCAGGAAGTCCGCGAGCGGCGGCACGCCGGCCGCCGGGTAGGGCGGCTGCTCGTCGTAGGCGTAGCGGTCGCGCAGGTAGGTCTCGATGCGGTTGACCGCGGCGTAGGGCGAGGCGACGTCGCCGACGATCCGCTCGGAGAGCTCATACACCGCGGCGTAGGGCCCGAAGTCGGCGGCGACCGGGCGCTCGCCGGGGGTCCCCCACACCGGCACGGTCACGACCGGCCCGGCGAACCCGGCGGTCACCTGGGTGAGCACCGGCGAGATGCGGCCCGAGTCATACGCCCGGCCGCGCAGGAGCTCCCGCGGCGAGGGCTCGCTGATCCGCACCTCGGTCCGGTAGCGGGTGCCCCGGGCGAGCGGCGGCGAGACCTCGAGGCGGTCCTGGATCTGGCTCACCGCGGGCGGGAACGGCCCCTCGGCGGCGACCATCCGCCACCCCGCGAGCACGAACGGCGTGGTCGCCCCCACCAGCCGGACCTCCTGGCGGATGACCTCGGCGTCCGGGTCCGACCCGACGCCGTCGAGCTCCACCCGGTCGCCGCGACGGAGCGGCAGGGCCGAGGGGCCGCGGGTGCCCGGCTCGAAGGACCGCCCGTCGAAGTACTCGAACGCCGTCGCCCGCATCGGGAGCGCCCGGTCGGCCTTGACCCGCATGACCACCGCGGGCACCTCGGGCCACTGGAGCTGCCCGTAGCGCTGGAGCAGGTCGATCGCGGTGGCCGGGCCGCCGTTGCGCTCGGGGGTGAGGTCCCAGCTTCGCCAGTCGACCCACCCGCCGGCGTCGCGCGCGGGCGCCGCCGCGGCCACGGCCACCCCGACCACCAGCACCCCGACCACCCCGGCCCGGAGCGCCCGCCCGCCCCATGCGGGCCGCCCGGACCCGGTACGGGCGCCGAGCATCAGCACCGCGAGCACGGCCGCGAGCGCGAGGGCGCCCTCGAGCAGCGGCCGCGAGGGGCTGACCACGGTCCAGCGGTAGGCGAGCGCCACCCCCACCGCGACCACCCCGGCCAGGGCGTTGCGGGCGGCGATGGTGAGCCAGGCCACGCAGGCGGCGATGACCCAGAGCGCCAGGTCGAGCACCGCGAACAGCGCGGGGTCGGCGTCCGCCGGGGCCGGGAGGGTGGTGTCGTTGAGGGCCCGCAGGCCGTCGGGGAGCACGCCGGCGAGGTCGCGCCACGCCTCGCCGTCACGGGCGAGGAGCGCGCCGAGGTCGGGCCGGGTGGCGATCAGCACGGCGGCGGCCGCGCAGGCGAGGGTGGTGAGGAGCGCGAGCAGCCGCGGCGCCCGCGGCGAGAGCGCCGCGAGGGCCGGGGCGACCCCGAGGGCCACCAGCAGCACCAGGCGCCCGGGCGAGGACGCGGCCACCAGGCCCGCCCACTCGATGGTGAGGAGCGCGAGCAGCACCGCGGCCTGGCCGATGGCGGCCGGGAGGG
>JALOLS010000048.1 GCA_025455865.1 Thermoleophilia bacterium
AGCGGATGTCGGTCATGGCCGCGATGATCCCCCGTCCCGGCCCGCCGCGTCTTGGACGAATGGGAACACCTCATCCCGCAGCCAGGCCGAGGGGCTCGCGCCGGCCAGCCCGCGCCAGTCGCGGTCCATGTGGGCCTGGTCGGCGTAGCCGCAGGCGGCGGCCACCGCGCCGATCGCCGGGCGCGCGGGGTGCATGAGCATGCGACGCGAGCGGTCGAAGCGGATGATGCGGGCGAGCGCCTTGGGCGGCAGGCCGTACTCACCCCGCACGACGTCGCCCAGCCGGCGCCGGCTCAACCCCACGCCCGCGGCCAGGTGGGCCACGCGGGCGGTGCCCCCGCTCCCCAGAAGCCCGCGCAGAGCCGCCTCGGCGTCTGGGCGGGCGACCCCCCGGGGGGTGCGGGCGAGCGCGCGGAGCAGGACGGCGTCGAGCGCCGCGAGGCGGGCCGGCCAGCCCTGGGCGGCGTGCATCCGCTCCTGCGCCTCGCCCGCGGGCGCGCCGAGGAGGTCCGCGAGGGGCGCCACCTGCCGGGCCAGCGCGGCGGGCGGGCAGCCGAGCAGGGCGCGCGCGCCCTCGGGGGTGAGATCGATCTGCACTCCGTGCTGGGCCCCCTCATGCGGGATGGCGACCGGCCGGTCGTTGAACCCGCTCGCGAGCGCGACCTCCCGGTGCACGCCGCCGCCGGCGTCGCGCACCTCCACCGGCCCGTCCAGGCTGAGGACCACCGTGAGGAGCGGTGAGGGCATGCCGATGTGCACGCCGGCCGGGAACCCGTCGAGCCGGTAGCCCACGCAGGAGGCGACGAGCCCCCGCAGCGGCGCGGGTGGGCGGTGCACCACGTGCTCGGCGACGACGCCCATCGCGGGCCCGATCCTAGGGCAGGTGGCCCGGCGCGGGCGGGGTCTCCCCCGCCCGCGCTCCCCTCGGGGCCTCGCTACGGAGCGACGACCGCCTCACGCCGCGGCGTGAGGCGCCCGGCTGATGGCCGGGGACCGAGCAGCGCGTGCAGGTCGTCGCGCTCGAGCGCCTCGGCCGCGAGCAGCCGGGCCGCCGCGTGGTGCAGGGTCTCCTCGTGCCGCGCCAGGAGGCCCCGGGCCTGCAGGTAGGCGTCCTCGACGAGCTTCGCGGCGCGGCGCTCGACCCCCTCCTCCCCGCCCGGGCCGTCCTCGGGGGAGATGGACCGCTCGGTGGTCGGCGCGCCCATGCCGAGGTCCTCGACCATCCGCCGGGCCAGGCGGTGGGCCCGGGCCAGGTCGTCGGCCGCGCCCGAGGTCTGCTCCTCGAAGATCAGCTCCTCGGCGGCGCGGCCGCCCATCATCATCGCCAGCCGTTGCAGGCAGTCCTCACGGGTGGCCAGGAACCGGTCCTCGGTCGGCAGGGCGATCGTGACGCCGAGGGCCTGGCCCTGGGGGATCACCGTGACCCGCTCGACCGGATCGCAGCGCGGCGAGAGGTGGCCGACGATCGCGTGGCCCATCTCGTGGTAGGCCACCAGCGCCCGCTCCTCGTCGCTCATCACCCGGCTGCGCTTCTCGGGGCCGGCGGCCAGGCGCATGAGCGCGCGCCGGAAGTCGGCGAGCTCGAGCGTCTCGCGGCCCCCGCGCGCCGCCTCGAACGCGGCCTCGTTGCACAGGGCGGCCAGGTCGGCGCCGGCCATGCCGGCGGTGAACGCGGCGACGTCGGCCAGGCGCGTGCCCGGGGCGAGCGGCCGGCGCCGGGTGTGGACGCCCAGGATCTCCTCCCGGGCCTGGCGGTCCGGGAGCCCCACGGCGATGCGCCGGTCGAAGCGCCCGGCGCGGACCAGGGCCGGGTCGAGGTCCTCGATCCGGTTGGTCGACGCGAGCACCACCACCGGCCGGTGCGGGTCGGTGCGGAAGCCGTCCATCTCGGTCAGGAGCTGGTCGAGGGCCTGCTCGCGCTCCCCGGAGCCCGGCGCCCCGGTGCGCCGCCCGCCGACCGCGTCGATCTCGTCGATGTAGAGCACCGCCGGCGCGGCCTTGCGGGCGGCGTCGAACAGGGCCCGGATGCGCTTCGCCCCGAGGCCCGAGTAGACCTCGACGAACTCCGACCCGGAGGCCGAGAAGAACGGCACGCCCGCCTCGCCGGCCACGGCACGGGCCAGGAGCGTCTTCCCGGTGCCCGGGGCCCCGTGCAGGATGACCCCCCGCGGGAGGTCGGCCCCCACCCGCTCGAAGCGCTCCGGGTCGCTCAGCACGTCGGCGATCTCGGTGACCTCGTCGCGGATCTCGTCGATGCCCGCCACGTCCTCGAAGCGCGTGACCGAGCGCACGGGCTTCACGCGGTGGCCGAAGCGCGCCCCGCCGACCTGGCGCAGCGCCAGCCCGGTGAAGGCGACCAGCACCAGCAGCAGGATCATCCCGCCCCACTCTCGCATGAAGACGACCGGGTCGAAGCCCCCGCCCGACGGCGCGGGCGTCGCGGCGGTGGGGGCGGCCCTGGGCCGGGTCACGCGAAGGGGCACGTCCCCGGCGCGGGCGGCCGCGACGGCCTGCTCGACCAGGGCCGGGTACGGGAGGGCGGTGGTCAGCACGCGCCCGCCGGCCCGCAGGGTCAGCGTGACGTCGCCGCTCGGACCGCTCAGGGTGGCCGAGCGGGCGTCGCCCGCGGCCAGCAGGTCCAACGCGCGGGAGACCGGCACCGGGACCGGGATCGGCGACGCCGGGGCCGCGTCGGCCGGCCGGGACGCACCGAGCGCGAGCAGCGCGACGGCGACGAGCGTGGCGACCAGCGCGGTGCGGGGGCGGCGTCCTGCCATCGGATCCTCCAAAGGCTCCATGTCCTACGCAGCATGGAAGCCGAGTGGAGGCCCCGGGGCCACCCGCCGTCCGGGGGGGCCGACCCCCCCGCAGGTCCAGGGAGGGGGCTCGCTACGATGGATTCGTGAGCCTGATCCGGATCGGCCTGGAGGACTTCGAGCAGCTCGTGCAGGTCGCCATCGACGACGTCCCCGAGCCCTTCGCCTCCCTGCTCGCCGAGACCGCGGTGGTGGTGGAGGAGCACTCGCCCCCCGGCCAGCCCGCGCTCTACGGCCTCTACCAGGGGCACCCCATCACCGTCGGGCAGATCCCCTCCGGGGCCATGCCGCCGAAGATCACGGTCTTCATGCATCCCCTGGTGGACCACTGCCGCACGCTGGACGAGCTGGAGCACCAGGTCCGCGTCACCGTGCTCCATGAGCTCGGCCACCACCTCGGCATGGACGAGGACCACCTGCACCGCCTCGGCTACGGGTGAGCGACGAGCCCGAGGCGCTCCGGGTCATCCTGAGCCGGCGGAGCGTGCCCCTGGTCCGCCCCGACCCGCTGCCCCGCACCACCGTCGAGCGCCTGCTGCGGGCCGCGGTGGCCGCCCCGAGCCACCACCTCACCCGGCCCTGGCGCTTCGTGGTGATGGCGGGCGACGCCCGTCGCGCGCTCGGCGACGCCCACGCCCGCGCCGTGGCCCGCGTGCGCCCGGACGCGACCCCTCAGGCGCTCGCGAAGGAGCGCTCGCGCCCCGAGCGCGCCCCCGTGGTCGTCGCCTGCATCGCCACCCCGGCCGCCGACGACCCGGTGGCCCGGCGCGAGGACCGCGACGCCGTGGTGTGCGCGGTCGAGAACCTGCTGCTCGCCGCCCACGCCCTCGGGGTCGGGGCCATGTGGCGCACCGGGGCCATGGCCGACGAGCCCGAGGTCCGCGACCACCTGGGCCTCGGGCCGCGCGACGAGGTGGTGGCCTTCGTCTACCTGGGGCTGCCGGCCGATGCGCCGCCGCGCGCCGTCCCCCCCGCCTCCCTGGAGGGCGTGGTGGAGTGGCGCGGCGCGCCCACCGCCTGAGCGCGGATCCAGATGCGGGTGCCGCCCCGGGGCGGCGGCGCCGGCTCCGGCGGCAGGGCCGCGTCCAGGCGCCCGCCCGGGGTGAGGCGGCGCGACGGGCGGTCCGGCCGGCGGGCGGGGACCGCCGGGGCGAGGGCGGCCCAGGGCACGGCGACGCCGGCGGGCCAGCGGGTGCGGTCGTCCACGTGGGCGCCGGCCACCACCGCCCCGAGCAGGAGCGTCTCCTCCATGAGCGCCCCGCGCAGGTCCGCACGCCCCAGCGACGCCCCGATCAGGCTGGCGCCGGAGAGATCGGCCCCGACCAGGCGGGCGCCGCCCATGCGGGCGCCCGTGAGCACCGCGCCCTGCAGGTTGGCCCCCGAGAGGTCCGCGCCCCGCAGGTCGGCGCGCATGAGCGAGGCGCCGGACAGGTGCGCCCCCCGCAGGCGGGCGCCGGCCAGGCGCGCCTCGACCAGCGACGCCCCTGAGAGGTCCGCGCCGGAGAGGTCCGCCCACCTGAGGTCGCGGCCGGCCAGGCAGGCGCCGCGGAGCGCGGCGTCGCGCAGGTCCGGCGGGCTGTGGGGTCGGTGGGGCACGGCTCCTCACCGATCGCATCGGGATCATTGCGACGGCGCTTCACGGCGCCATCGCAGGGAAAGCGCCGGACCCTGCGCGCCGGCGGCGTCGCAGGGCCCGGCGGGCGGTCAGTGGGAGGGGGTCCGCTCCGGGGCGTTCTCCAGCCCCGAGATCGCGATGGAGGCCTCGCCGCCGTAGCGCTTGTTCAGGTTGATGATCAGGGCGGTCATGCCCTCGATGATCAGCGCGTTGGCCAGCGGGCCGGCGTCGAGCGCGCGGCAGCCGGGGATGGCCGTGGTCAGCTCGACGACCGCCTCGCGCGCCTCGCGGCTCTTGCCGCAGACCAGCACGTCGGAGTCGACCGGGTGGCGCTCCTGCAGCGCGGCGGCCGGCAGGTTGTTGTAGGCCACCACGACCTTCGCCTCCGGGGCGAGGTCCTGGATCTGGTGGGCACAGGAGGGGGCCGGCAGGTCGAGCACGGCCATGGCGCCGCTCTTGCCGAACTTGAGCGCGTTGACCACGGTCACCACGACCTTGCCGGCCAGGTGCTCGGCCAGCGGCGGGATGGTCGACTCGATCCCCTCATACGGGATGGAGACGACGGCGATCTCGCCAGCGGCGGCGGCGGCGGCGTTCTCCATCGGGATGAACGTGCCCTCCGGGTAGCCCTCCTTGAGGCCCGCCGCGGCCTGGTCGGCCCGCTCCTGGCTGCGTGAGCCGACCACGATCTCGTGGCCCGCGGCGGCGAAGGTGATGGCCAGGCCGCGGCCCAGGTCCCCGGTTCCGCCGAAGATGGCGATCTTCATCAGACGATTCCCCCAGTGGGTTCGTCCCCCTCGCGCCGCTCGGCGGCGAGGAGGGTGTTGGCGAGCAGATAGGCGATGGTCATGGGCCCCACGCCCCCGGGCACGGGGGTGATGGATCCCGCCACCTCGGCGGCCTCCGCGTAGTGGACGTCGCCGCACAGGCGGCCGTCGTCGCGGCGGTTCATGCCGACGTCGATGACGCAGGCGCCGGGCTTGACCCAGTCGCCCCGCACCATCTCGGCGCGGCCGACGGCGACCACCAGCACGTCGGCCTCGCGGCACACCGCCGCCAGGTCGCGGGTGCGCGAGTGGGCGACCGTGACCGTCGCGTTCTCGGCGAGCAGGAGCAGCGCCATCGGCTTGCCGACGATGAGGCTCCGGCCCACCACCACGGCGCGCGCACCCTCCAGGGCGACGCCCGCCTCGCGGATGAGCCACATGACCCCGCTGGGGGTGCAGGGGACGAGGCCCGGCTCTCCGCGGACCAGCCGGCCGACGTTGACCGGCGAGAACCCGTCCACGTCCTTGTCGGGGTGGATGCGCGCCGCGATCAGCGGCTCGGCGATCTGACCGGGCACCGGCAGCTGCACCAGCATCCCGTCGACCGCCGGATCGGCGTTGAGCTCGTCGATGAGCGCGTCGAGCTCCCCCTGCGTGGTCTCCCCGGGCAGCTTCAGGCGGCGGGCGGCCATCCCCACGTCCTCGGCCTGCTTCTGCTTGTTGCGCTGGTAGATCTCCGACGCGGGGTCGTCGCCCACCTGGATGCCGACGAGCCCGGGCGGGCGCCCGTGGCGGGCGCGGAAGGCGGCGACGCCCCCCGCGACCCGCTCGCGCACCCGCGCGGCGGCGGCCTTGCCGTCGATCACCGTGGCGCTCACCCGGCCGCCTTGCGCATGGGGGCCATGTCCGCCATCAAGAGCCGCTCCTTGTCCTGGAACCTGACCTGCAGCAGCCGCCCGCGCTGCTGGGTGCCGACCACCACGCCCTCCCCGAAGGTGGCGTGGACCACCTGGTCGCCCGTCTCGAGCCGCAGGGCGGGCTCGCCGCCCCGGGCGCGGGGCGCGGCGGGCCGGCCGGCCGGGGGCCGCGGCGCCGCCGAGGGGGCCCGCGGGGGGCGCTCGGGGCGCCCGAGCGTCTCGGCGGGGATGTCGCGCAGGAAGCTCGACGGCACCGTGTAGTCGCGGCTGCCGCGCATGGCCCGCGAGTCGGCGTGGGAGAGCACCAGGCGCCGGCGCGCCCGGGTGATGCCGACGTAGAACAGGCGCCGCTCCTCCTCCAGCGCGTCGGGGTCCTCCAGGGAGCGCGCGTGGGGGAACAGCCGCTCCTCCAGGCCCGCGATCACCACCACGTCGAACTCGAGGCCCTTGGCGTTGTGGATGGTCATCAGGGTGACCTGCTCGGTGCCCTGCTCGACCTCGTCGGCGTCGGAGGCCAGCGCCAGCTCCTCCAGGAACCCCGAGAGCGACGGCTCCTCGGCCTGGGCCTGGTACTCGGCGGCGACCCCGATGAGCTCCTGGAGGTTCTCCAGCCGGCCGAGGCCGGCCTCGGCCGGGCCCTCGGCGGCCAGGGCGTCCCGCAGGCCGGAGCGCTCGAGCGCCGCCTCGACCACCCGGTCCACCGGGGCGCCGGCGGCGTCCAGCGCGCGCAGGTCGGCCAGGAGCCCGCCGAGCGCGCGCAGCGCGGCGCGCTGGGCGGCCGAGAGGCCCGGGATGAGGTCCGGCTCGCGGGCGGCGGCGTCCAGCGGGACGCCCTGGGTGTCGGCCCGGGCGGCGAGCTTGGTGAGGCAGGCGGGCCCGAGCCCCCGGCGCGGCGCCCCCGCCGCCCGCCCGAAGGCCAGGCGGTTGCCCGGGTTGGCCACGACCTGCAGGTAGCTCATGAGGTCCTTGACCTCGGCCCGCTCGTAGAACCGGGTGCCGCCGACCACCTGGTAGGCGATCCGCTCGCGCACCAGCATGTCCTCGATGACCCGGCTCTGCGCGTTGGTGCGGTAGAAGACCGCGATCCCCGCGCGCCCGATGCCCTCGGCGTCGGCGCGGCGGACCTCGCGGACCACGTGACGGGCCTCGTCGTACTCGTCGCGGTGCCCCACCAGGGTGATCGGCTCGCCGGGCCCCCGGTCGGTCCACAGCCGTTTGGGGTGGCGTCCGGGGATGCGCGAGACCACGGCGTGGGCGGCGTCGAGGATGGTGCCGGTGGAGCGGTAGTTCTGCTCCAGCGCCACCACGGTGGCGTCGGGGAAGTCGCGCTCGAAGTCGAGGATGTTGCGGATGTCGGCGCCGCGCCAGGAGTAGATGCTCTGGTCGTCGTCGCCCACCACGGTCACGTTGCGCTCGGGCTCGGCCAGCACCCGCACCAGGCGGTATTGCGCGTGGTTGGTGTCCTGGTACTCGTCGACCAGCACGTGGCGGAAGCGCCGCTGCCAGCGCGCGCGCACCTCGGCGTCGCGCTCGAGCAGGCCGACCGCGACCATGATGAGGTCGTCGAAGTCCATCGCCTGGTTGACCAGCAGGCGGTCCTGGTAGCGGCGGTAGCAGCCCGCGAAGACCTCGTCGGCGAACGACGCGCTCTCGCGGCCGGCGGCCTCCGGCCCGACCAGGCGGTTCTTGCGCTCCGACACCCACCCGAGCGCCGCCCGGGGCGCGTAGCGCTTGGTGTCCAGCCCCTCGTCCTCGATGACCGACCGCATGAGCCGGAGCTGGTCGGCGTCGTCGAAGATGGTGAAGCCCCGCTCATACCCCGCCCGCTCGGCCTCGATGCGGAGCATCCGCACGCAGGCCGAGTGGAAGGTCGACGCCCACAGCTGCCGCGCCGGGGCCCCGAGCAGCGCGGCCAGCCGCTCGCGCATCTCACCGGCCGCCTTGTTGGTGAACGTGATCGCGAGGATCTCGTCCACCCGCACCCCGCGCTCGCGCACCAGGTGCTCGATGCGGTGGGTGAGCACCCGGGTCTTGCCGCTCCCCGCCCCGGCCAGGACCAGCACCGGCCCGTCCGGAGCGTGGACGGCCTCGCGCTGCGGCGCATTCAGCGAGGCGACGGAGCTCACCCCCGGAGGGTAGCGAGGGGCTCCGGGGGTCCGCCGGGGGATCGCGCCGGCGGCCGGGCGCGGGGGGCTACC
Source organism: Thermoleophilia bacterium (assembly GCA_025455865.1). GTDB lineage: Bacteria > Actinomycetota > Thermoleophilia > Miltoncostaeales > Miltoncostaeaceae > JALOLS01. The sequence continues at coordinate 8,314 of JALOLS010000048.1, forward strand.
CCCCGGCGGGCGGGTGCGGCCCGGGCGGGTCCACCACCGGCGCCGCGGTGCCGTTCAGGCCGAGGATGGCGGCGAGCTCCTCCTGGATGGAGGGCAGGCAGTCGTCGTCGGACCCCTCCCGCGGCGGGCGCCCGGCGCGCACGTCGGCGAGCTCCTGCTCGAGGCGGGCGACCCGGCGCATGAGGCAGGTCAGCGCCTCGGCCACCGGGTCGGGCAGGCGCGTGTGCTCGATCTCCGGGTGGGCGATGCGCTCGGGGTCCACCCGCTTGCCGTCGACGACCACCGGCCGGCCGGGGTTGCCGACCACGGTGGAGTTCGGCGGCACGTCGCGCACGACGATCGCGCCGGCGCCGATCTTGGCCCCCTTGCCGACCGTCAGGGGGCCGAGCACCCGTGCGCCGGTGCCGATGATGACCCCGTCGTCCACCGTCGGGTGGCGCTTGCCGGTGTCCTTGCCGGTGCCGCCCAGGGTCACGCCCTGATACAGCGTCACGTTCTCGCCGATCTCGGCCGTCTCGCCGATGACCACGCCCATCCCGTGGTCGATGAAGAAGCCCTGGCCGATGCGGGCCCCCGGGTGGATCTCGACCCCGGTCGCCAGCCGCGACACCTGGCTGACCAGCCGCGCGGGCAGGTGCAGGTGGGAGGCCTCGAGCCGGTGGGCGAGCCGGTGCATCCAGATCGCGTGCAGGCCCGGGTAGCAGAGGAGGACCTCCACGGTGGACCGGGCGGCGGGGTCTCGCTCACGGGCGACGTCGATGTCGCGGCGGATCGTGCGGACCGCCTTCTCGATCGCCCGGCGCAGGCTCGGTGCGGCCATGGGGGTGAGTATATTCCCGGCCCCCGGGCCGGAGGGCGGCGGTGACGATGGGCTCACACGACGGAGCATCGCGGTGACCGAGGTCCACGCCCCCGGGGCCTCGTGCCGGCTCGGCCCCTCCCCCACCGCCGACGCCATCCGGCTGGACTCCCTGCGCACGCGCGACGCCGCGAGCCTCGCCGCCCTGCTCGGCCGGCTGCCCCCGGCCCCCTGGGACGCCGCGGCCGAGGCCGGCTCACCGCTGGCGGCCTGGCTGGAGGCGGAGGGGTTCGTGCCCTACGGGCGCACGGTCACCGTGAGCCGCACGGCCGACGGGCTGCCGCGCGCCCCGCTGGTGCCCGGCGCGGTCGTGGGCCCCTACCGCAACGCCGAGGCGGACCACTTCATCGCGGCCGAGGCGGCGGCGATGACCGGGACCGGGTGCTTCGCCGAGATGGGGAGCCCGACGGGGTACGAGCACGCCGAGGGGCACGGGGCCTTCGTGGTGGCCCGGGACGGGAACGGGATCGTGGGCTTCTGCCACGCCCAGGTCCCGGAGGGCCTCATCACGTGGCTCGGGGTCGTGCCCGACTGGCGGCGCCGGGGCCTCGCGCACGCCCTGGTGGCCGCGGTCGCCCGCGAGGTGACCGCCGCCCGGGGCACCCACCTGCTGGCCGAGTCGGCCGACCGGGCCGAGGCGCTCGCGTTCTTCCGCGCGCTCGGCTTCCGCGAGCGCACCCGCCGGGTCCTGCTGCTCCGCCGGGGCTGACGCCCCGGGTCAGGCGTCGCCGAAGAGCGGCGTGGAGAGGTAGCGCTCGCCGGTGTCGCACAGGAAGGTCACGACGACCTTGCCCCGGCTCTCCGGGCGGCCGGCCACCTGCAGGGCGGCCCACAGGTTCGCCCCCGCCGAGATGCCGACCAGGATGCCCTCCTCGCGCGCGAGCCGCCGCGCGGTCTGGAAGGCGTCGTCGGCGGAGCAGCGGACGACCTCGTCGTAGACCCCGGTGTTCAGGACCTCGGGCACGAAGCCGGCGCCGATGCCCTGGATCTTGTGCGGCCCCGGCTGGCCGCCCGAGAGCACGGGCGAGTCGACCGGCTCGACCGCGACGCAGCGCAGCGAGGGGCGGCGCTCCCGCAGGACCTCGCCCACCCCGGTGATGCTCCCGCCGGTGCCGACCCCGGCCACCAGCACGTCGACCTCGCCGCCGGTGTCGGCCCAGATCTCCTCGGCGGTGGTGCGCCGGTGGACGTCGGGGTTGGCCGCGTTGCGGAACTGCTGGGGGACGAACGCCCCGGGGGTGGTCTCGGCGATCTCCTGGGCCTTGGCGATGGCCCCGCGCATCCCGTCGGTCCCGGGGGTCAGGACGACCTCCGCCCCGTAGGCGCGCAGGAGCGCCCGGCGCTCGACGCTCATGGTCTCGGGCATGGTGAGCACGCAGCGGTAGCCGCGGGCCGCGCAGACCAGGGCGAGGGCGATGCCGGTGTTGCCCGAGGTGGGCTCCACGACGACGCTCTCACCGGGCCGCAGCGCCCCGTCCCGCTCGGCCGCCTCGATCATCGCGAGGCCGATGCGGTCCTTCACGCTCCCGCCGGGGTTGAAGGACTCGAGCTTGCCGAGCACGGTGGCGCCGGTCCCCTCGGACATGCGGCCGAGCCGGATCATCGGCGTGCGGCCGATCAGGTCGAGGATGCTGTCGGCGACGGGCACGCGGAGAGGCTACCAGCCCGCCCCGGGGCCACCGCCCGCCCCCGCCGCGGCGAGGAAGGCCCGCTGGGGACGGGTCAGGCGCGTGCCCCGGCGCCAGAGCGCGGTCAGCGGGCGGGCCAGGTCGGCGCCCCGGACGGCCACGGCGACCGGGTCGCCGGGGCCCGGCGCGCCCGGGAGCACCAGGCCCGAGACGACCGCGGGGATGCCCTGGGCGGCGACCGCGGCGCGGATGGCCGGCGTGCTGCCCAGGGTGAGCGCCGCCACCGGCGCGGGCAGGCCGGCCGCGGCGAGGGCGGCCTCGAGCACGTCGCGGGTCCCCGACCCGCGCTCGCGCAGGCAGAGGGGCGTCCGGGCGAGCTCGGCGGCGTCGACCACGCCGGCGCGGGCCCACGGGTGCCCGGCGGGGGCCAGGGCGACCAGGTCGTCGCGACCGATGACGCGCTCCTCGAGCCCGGCGCCGTCGCCGGGGCCCGCCGCGACCCCGACGTCGCTCTCACCGGCCTGCACCCACCCGCGCACCTGGGCCGGGGTGCCGACCCGCACCTCGACGGGGCCGGCCCCGGCGCGGTCGCGCAGCTCGGCCAGCCAGCGGGGGAGCACCGACTCGGCCACCGAGTAGATGACCGCGACCCGGAGCGGCGGCGCGCCGGCCCGGAGCGCGGCGGCCGCCTGAGCGAAGCGGTCGGCCTCGGCGACCAGGCGCGCCGCGTCGCCGGCCAGCCGGCGGCCGGCCGCGGTGGGCCGCACCCCCCGGGCGCCACGCTCGAGCAGCGGCGTCCCGGTCAGCGCCTCCAGGTTGCGGATGCGCTTGCTCATGGCGGGCTGGCTCACGCCCAGGCGCACGCCGGCGCGGGCGAGGCTGCCCTCCTCCACCGCGGCGAGCAGGGCCCGCGCCTCGGCCAGGTCCGGGGGTCGCAGGGGCACCTCAGCCATAACCTGAGGTTATCACTGTAGGAAGCCGCCGCCCTCTGGCGCGCTGGTAGCGTCGGGCGCACGATCCAGGCTGAGCGCGCGAGGGGGTCTCGAGGTGCTGTTCCGTCAGGTCATCAACGAGGATCTGGGCTGTGCCTCCTACGTGGTGGGCGACGCGGCGACCGGCACGGCCGCGGTGGTCGACCCGCAGTGGGACATCGCCCCGTACCTGCAGATCGCCGCCGAGCGGGGACTGCGCATCGCCCACGTCATCGAGACGCACACCCACGCCGACCACGTGTCCGGGCACGGCCGGCTGCACGAGGCGACCGGCGCGACGCTGCACGTGCACCCCCTCGCCGGGGCCGAGTTCCCCCATGAGCCGTTCCCCGACGGGGCCGAGGTCGTCCTGGGCGAGGTCGTGCTCCGGGCCATCCACCTGCCGGGGCACCGGCCCGAGCACACCGGCGTGGTGGTGCTCGACACCTCCCGCGGCGACCGGCCGTGGGCGGTGCTGACCGGCGACAGCCTCTTCGTGGGCGACGTCGCCCGGCCGGACCTCGCGGTGGCCGCCGACGAGGGCGCCACCGACCTGTACGACAGCATGACCCGGCTGCTCGGCCTGCCGGAGTTCGTCGAGGTGTACCCGGGCCACATCGGCGGCTCGCTGTGCGGGAGCGCGGCGATCAGCGAGAAGACCTCGAGCACCATCGGCTTCGAGAAGGCGGCCCAGCCCCTGCTCGCCATCGGCGAGCGCGACGCGTTCGTCCGGGCCCTGACCGCCCGCCTCGGGGTCAAGCCGCCCGACCTCCAGCGGGTGGTCGCGATGAACCGCGGCCCGTTGCTGACCGGGGTGGCCGACCCGCCCGCGCTGGAGCCCGATGAGCTCTGGCGACGGGCCCGCGAGCCCGGGGTGGTGGTGATCGACGGTCGCGAGTCGGCGGCGTTCGACGCCGCCCACCTGCCCGGCTCGGTCTCGGCGCCGCTCTCGGGGAGCGGCTTCGCGACCCGGGCCGCCATGGTCACCCCGCCGGACGCCCCCCTGCTGCTGGTCGCCGACCACGCCGACGACGCCCTGGAGATGGCCCACCGGCTGGCCGCGATCGGCCGCCGCACGGTGGGCGGCGTGCTCGCCGGCGGCTTCGCCGCGTGGGAGGCGCAGGGGCTTCCCACCGCGTCGCTGGAGCGGATCATGGCCGGCGACCTGGCCGCGCGCCTGGTGGCGCAGCCGGACCTGCTGGTGGTCGACGTGCGGGAGGCGCACGAGTGGGAGGAGGGCCACCTCGCCGGCTCCCTCCACGTGCCCTACTGGTCCCTGCGCGACGCCGACGGCGGGGTCCCGCGCGGGCGCCCGCTCGCCGTGGTGTGCTCGGCCGGCCGGCGGGCGGGGGTGGCGGCGAGCGTGCTGGCCGCCCGCGGCTTCGGCCCGGTGGTGCACGTGGACGGCGGCGGGGTGGGGGCCTGCGCCGCGGGCAGCGTGGAGGTCGTCGCGGGCCGGGCCGGGGAGCAGTGATGGACCGGTGAGCACCGTCCTCCTCGCGGTGCCCCTCGGGTTCGCCATCGGTGCGGTCCTGGGGATGCTCGGGGCGGGGGGTTCGGTGCTCGCGGTGCCCGCGCTGGTCTACCTCCTGGACCAGCCGGTCACCGCCGCCACCGCCGCGTCGCTCGCGGTGGTGTCGGCCAACGCGGCGGTGGGGGCCGGGGTCAACTGGCGCCGCGGGTCGGTGGACGTGCGGCTTGCCGCGGCGTTCTCCGCCACGGGCCTGGCCGGGGCGCTGGCCGGGAGCGCGCTCAGCCGCCTGGTGAGCGGCGAGGCGGTGCTGTTCCTGCTCGCGCTGCTCATGATCTCCTCGGCGGCCGTGCTCTGGCGCCGGCCGGAGCCCAGGCCGGGCGCGGGCCGGCGCGAGGGGGCGGGCCGGGCGGTCCAGATCGCCCTCACCGGCCTCGCCGTCGGCGTGCTGACCGGCTTCTTCGGAGTGGGCGGCGGCTTCGTGATCGTGCCGGCGCTGGTGCTGCTGATCGGGCTCCCGCTGCGCCTGGCGGTGGGGACCTCGCTGCTCATCATCGCCGCGGTGTCGTTCACCGGCTTCCTCGGCCACCTGGGGGCCGGGAGCATCGACTGGGCGGTCACCGCGGCCTTCGGCCTCGGCGGCGTGGCCGGCGCGCTCACCGGGTCGGCGCTGGCCACCCGGGTGCCGACCCGCGCGCTGGGGCGGGCCTTCGCGGTCATGCTGGTCCTGCTGGCGGCGTTCCTGATGGTCAAGAACGCCGGCGCGCTGGCCGGGTAGCCCGCGCGGCGGCCACCAGGGCGGCGATCACCCCGCTTTCGGGATCGGCCTCCGGATGCCACTGCACCCCGAGGGCGAAGGGCACGTCGGCGCGCTCAATCGCCTCGGGCAGGCCGTCGCCGTCGGCCCGGGCGGTGACCAGCCAGCCCTCCCCCACCCGGTCGACGCCCTGGTGGTGGTGGGACTTGACCACGTGCAGGTCCTCGCCGGCGGCCCGGGCGGCCAGCGAGCCCGGGGCGACGTGGACCGGGTGGTCGGTCCCGTCGAAGGTGCCGATGACCCGCCGGTGGTCATCGTGGCCCAGGTGGTCGGGCAGGTGCTGGTGGAGGGTGCCGCCCCAGGCACAGTTCAGGACCTGCATGCCGCGGCAGATCCCGAGCACGGGGACCCCGGCGGCGACCGCGGCCCGCGCCAGCGCGGCCTCGAAGGCGTCGCGCCCGGGCTCGGGCGGGTCGGTCTCGGGATGGGGCTCGGCGCCGTAGGCCCGGGGGTCGAGGTCGGTGCCGCCGGTGAGCACCAGGCCGTCCAGGGCGGCCACCAGGTCGGCCGGGCGCGCCCGGTCGGCGGGGTGCGGCGGGACCACCAGCGCGACGGCGCCGGCCCGCTGGACGGCCTCGACGTAGTTCGCGGCGACGACCACGGCGGGCTGGTCCCACGGGCCCCACCGCGCGGGGGCCACGGCGGCGACCACGCCGACCACGGGCGGGCGGGGGCTCACCGGCGCCGGGCCGGCGGGCGGGGGGCCGGGCAGCGCCACCGCGGGCCGGGCCGCACCCCGCGGGCCCGGGCGAGGCGGCAGGCCCGGGCGCGCAGGCAGGCCGTGCGGGCCCGCCCGCGCCGCCCCGCGCAGGGCGCGCGGCGGGCGGCCGGCGGCCGGGCGGCGGCGGTCGCCGGGGCCGAGGACGGCGGCGGGCCGGGTGGCGCCGGCGCCGCAGGCGGGGGCGCAGGATCGGCCGGGGGGGCCGGCACGGGGGGCGGCGGGTCCTCGGCGATCCGCAGGACCGGCCCCCGGATGGACACGACGTGCACACGCCCGACCCCGTCCGCGGCGATCGCGACCGGGCTCTGGACGACCGGCAGGCCCACCGGGCCGTCGCCCGTGGCGCCCGCGGCCCCGAGGCGCGCCCCGCGGATCTCCCCGGCGCACAGGTCGGTGTAGAGGTAGGTGCCCGCGAGGGCCGGCACCTGCGGGTCGCGGACGACCACACCCCCGGTGATCGAGCAGGCGTCCGTGGTCGCATGGCTCCGCTCGATCACCGGGGGCACGTGGCCGGGGAGCGCCACCGGCGCCGCGCCGTCCGGGTACGGGAGGCTCCCCTCGAACAGGGACCACCCGAGGTTGGCGCCCGCCTGCCGGTCCGGCGGCAGGACCGTGACCTCCTCGACCCGCGCCTGCCCCACGTCGGCCACCAGGAGGTCGCCGGTCACCCCGTCGAGGCTCATGCGGAACGGGTTTCGCACCCCGAGGGCAAGGATCTCCGCCCGGGCGCCCGGGGTGGCCGCGAAGGGGTTGCCGGCGGGGATGCCGTACCCGCCCTGCCCGCGGCCGAGCGGGTCGATGCGGATGAGCTTGCCCTGGAGCACCGAGAGGTCCTGCCCGGCCCCGTCGGGGTCGCCGGTCCCGCCCCCGTCCCCGATGCCCGCGATGATCAGCCCCGCGGGCGTGACGAGCACCTGTCCGCCGTAGTGGTTGGTGCGTCCGGCGGGATGCGGGATCGTGATGACCCGGCGCCGGCTCGCGGGGTCGAGCGCGTCGGGGCCCGCGGCGCGGAACTCGTCGATCGCCACGGCCGTCCCCCCGCCCTCGGCGACCACCGAGAACGTGTAGGCGCGCCCGCTGGCCGCCCAGCCGGGGTCGAGCGCCAGGGAGAGCAGGCCGCCCTCGCCCTCGGTGCTCACCTGGCCGCGCAGGTCGAGGAACGGCGCCGCCCGGGGCCGGCCGTCCTCCAGGAGCACCACCCGGCCGGCCCGCTCGACGACCAGGACCCGGGACGGGTCGCCGGGGGGCCCGGTCACGTGGACCGGCGCCGTGAAGGTCCCGACGGGGTCCAGGCGCGGAGCCGCCGCGGCGGCGGCGACCAGGGCGAGGACGCCGATGAGGACGAGGGACCGGAGGACGGCGCGCAGGGCCACTGCAGGCACGCTAGCCGCCGGGGGCCAGGGTGTACCGTCTCCACCGCTCGACACCCCCGGAGGAGGACGATGGGCACCGAACCACCCCTGTACGCACCGGCCGGCGTCACGACCGCCGCCCGGAGTCGCGACGAGGTCCGCGCGCTCTTCGGCCGGGTCATGTTCCTGGTCGCCGTGGCGATGGGCTTCACCGCGGCCGGCGCATGGATCGGCCGGGACCTCACCGGCGGCTGGGTGATCGGCGCCTGGATCGCCGCGCTCGCGCTCGTGCTCGGGATGGGCTTCGTGAAGGAGCGCAGCGGCCCCGTCGCGATGGCGCTGCTCTTCGCGATCGCGCTGCTGCTCGGCCTGGCCATCGGGCCGACGATCGCCGACTACATGAGCGTGGAGGGCGGCGGCACGATCGTGGCGCAGTCGGCCGGGGCCACCGCGCTCTTCATCGCGGCGTTCGGCACCGCGGGGTACGCGACCCGCCGCGACCTGCAGCCGCTGGTCCGCGGGCTCTTCTGGGCCACCCTGCTGCTCATCCTCGCCGGGCTGGTCCTGATCTTCGTGAACATCCCGAACGGGGTGCTGATCTGGTCGATCCTGGGCCTGGTGATCTTCGCCGGCTGGACGATGATCGACTTCCAGCGCCTGCGCCGCGGCGGCGTCGACGACGCCGTGCCGATCGCGCTCGGGATCTTCCTCGACGTGTTCAACGTCTTCCTGTTCTTCCTCAACATCTTCGGGGGGAACCGCTGAGGGCCTGTCCATGAACCAAGACCCGCCTCCCGGGGAGCGAATCGCCAGCAGATCGGAGGCACAGTCTCCGTCCTGGACAGCCCCCTAGCCCGGATCGGGTGACCGCACCGATCGGCGCCGCACGATGGCCACCAGGGACGCGAGCGTCCAGGCCGCGGCGCCGATCACGGTCATCCAGAGCCCCCCGGCCGCGTTCACCTCACCCTGGGCGTCCAGCAGGCGCGCCGGGTCGGCCAGGTCGGCGGCCGCGATCGCGAACGTCACGGCCCCGAACAGCGCGTTCACCACCAGCGTCCAGAGGCGCGCCCGGCCGAACAGGCAGAGCGCCCCGCCCACCACGGCCAGGGGGATCGTGATGCGGCCGTCGCCCTCCGCCCCGCTGGCCCGGAAGGCGCCGTCGGCGCTCTCGGCCCACGGCAGGGTGGAGGCGATCACGACCAGCCCGGCCGACACGGCCATGGCCAGGACGATCGGGTGCAGCAGACGGCCGCGCGAGGGCTCGGGCGCGGCGGGGGGCGCCGGGTCGGCCACGGCGGCGGGGTCACCGTTCACGGGCCGGATCGTGCCACCGGGCCCCGGGACGAACGGCCGCGGCTGGCGGGCCATCCGACCGTTCCGTGCGGCGCCGGCGGGTCGGGTCAGATGTGGAACATCGGCGCGGCCTGGGCCCGCGCCTCGCGCTCGACGACGTCGGCCACGGTGACGTCGCGGAGGGACTGGGCGAGGCGCTCGGCGGCACAGGCCCACACCCGGTCGCAGGCCCCGTCGCCGTTGCGGGCCGGCGCGAGCGGGCCGTCGATCGACTCCACCACCTCGAGCACGGTCAGCTCGCGCGGATCGCGCCGGAGCTGGTAGCCGCCCTTGACGCCCCGCTGGCTCTGGAGGACGCCGGCCCGGCGGAGGGTGGAGAACAGCTGCTCGAGCAGGTGCACCGGGATCCCCCGGCGCTCGGCCACCTCGAGCACCGGGACCGGACAGGTCTCCTCGCGCCCGGCGAGCTCGGCCAGCGCGACGAGCGCCCAGCGGCTGCGGTCGGTGACGGCGATCATCGCGTGAAATCCCCTAACTCCGGTGGCTTGTCCGGAGTTTAGCCGCCCGGGCGGTCGGCCCGGGCGGCTGCGGGGATCGGGCCGCGGTCAGGACGGGGCGGGAGCGCGATCCTCCGGCTCGATCAGCGGGTTCTCGACGCCCTCCCGGATGAACTCGGGCAGCCGGGCCCCGGTCTGACGCCCCCGCCGGCGCAGGATGACCTCGAACAGGTCGAACCAGCCGTCGAGGTCCGGCACCAGGAACTCATGCCCCACCCCGCCGGCGTGGAGGATGAGCCGCGGCCGCTTGCCGCCCTGCGGCATGGTCCCCGGCCGGGCGGGCCAGCGCTCCACGGCCTCCAGGTCGTCCAGGGCGATCTCCCGCCGCTTGGCCCGCAGCGCGGTGTCGAGCGGCGTGGGCACGAACACGATGCGGTCCTCGCACAGGTAGAGCGTGCCGTGGCGGGCGAGCCAGCCGTTGTTCAGGTCCGCACCGGTCTGGCGCAGGACCTTCTCGTCCGGCCGCGGACGCTCCGCGTGGGCCACCTTGGGGAGCCGGTCACTCGCCATCGAACCTCCGCCGTGTCTGCCAGATCCTCATGCGCTCGCCCACCGCGTCGAGCCAGTCGTCCAGGCCGGTGTGGAACACGAAGTCGTAGGACTTCGCCTCGGTGCGCACCCGCATGCGCGGCGACATCCCTCCGGGGAGCACGTCCTCGGGCCGCGCCGGGTGCCGCTCGACCCCGGTGACCCTGGTGAAGTCCACCCGGACCGGCTTGGCGAACAGCAGCCGCTCGATCCGCGACGGGTCGAAGGACAGGTGGTCGTCGTGCAGGCGCAGGTGCCCGCCGCGCGCGAGCCACCCGTTGTTGAGCGAGGCGAGCGTGCGCCGGTGGACGCCGTCCTCGAGCTCGCGCGGGCCATCCCGGGCGACGATGAACCGCGCATCCCAGCGGTCGGGGTCGTAGCCGTCGTCGCGGTGGGAGTCGGGCACGGGGCGAGGCTATCAGCGGTGACCGGCGGGGACGAGTCGGCCCCCTGTCGTCGACGTCAGGGGGTGCGCGACGGGCGCGTCCGGGGACGGCCGTACCATTTCCCGGCAACCGCAGAGCCCATCCTCCGGGAGACGGTCGTGGACCGGTATGAGCGGTGGCACCAGGACTTCCAGCGCCGGCTGGCCCAGCACGACCGGGCCGTCGACGCCGTCGCCCGCGACCTGTCCTCCCGCACCGGCTGGCGCGTCGCGGCGACCGCCGGCCTCGGCTTCCCGCGGCCGCGCCCGGCGGCCGGCGGCACCCCGCCGGACGTCGTGTGCGATCGCGGCGACGCGGGCCCCCCGCTGTGCCTGGAGGTCGAGCTTCCCGAGACCCTGGTGCGCCGGGAGGTGGTGCAGCGGCTCGACCGCCTGCGCGCGACCGGGATGGACACCCATGTGGTGCTGATCGCCGAGGACCCCGACCGGCACCTGCGGCGCATCGCCGAGGCGCGCCGGCTGCTCGCCCGCGCCGGCCTCACGCTCCCGGTGGCCTGCGTGGACCCCGATGCGGAGACCATCACCGGGGCGCGCTGGTAGCCCGGGTCAGGGCCCGGGGAGCAGGATCCCGGCCAGCACGTCCTCCTGGCCCGGCTCCACGATGGCGACCACCTGGTCGCCGGCCTGCAGCACCGTCTCGGCGTCGGGCACGGTGCCCTTCTTGTCGCGCAGCAGGCTGATGATGAGGCTGCCCTGGGGGAGCTCCAGCTCCCCGATGCGCCGTCCGGCCACCGGCGAGTCCGCGGCGAGCTGGACCTCGATGATCTCCAGGTTCTCCCGGCGCAGCGAGAACAGGTGGACCAGGGAGTGCTCGGGGACCTCGTGCTCGATCATCGAGAGGATGGCCGTGGTCGAGCACACCGTCGGGGCGATGCCCAGCAGGTCGAAGTGCTCCTGGTTGCGGGGGTCGTTCACCCGGGCGACCACGTTCTGGACGCCGAACTTCTCGCGGGCGACCTGGCAGATGATGATGTTGTCCTCATCATCGCCGGTCACCGCGATGCACACGTCGGCACGCGCCATCCCGGCGGCCTCGAGCACGAAGATCTCGGTGCCGTCGCCGTAGCGCACCATGTGCTCGAACTCCTCCTCGAGCACGGCGAAGCGCGGCGAGCGGGACT
>JALOLS010000001.1 GCA_025455865.1 Thermoleophilia bacterium
CCTGCCCCCCGGGGCCGCCGGCGCGGGATGACGCCCCGGGGGGCGTCAGACCGTGAAGCGGGCGACGAGCTGATCGAGGTCGGTGGCGGCCCGGGCGACCTGCTCGGCCGAGCCCGCCGCCTCCTCGGCGGCGGCCGAGGACTCCTGCGTGGCCGCCGAGACCTCCTCGGCCGAGGCCGCGTTCTCCTGGCTCACCGCGGCGATCTGACCGATCTGCTCCTCGACCGCCCCCGCCCCCTGGGCCAGGCGCCCGGTGGCGGCGGCCACCCGGGCGACCTGCTCGCCCATCCGCTCGACCTCGGCGCGGATGTCGGCGAACGCCCGCCCGGCGGCCTCGACCTCCGAGGATCCGGCGACCACGTCCCGCTTGGCCGTCTCGACCGCCTCCACCGCGCGCTCGGTCTCGGACTGGATCTCGGTGATGATCCCGCTGATCGAGCCGGCCGAGCCGTTGGCCTGCTCGGCCAGCTTGCGCACCTCCTCGGCGACCACCGCAAAGCCGCGCCCGGCGTCGCCGGCCCGGGCGGCCTCGATCGCCGCGTTCAGGGCGAGCAGGTTGGTCTGGTCGGCGATCTCCCCGATCTGGCCGACGATCTGGCCGATGGCGTCGCTGCGGCGGGCCAGCTCCGCGATGACCCGCGCGACCTCATCCGAGCCCTCCGCCACCTTGCCCATCGCCTGGCCCGCCTGGGTGACGGTCCGGGTCCCGGCCTCGGCCACCTCGCGGGCCCGGTCGGCCGCCTCGCTGGCGCCCTGGCCGGCGCCGGTGAGCTCATCGACCTCCCGCATCATCTGGCCGACGTTCTCCGAGGCCGCCTGGGCGGAGGTCGCCTGGTCGGACGATCCCCGGGCCACCCCGTCCACCGTGGCCGCGATCTGCCCGACGGCCTGGCCGGACTGCTCGGCCACCGCGGCCATCTCCCGGGCGGCCGAGGTCTGGGTGCGTGCCCCCTCGGCGACCCGCTGGACGATGTCCCGGATCGAGCCGAGCATGCGGTCGAAGCTCTGGGCCACCGAGCCCACCTCGTCGCGGCTCGCGATGCCCGCCTGGGCGGTCAGGTCGCCGTCGGCGGCGCGGCCGGTCGCCTCGCGCAGGCGCCCGAGCGGCCGGGCGACCGACCGGGCGATGAGGAGCGCGACCGCGCCGCCGATGGCCAGCGCGAGCCCGAGCAGGGCGAGCACCAGCCACTCCGAGGTTCCCGCGGCCGAGCGGGTCACTGCGGCGCCCTGGGCGAGGCTGTCCTGCTGCTGGTCCACCAGGGTGCCGAGCGTCGTCATGAGCGCGTCCTTGGCGGGCTTGCCCTTGGCCTCGGCGAGGGCGACCGCGTCCGCGGTCCGGCCGGCGCGGCGCAGGGCGATCTCCTGCTCATAGATCGGGGCGAGGGTCCGGTACTGGGCCTCGGCCCGCTCCAGGGTCGCCTGCTCGGCGGGGGCGAGGTCCCGCCCCTCGAGCGAGGCGAACTCCTGCTGGATGGACTTGGAGGCCTCGGTGTAGGGCTTCAGGTAGGCCTCATCGCCGGTCAGCAGGTACCCGCGCACGCCGACGACCTGGTTGGCCAGGGCAAGCTCGGCCTCCAGGGCGTCCTTGGTGCCCCGGGCGTCGTTCTCGATCAGCGCGTCGTAGGTGCCGGTGGTCGAGCGAAGCTGCGACCAGGCGACGACGCCCATCACCGCCGTGAGGGCGAGCACCGCGCCGAAGGCCGCCAGCAGGCGGGTGCGGATGCGCAGGTTCTGGATCCAGGACACGGGACAGGCCTCCTCAGGCGACGAGGGCACCGCGGGGGCGCCCGGTGGTGGTCGTCGGTCCACGTGCTGAATCGGAGCGGCCACGCGCACCCGCCTATCCGGCGGCCATCGCTCCGAGCGCCGGCCTGTGTCAGACCGGACCGGTCTCCGGGGCTCTACGGAGCCGGTCTGCGGCACTTCCCGGGGACGGATCGCGCCCAGTGAGACGCCGGCGCACACCGCCACCGTCGGCGTGGCCCGGCGGGCCCGCTCAGGGCATCAAGATCTCCCCGGCCCGGCCGACCGGGGGGCCGGGGGGCTCGGGCGCGACGAGCGTGCCGGCGAGGACCCGCGCGCCCACCCCGGGCCGCCGCGACCTCGGGATCCGCTCCCCCGGGCGTTCCCGCCCGGCCGGGCGCGGCCACGCCGCACGCCCTGCGAAGCCCCCATCGTCCGACCGCGGCGCCACCCTCGCCGCGCGCGGGTGGCCCGCCCACCGCGCCTCCGGCGAGGCGTGCGTCCTGGTCAGACCACCCGATGGAGGAGTGCCCGCATGGACGCGGGCGGCGTGGCTAGAAGCGCTGCTTCTCGCGGATGCGGGCCTTCTTGCCGACCTTGCCGCGCAGGTAGTAGAGCTTGGCGCGGCGGACGTCGCCCTCGAAGACCCGCTCGATGCGCTCGATCTTCGGGGAGTGCACCGGGAAGGTGCGCTCGACGCCGACGCCGAAGCTCTGCTTGCGGACCGTGAACGTCTCGCGGGAGGTCGAGCCCTGGCGCTTGATGCAGGTGCCCTCGAAGACCTGCACGCGCTGGCGCGAGCCCTCGATGACCCGGAAGTGGACCTTGACCGTGTCGCCCGGCTTGAACTCCGGGATGTCGTCGCGCAGCTGCATGCGCTCAAGGGACTCGATGACGCTCACGGCCGTGCTCCTTCCGGGGACAAAACGACGACGAGGGTACCACCCCGGGGCCGCGGCGCGAAGGCGCGCGGCCCCCGGGGCTCAGCCCCCGCCGGCGGGGACGACATGGGCCTGGCGCCAGCGCTCGACCGCCCCGTGGTCGCCGGAGCGCAGGACGGCGGGCACCTCCCAGCCGCGGAACTCGGCCGGGCGGGTGTAGTGGGGGTGCTCGGTGCCGCCGCCGAGCGCCTCGGAGAACGACTCGCGGTCCAGGCTCTCGGCGTTGCCGAGCGCCCCGGGCAGCCGCCGGCCGACCGCGTCGATGACCGCCATCGCGGCCACCTCGCCGCCGGCGAGGACGAACGGGCCGAGGCACACGGCGTCGCCGGCCAGGTGCTCGTGCACCCGCTCGTCGAATCCCTCGTAGCGGCCGCACAGCAGGGTGAGCGCGGGGAGCGCGCCGAGCTCCCGGGCGACCGGGTCGGCGAAGCGCCGGCCCCGCGGCGTGAGCACCGCGACGTGGCGGCCCTCGCGCACCCGCTCGGCGCTCACGCCGTAGACCGCCTCGAGCGCGGCGGCCACGACGTCCACGCGGATGACCATCCCGGGGCCGCCGCCGAAGGGGGAGTCGTCGACCTGGCCGTGCGAGAGCGGCGTGTAGTCGCGGAAGTTGAAGCAGCGGACCTCGAGCCCCGCCGTGAGCGCGGCGTTGGCGAGGTGCCGGGGCCGGCGCATCCAGTCGAACCACTCCGGGAAGAGCGTGAAGACGTCGATGGTCACGCGCCCGGCTCCCGGGCCCAGGCCCACGCGGGCAACAGGTCGGGGCGGATGCGGATGGTCCGGGCCTCGCGGTCGAGCTCGACGACCGCATCGGCGGTGAAGGGCAGGAGCAGGGGGCCGCCCGGCGCGGCGACCTCGAGGGCGTCGTTGGCCGGGGCGGGATGCACTCCGGTCACCGGCCCGAGCGGGTCGTCGCCGGCGAGCACCCGGAAGCCGATCAGATCGCGCACGTACAGCTCGTCCGGATCGGCCGGGGCGGGCAGCCGCGACGCGGGGACGACCAGGTCGGCGAGGGTCAGGGCGGCGGCGTCCTCGCGCGTGGCGACCCCGTCGAAGCGGATGAGCAGCGCGCCCGGGCCCTCACCGAGCGAGGCGACCCGCAGCCGCCGCCCGCGAGGCACGGCCCCGGGGGCGCCGGAACGGGGCAGGGGCGGGCGGGCGACGACCTCCTCCCCGGGCCGCAGGGTGGCCAGCGTCGGCCCGGTCGGGGTCGCGCGCAGGGCGCCGGCCACGCCGTGGGGACGCCCCAGGCGCCCGATGACCACGAGATCGGCGGGGCCGCCCGGCGGGGCCGGTCCGGACCCGCCCGGGTCCTCGCTCATCCGGTGCTAGTCGACGATGTCCAGGGCGACCGGCGCGCCCACCACCGGCTGCGCCGCCCGCAGGAGCACGCGCAGGGCGTGGGCCGAGCGGCCGCCGCGGCCGATGACCTGGCCGCGGTCCTCGGGGGCCACGTGCAGCTCCAGCCGGACCGAGCCGCGGTCGTCACGGCGGACCACCCGGACCGCGTCCGGATGGTCGACCAGCCCGCGGGCGATCTCGGCGATCATCTCCTCGACCGCGTCGGTCTGGACGCCGGGGGCGTCATCCGTCCCGGGGGCCACGATCAGGCCGCGGCGACGGGCTCGGCCTCGCGGCGGCGGACGATGGTCATGAGCCGGCGGACCGCGTTGGTCGGCTGCGCGCCGTTGGCGATCCACTCGTCGGCCTTCACGAGGTCGATCTCGACGATGGAGGGGTCGGTCTGGGGGTTGTAGCGGCCGATCGTCTCGATCGTGCGCCCGTCGCGGGGCGAGCGGGAGTCGGCCACGACCACCCGGTAGATGGCGTTCTTCTTGCTGCCCACGCGGGCGAGGCGGATCTTGACCACGGGTCTCCTCAGGAGGGGATTGGGGGCGGGCGGACTAGGTGCCCAGGACTCCGGGCGGCAGCCCGCCCTTGCCGATGCGCTTCATGAGCTTGCGCATCTGGTTGAACTGCGAGAGCAGCTGGTTGACCTCCTGCACGCTCGTCCCGCTGCCGCGGGCGATGCGCTGGCGACGGCTGCCGTTGATGGTCTCCGGCCGGCGTCGCTCACCGGGGGTCATGCTCATGATGATGGCCTCGACCCGGTCGAGCTGGCGGTCGTCGACCTGCAGGTCCTTGAGCTTGGCCTGCGACCGGAAGCCCGGGATCATCCCGAGCAGCTGGCCGATGGGGCCCATCTTGCGCACCTGCTTGAGCTGGTCCAGGAAGTCCTCGAGGGTGAGCGACCCCCCGCGGATCTTGGCCTCGAGGTTCTTCGCGCTCTGCTCGTCGACGTTCTGCTGGGCGCGCTCGATGAGCGAGAGCACGTCGCCCATGCCGAGCACCCGCGAGGCCATGCGGTCCGGGTGGAACGGCTCGAGGGCGTCGAGCTTCTCGCCGGTGCCGACGAACAGGATGGGCTTGCCGGTGACCGCCCGCACCGAGAGCGCCGCGCCGCCGCGGGCGTCGCCGTCGAGCTTGGTGAGCGCCACGCCGTCGAACTGGACGGCGTCCTGGAACGCCTTGGCCACCTCGACCGCGGTCTGGCCGGTCATGGCGTCGAGGACCAGCACCACGCTGGTCGGGCGCACGGCGTCGCGGATGCGCACCAGCTCGTCCATCATCTCGGCGTCGATGCTGAGCCGGCCGGCGGTGTCGACGATGACCAGATCGCGGCCGGTGCGCTTGGCCTCGGCCACCCCGCGCTCGGCGACGGCCACGGCGTCGGTCGCGCCGTCCTCGCGGTGGACCGGGACCCCGATCTGGCCGCCGAGCACGCCGAGCTGCTCCATGGCCGCCGGCCGGCGCACGTCGCAGGCGACCAGGAGGGGCGCCCGCCCCTCGGCCTGGAAGTGCCGCGCGAGCTTGCCGCAGAAGGTGGTCTTGCCCGACCCCTGCAGACCGGCCATCAGCACGATGGTGGGCGGCCGGGACGCCATGGCCAGGCGCACCTGCGCCCCGCCCATCAGGGTGGTGAGCTCCTCGCTCACGATCTTCACGACCTGCTGGTCCGGCGTGAGCGAGGCCATGACCTCGGCCCCCGTCGCCCGGGCCTTGATCGCGCCGGTGAGCTGCTTGACCACCGGCAGGCTGACGTCGGCCTCGAGCAGCGACAGGCGGATCGCCCGCATCGCCTTGTCGATGTCGGCCTCGGTGAGCTTGCCCCGGCCCTTGAGGCCGGAGAAGACGCCCTGGAGCTTGTCGGTGAGGGTGTCGAACATGTGCAGCGTCGAGCGTGACCCCGGCGGGCCCGCAAGCGGAGAAGGATACCGCAGCGCGCCCGGGGGGCGCGCGGGCGCTCAGGCGGGCGACCCCTCGGGGGCGAAGATGGCCCGGGCGAAGCTCCGGGCGTCGAACGGCTGCAGGTCCTCGAGGGTCTCCCCCGTCCCCACCAGCTTGACCGGCAGGCCGAGGTCCTGGCGGATGGCGAGGGCGATGCCCCCCTTGGCGCTGCCGTCGAGCTTGGTGAGCGCCACGCCGGTGAGCGGCACCGCCTCGCTGAAGAGCCGGGCCTGGCTCAGGCCGTTCTGGCCGGTGGTCGAGTCGAGCACCAGCAGCGTCTCGTGCGGGGCCTCGGCGTCGACCTTGCCGATGACCGCACCGACCTTGCGCAGCTCCTCCATGAGGTTGTGCTGGGTCTGCAGGCGGCCCGCCGTGTCGATGATGACCACGTCGGCCCCGCGGGCCCTGCCCGCCGCCACCGCGTCGTAGGCCACCGCCCCGGGGTCGGCGCCGTGGGCCTGGCGGACGAGCTGTGCGCCGGCGCGGTCGGCCCACACCTCGAGCTGGTCGATGGCCGCCGCCCGGAAGGTGTCGGCCGCCCCGATGACCACCCGCTGTCCGAGCTGCCCGAGCCGGAACGCGAGCTTGCCGATCGTGGTCGTCTTGCCGCTGCCGTTCACGCCCACGACCAGGATGACGGTGGGCGCGTGGCCGAGCCGGATGCGCGCGGGCTCGGGGGCCATGCGCGCGGCCACCTCCTGCCACAGCGCCTGGGCGAGGCTCTCACCGGAGATGATCCGCCCCTGCCCGGCCTCCTCGCGCAGGTGCTCGACCAGCGCGTCGGTCGCCTGCATGCCGCAGTCGGCGGTGATGAGGGCCTCCTCGAGGTCCTCCCAGGTCGCGGCGGTCACCAGCCTGGGGGCGAAGATGCCGGCGAGCTGCGGCGAGATGGCCTGCCGCGGCTTGGTCAGGTTGGCCTTGAGCCGCGCGAACAGGCCGCGCCGGCGCGGGGCCTCCTCCTCGGCCGGGGCGGGCGGGGCATCGAGGCCGAACAGCTCGGCCCACGCGGCGACGTCGCCGGCCTGGGCCTCGTCGGCGGGGGGATCGGCGGTCATGCCCCCATCCTCGCGCTCCCGCCCATCGCGCGCCGCACCCAGGGCCGGGCGGCGCCCTCGGGGTTGCGGTCGAGCCGCCGGGCGAGCACCTGGGACACCCCGTTGCCCCCCATGGTCACGCCGAACAGCGTGTCGGCCGTCTCCACCGTGGGCTGCTGGTGGGTGATGAGCAGGAACTGGGTGTCGCCGGCCAGCCGGCGCACGACGCCCAGGAACCGGCGCAGGTTGACGTCGTCGAGGGCGGCCTCGACCTCGTCGAGCAGGTAGAACGGCGCGGGCCGGGCCATCGCCACCGCCAGGCAGAACGCGAGGGCCACCAGCGACCGCTCCCCGCCGGAGAGCAGCGAGAGCGCCCGCGGGCGCTTCCCGGCCGGGACCACCTCGACCACGACGCCGTCCTCGCCCTCCAGCGCCACCGGGCGGATGCGCCCCTCCCCGCCCGGGAAGAGGAGCCCGACCACCTCGGTGAAGCGCCGGCCCACGGCGTCGAGCACCTCGTCGAACCCCTCGGCCACGGCGGCGTCGAGCTCGCCCAGGTGGCCGCGCAGCGCGGCGGCGGCGGCCTCGACGTCGGCCACCTGCCCGTCGATCTCCGCCTGCCGCTCGGCGAGCTCGGCCCGCTCGTCCGCCGCGAGCGGGTTGACCTCGCCGAGCGCCCGGCGCCGGCGCTCCAGGTCGGCCACCCGGGCCTCGAGCGCGGGCACGTCGTCGCCCGGGAGGGGCCCCGGGGCGGCCGGTCCGTCGGGGTCGAGGCCGGCCTCGCGCGCCCGCTCGGCCGCGAGGGCGAGCCCCACCTCGGCCTCCTGCGCCGCCCCCCGGTGCGCGCCGGCCGCCCGCTCGGCCGCCGACGCCTCGGCCTCGGCGGCGGCCAGGTCCCGGTCGGCCGCGGCGAGCGCGGCGCGGCGCGTGGTCATGCGCCCGGCGGCGGCGTCGGCGTGGGGGCCGAGCGCCCCGGCGGCGGCGCGGAGCGCCTGCACCGCCCGCCCGGCGTCGGCGTGGTCGGCGGCCCGGCCCGGCGCATCGGCCACCGCGCGGGCCCGGGCCCGGCGGACCTCGACCGCCGCGAGCCCGCCCTCGGCGGCGGCGGCGGCCTGCCGGGCCGCGTCGCGGTCGCGGGCGGCGGCCGCCCGGGCGGCCCGGGCAGCCTCGGCGGCGACCTGGGCCTCGCGGGCGTCCGTCCCGGACCCGCCGGCGGCGGCGAGCACGGCGAGCGCCCGGGCCGCGTCGTCCAGGTCCGCGGCCGCCGCCCGCGCGTCGGCGTCGGCCCGGGCGGCCCGGGCGGCGGCATCGTCGCGCTCGGCGTCGCGCCGGCGCGCGGACTCCCGGCCGGCCCGCAGCCGCGCGTCGGCCCGGGCGGCGCCCCGCTCGGTGGTCCGCCGGCGGCGCTCGGCGGCGCGCAGCCGGCCGTCGGCGTCGGCCCAGGTGACGGCGGCCGCCTGCGCGTCGGCCTCGGCCGCGCGCACGTCATCGAGCAGGCGCCGGTGCACCGCGCGCCGGGCCCAGGCCCCGCGCTCGCCGCGCAGGACGCCGGTCGCGGGCCGCAGGGCCAGGCCCTCGGCGGTGACCAGCAGCGACCCGTTCGCCGCCGGCGCGGGGTCGAGGCCGCCGACGAGCCACGCCTCGCCGAGCGCCCGCTCCACGTGCGGCCGGGCCGCATCGGGACAGGCGCGGACGGCCGCAAGCAGCGGTTGCGCCCCGGGCACGGGCGGCGGATGGGCCGTCCCCCGTGCGGGGGGGGCCACGCAGGCGGCGGGCGCCCCCGCGGCGATCGCACGGGCCCCGGCCTCGACCCCGGAGACCAACGGCGCGTCGGCCAGGTCGCCGAGCGCGGCGGCGACCGCCCGCTCCAGGCCGGGCTCGACCTCCAGGCCCGCACCCAGGGTGCCGGCGTCGCCCGCCTCGCCGGCCGCCGGCTCGGCCCGGCGGGCCGCCGCCCGGACCTCGCGAAGCCGGGCGTCGGCCGCGGCGCGCACCGCGGCGAGGTCGGCCGCGGCCCGGGCGGCGTCCTCCATGCGGGCGGCGTCCCGGGCCGCGCGGGCGGCCGAGACCTCGGCGCGGCGCTCCAGGCGGGCCAGGTCGGGGGCCGGCAGGGCGTCGGCCTGGGCGAGCCGGGCGGCCTCGCGATCGCGCCGGCCGGCCGCCTCGCGTGCGGCCCGCTCGGCCCCGGCGTGGCGCCGCTCGGCGGCGGCCCGATCGGCCCGGGCGGCGTCGGCGTGCGCCTGGGCCTCGGCCGCGCGGGCGACCGCCTCGCGCTCGGCGCCCTCGGCGCCGGCGAGCGTGTCCTCGGCGGCCGCGAGGGCCTCGCGGGCCCGCTCGACCCGGGACCGGGCGGCGTGGGCCTCGGCCTCGAGGGTGGCAAGCTCGCGCCGCGCGGCGTCGGCCTCGGCGCCGCGGCGCTCGGCGCCCTCGCGGGCCGCGGCCAGGCGCTCGGCGCCCACCTCGGCCCGTCCGGCCAGGCGATCGGCGGCGGCGCGGACCTCACTCGCCAGGGCGACGGCCGCCTCGTGGGACGCGGCGGCAGCGGCCCGCTCGGCCGCGGCGGCGTCGCGGGCCCCGCGCGCGTCGCCCAGGCGCTCATCGGCGGCCCGGGCCACCTCGGCCGCGGCCGCCTGCTGGGCCCGCGCGAGGGCCAGGTCGCCCGCCGCGGCCCGCCGGCGCGCAGCGGCCAGGGCCGCGTTCGCCTGGGCGAGATCCCGGTCGGCGTCCTGCGCCCGCTCGGCCGCCCGGGCCTGCCGGTCCAGCGCCCGCGCCCGGTCGCCCAGCTCGACCGCCAGGTCGCGCGCGCGGGCCAGCCGGTCGTCCAGGCGGGCCAGGCGCTGCTCGGCCCGCCGGCGGCGGCGCTTGGGCAGGCCCACGCCGGCCGCCTCGTCCAGCACCGCGCGCAGCTCGGCCGGGTGGCTCGCACACACCGCCTCGACCTGGCCCTGGCGGATGACCGAGAGCGAGCGCGGGCCGAGGCCGTGGGTGGCCAGGGCGTCCTGCACATCGAGGAGCCGGCACCGGCCGCCGTTCAGGCGGTAGCCGGCGTCGCCGGCCCGGGTGAGCCGCCGGGTGACCTCGAGCTCGGCCGGCCGGCCCTCGCCGCCGGGTCCGGCGAGGCCCATGGTCACCTCGGCGACGCCGACCGCCTGCCGGCCGGGGCCGCCGGAGAACAGGACGTCCTGCATGCCCGGCGCGCGCAGGCGGGCGGGGCGCTGCTCGCCGAGGGCCCAGAGGATGGCCTCGGCCACGTTGCTCTTGCCCGATCCGTTCGGGCCCACGATGACGTTGACCCCGGGGCCGAAGCGGAGCTCGACCGGCTCGGCGAACGACTTGAACCCGCGCAGGGACAGGCGGGTCAGCACGGCGGGCTCCCGGCCCCGAGCCGTTCCAGCGCCCGGCGGGCGGCCGCCTGCTCGCTGGCCTGCTTGGAGGGGCCCTCGCCCTCGCCCAGCGCCCGCCCGCCGACCAGGGCGCGCGAGCGGAACGTGCGCCGGTGCGGCGGCCCGTCGACCCCGACGACCTCGTAGGCCACCGACTCGCGGCCGCGCTGGGCCGCCTCCTGCAGGGCGGTCTTGGGGTCGCGCATCCGGTGGGGGGCCTGGTCCAGCGCGGGGGCGAACGCCGCCCGGACCAGGTCGCGGGCCGCGTCGGGCCCGAGCTCCAGCCACACCGCGCCGATGAGGGCCTCGGCCGCCGCCGCCCGCACGCTGGTGCGGGTGGCGAGGTCGGCCATCTGCGCCCGCCGGGCGGCCGGGGCGGCGTCGACCAGCCGGTCGGGCAGCCCGAGGGCCAGGGCGGCCTCGGCGCACGACTCGCCGGCGACCACGCGCTGGCACATCAGGGTGAGCTCGCCCTCGCTCGCCCGCGGGTGGCGGTCGAAGAGCTCGGCCGCGGCCACCAGGCGCAGCACGGCGTCGCCCAGGAACTCGAGCCGCTCATACGTCGCACCCGGGTCGTCCTCCCACGAGGGGTGGGCGACGACCTGCCGGCGGCGTGCGGCGGACAGCCGGCCGAGGGGGTCCGGCGGGCCGCCGTGACCGGCGCCCATCAGCTCATTGGACGTTCGCCACCACGTAGTCGACCGCGTCCCCCACCGTGGTGATCTTCTCGGCGTCCTCGTCGGGGATCTTCAGCTTGAACCGGTCCTCCATCTCCATGATGAGCTCGACCAGGTCCAGCGAGTCGGCGTTGAGGTCCTCCTGGAATGACGCCGTCTCCGTGACCTCGGAGGCGTCCACCCCGAGCTGCTCCACCAGGATCGCCCGGATGTCGTCGAGGGCCTTGGCTCGCTCCACCGCTTCTCCCTTTTCGTGACGCGACCCACCACGGCGCGGCCGGTCGCTTGTCGACCCTACCAGCGCCCCCGGACGCGCCACGGCGGGCGCGGACGGGAGCGGCGGGGATGCTACGCGGCCCCCCGCAGACCGGCCTCCACCTGCCCGATGAGGCCCTCGCGGACCCCGCGGGCGGCCAGGGACAGCGCGTTGGCGATGCCCCGCTCGCCGAAGTTGCCGTGCCCGATGACCGCGAGGCCGCGCACCCCGAGCAGGTAGGCGCCGCCGTACTCCTCGGGGTCGGCGAATCGCTTGAGCGACCGCAGGGCCGGGCGGGCGATGAGTCCCCCCATCCGCCCGCGGACCGATGAGGTGAGCGTGGTGCGGACCTTGTTGAAGATCATCGCCCCCGCGCCCTCGTACAGCTTGAGGGCAACGTTGCCGGTGAAGCCGTCGGTCACCACCACCCGCGCGGTGCCCATGGGGATGTCGCGGCCCTCGACGTTGCCGACGAAGCCCGGGGTGCCCTCGAGCAGCGCATAGGCCTGCTGCACCAGCTCGGTGCCCTTGCCCGCCTCCTCGCCGATGGACAGCACGCCCACGCTCGGCGCGGGGATGCCGAGCACGTCCTCGGCGAGCAGACGGCCCATGAGCGCGAACTGCGCCAGGTGCTCGGGCCGGCACTCGGCGTTGGCGCCGGCGTCCAGGAGCACCATCGGCCCGGCCATCGAGGGGAGCACGACCGCGAGGCCGGGCCTGAGCACCCCCGGCACGCGCCGCATGTGCAGGGTGGCGGCCGCCATCATCGCCCCGGTGTGGCCCGAGCTCATCGCCGCGTGGGCGCGGCCCTCGGCCACCAGCCGGCAGCTCATCACCAGCGACGCGTCGGGCTTGGCGCGCACCGCGCGGGCGCCGTCCTCCTCGGAGCGGATGCGCTCGGGCGCGTGGACGACCTCGAGGCCGGGCGGCGGGCCGCCGGCGCGATCGAGCTCCGGGCCCATGAGGGCCTCGTCGCCGACCAGCAGCACGCGCACGCCGGTCCGGGCGGCGGCGATCGCGCCGGCCACCGGCTCACGCGGCGCGTGGTCGCCGCCCATGGCGTCGAGGGCGACGACCACGTCGTCGCCGGGCACCGCGCCGGTCACAGAGGCCCCGCCGGGCCGGGGCCCCGGACCCCGATACCTAGAGCTCGGTCTCGACGACCTCGCGGCCGCGGTAGTGCCCGCAGACCAGGCACACGTGGTGCGGGCGCACCGGGGAGGTGCACCGCGGGCAGCGGCCGAGCCGGTCCGCCTGGATGGCGTGCGTGGCCCGCCGGGTGTCGCGGCGCTGGCGGGACGTCTTTCGCTTCGGGACGGCCATCTGATCCTCAAGGGCTCGGGACGGGGCGGCCGGGAAGGGTAGCGCCCGGCGCGCGGGATGCGCAACCCGGAGGCTCAGGGGGGGTCGTCGCGCAGGCGTCGCGCGAGCTCGCCCAGGGCGTCCCAGCGCGGGTCGGGCTCGTCGGTCGCGCAGTCGTGGCCGGGGTCGCCGGCCAGGTCGACCCCGCAGCGCGGGCAGAGACCGGCGCAGTCCTCCCGGCAGAGCACCGCCATGGGCAGGTCGTCGGCCAGCGCGTCACGGGCCCAGCCGGCGACGTCGAGCTCCTGGCGCCGGGGCCCGGAGAGATAGGCCGAGTCGAGGTCCTCATCCGGCTCGTCCACCCCCTCCCGGCCGGCGGCCTGGAACTCGCGGGCGTCGACCCGCACGCCGACCCGGGCGTCCTCCAGGCAGCGCTGGCACGGGCCGACCAGGTCGACGCCGAAGCGCAGGCGCATGTGCAGCCCCGACCCCGAGCGCGAGACGTCCAGGCGCACCTCGGGGTGCGGTGGGTCGGGCCGGTAGGCCTGCCCGCCGAGCTGGAGGCCCTCCACGGGCACGGCGAGGTCGACCCGGGCGGCCGCCCCCGGGCGCAGGGCGAGCCGCGCGAGGTCGACGCTCGACGCGCGGGGCGGCGCCATCGGGCCCGCGGTCCAGCGCCTAGGGGGTGGACACGGGCTCGGCCACCTCGGCCTCGTCCCCGGCGACCTGGCTCTTGCCCTGCAGCTTCTCGCGGCCGCGACGGACGGCCGAGAGGAACTTGCCCAGGTTGACCTCGAGGGTGCCGAGCACCTCGTCGGCGTAGTCCTCGGCGCCCAGGCGCACCTCGCGCTCGCGCATGCGCGCCTCCTCGAGGATCTGCGCCGCCTCGCGCTCGGCCCGCTTGACCACCTCCTGCTGGGACGCCTCGTAGGCCGCCTTCTCGCGGGCCTCGGACAGGATGCGGTCGGCCTCGCGCTTGGCCTCGGCCAGCATCTCCTGGCGCTCCTTGACGATCCAGCGCGCCTGCTTGATCTCCTCGGGGATCGTCGAGCGCATCTGGTCCAGGAGCTCGTAGATCGCCTCCCGGTCGATCCGCACCTGGTCGGTCAGCGGGACCGCCCGGGCGTTGTGGACCAGGTCGTCCATCTTGTCGATCAGGGCAAGTACGTCCACGAGGCCTCCATCATGATCCGGTGCGGGCGGTCCTGTGGGCACGGTCGCGAAGCGCCGCGGCCACGTGGGGGGGCACCCAGTCGTCCACGCTGCCGCCCCATGCCGCCACCTCCCGGACGCCGCTGGAGCTCAGGAAGCTCCAGTGAGCCGACGCCGGCAGGTAGACGGTGTCGATCTCCCGGTCGAGATGCCGGTTGATCTGCGCCATCTGGAACTCGTAGTCGAAGTCCGAGATCGCCCTGAGCCCCTTCACGACCACGAGCGCGCCCACACGGCGGGCGTGCTCGATGACCAGGCAATTGAAGACCTGCACCTCGACGTTGTCCAGATGGGCGACGCTCATCCGGATGAGCGACTGGCGCTCCTCCGCGTCGAAGAGGGGGCGCTTCTTGACGCTGCCCTCGACGACTGACACCACCACGCGGTCGAACAGCCGCGCCGCGCGCTCGACGATGTCGAGATGGCCGTAGGTGACCGGGTCATAGGTGCCCGGGCAGATGGCGACACGCGGCGCGCTCACCCGGGCCCCCCGGCACCCAGGCGCCAGACCGTCACCGCGGTGTCACCGTAGTGGCGGGTGATGCGCTCGGCGATGGGCAGGTTGATCTCCAGGGGCTCGGGCGTCGGCCCGCCCCGCGCGCGCGCATGTTCCACGCAGATCGTCGCCCCGGGGGCCACGATGGGGGCGATCGCGCTCGCGAGCGGGCCCGCGATCCGCGGCAGGAGGCTATACGGGGGGTCGATGAGGCACAAGTCGTACCGCCGCCCGGCCGCGGCCTCGGCCGCGAGCGCCGCCCGCCAGTCGCGGGCGGCGACCCGCGCCCGCGCCTCCAGCCCGAGGGCCGCGAGGTTGCGCCGGCACACCGCGGCGGCGCGGGCCGAGGACTCGACCAGCAGCGCATCCCCCGCTCCGCGGGAGAGCGCCTCGATCGCCAGGGCCCCGGAGCCGGCGAAGAGGTCGATGACCCGCTCGCCCTCCAGCGGCCCGACGATCGCGAAGAGCGCCTCGCGCACCCGATCCGACGTCGGGCGGGTGTCCCGCCCGGGCGGGGCCTCGATCCGCCGGCCGCGGAGCCCCCCGGCCACCACCCTCATCCGTCGAGGAGGCGCGGCAGGTCGGTGAAGAGCGCGAGCACCGCCCGGCGCAGCAGCAGGTGCTCGGGCCCGGTCAGGTGCGGATCACGCTGGAGCGTCCACGCCGCCACGCGCCGGGCCTGCGCGAGCTCGCGCCGGTCGCGCCCCAGGCGCGCGTGGCGCAGGTCGGTGGGGCCCGCCTGGCGCAGGCCGAGGATGCTGCCCTCGCCGCGGATCTCCAGGTCCAGCTCGGCCAGGCGGAAGCCGTCGGTGGTCTGGGCGACGGCCTCCAGGCGGCGGACCCCGTCCTCGGTGGCCGGATCGGCGAAGAGCAGGCAGAGCCCCGGGTGGCCGCCGCGCCCGACCCGCCCGCGCAGCTGGTGCAGCTGGGCCAGGCCGAAGCGGTCGGCCCCCTCGATCAGCATGACGGTGGCGTTGGGGACGTCGATGCCCACCTCGACCACGGTGGTGGCGACCAGCACGTCGGTGTCGCCGGCGGCGAACGCCCGCATCGCCTCCCGCCGCTCGTCGGGGCGCTGGGCGCCGTGGGCGAGCCCGACCCGGAAGGCGGCGAGCGGCCCCGCGCGCAGGCGGTCGGCCTCGCGGACGGCCGAGCGGGCCTCCCCCCCCGCCCCCTCGCCCTCCACCAGCGGGCAGATGACGTAGGCCTGCCGGCCGGCCCGGAGCTCGGCGCGCAGCTCGTCGTAGGCGTCCTCGCGCCCGGCCTCGCGCACCCACCGGGTGGCCACCGGCTCGCGCCCCGGGGGGCGGCCGCGGATGGTCGACACCCGCAGGTCGCCGTAGGCGGTCAACGCGAGGGTGCGCGGGATCGGGGTCGCGGTCATGTAGAGCAGGTGGGCGGCCTCCCCCTCCGGCCCCGAGGCCCGGTCGGCCAGGGCCTGGCGCTGCTCGACCCCGAAGCGGTGCTGCTCGTCGACCACCACCAGCCCCAGCCGGTGGAAGCCCACCCCCTCACTCAGCAGCGCCTGGGTGCCGACCGCGACCTCCCCGGTGCCGGTCCGGAGGGCCAGCTCGCGCCGCTCCCGCTCACCCCTGGGCACGCTGCCGGTCACGAGCACCGGGCGGATGCCGGCGGGCCCGAGCACCGCGTCGAGGGTCCGCAGGTGCTGCTCGGCGAGCGTCTCGGTGGGCACCAGGAGCGCCGCCTGGGCGCCCGCCTCCACCGCCTGGCACATCGCGAGCGCCGCGACCACCGTCTTGCCCGACCCCACCTCGCCCTGCAGCAGCCGGCGCATCGGGGCCGGCTGGGCGAGGTCCCGGGCGATCTCGGCCACCACCCGGCGCTGCTCGCGGGTGAGGGTGAAGGGCAGCGCCTCCAGGAGCGGGCCGGAGCGCGCCCCGGTGCCGGCGAGCGGCGCCGCCCGGCGCCGGGTCGCCTCCGAGCGGCGCACGGCGGCCAGGCCGAGCTGGAGGACCAGGAGCTCCTCGAGCACCAGCCGCCGCCGGCCCCCGCGGTGCTCGGCGGCCGAGCGGGGGAAGTGGACCGCCACCAGCGCGTCGGCCGCCCCGGGCAGGCCGAGCCGCTCGCGGATCCAGGCCGGCAGGGGCTCGAGGGCCGCGCGGGCGTCGGGCCGGGCCAGGTCCACCAGCTCGCGCACCCGGCGCGCCGGAAACCCCTCGGTGGCCGGGTAGACCGGCACCAGCCCCTGGGTGTGCACCCCCTCCGACCCGGCGCCGCCCAGGACCTCGTGCGCCTTCACGCCGATCTGCCGCTCGGGGCGCACCGACACCCTGCCGCGCAGGAGCAGCCGGTCCCCCGGATGGAGCACCTGGAGGAGGTACTCCTGGTTGAACCACACCGCGCTGATCGATCCGGTCTCGTCGTGCACCCGGGCGCGCACGATCACGAGGCCGCGCCGGCGGGTCGGCCGGAGCGAGATGCGGTCGAGCACCACCCGCACCGTCGCCTCCTCCCCGTCGGCGAGGTCCGCGAGCGGCCGGGCCTGCTCGTAGGCCAGGTAGCGCGTGGGCGTGTGGTGCAGCAGGTCGCCGACGGTGCGGATGCCGAGCCCCGCGGCCCGCGCGGCCGCGGCCCGCCCGACCCCCGGGAGCGCCGTGATGGGCTCATCGAGGCGCTCGGGCGCCGGCCGGTGGGGCGGCGGGGGGGCGTCCCAGCGCGCGGAACGGGCGTCGCCGAACGGCGGGATCGGCACCTCGTCGACCGCGGGTGTGGTCACGGGCGCCCCGGCGTGGCATCATCCGCGGGTCGCGGCCTGAGGGCCTGTCCAAGAATCCGGCCGCACCTCCGGCGGCTGCATCCCGGCGCCTGTCGGCACCCCCGGAACGGGACGTACCACCAGTACGCCCCATGTCCTGCGGTCGCCGACATGCTTGGGATCCGCACCCCGGAGGCACAGCCTCCGTTCCTGGTCAGTCCCCTGAGTCGCCGCAGGCGACGACGAGCGATCTCCCGACGGAGGACCGAATGGCGAAGGTCTGCACCGTCTGCGGCAAGGGTCCGCAGTTCGGCAACCACCGCTCCCACTCGATGCGAGCGGAGAGCCGGCGCTTCGACCCCAACGTGCAGAAGGTCCGCATCCTGGTGGGCGGCACGCCCACCCGCGCCTACGTCTGCACCCGCTGCCTCAAGGGCGGCAAGGTCCAGAAGGCCGTCTCCGGCTCGTAGCCCGGCGCGTCGGGCGGAGGGGCTCACCCCGCGGGGAGCCGGCTCCCCGCCCGCGCGAGCAGGTTCACCATGGCGACGGCCGCGTCGGCCGCCTCCTCGCCCTTGTTCCCCACCGCCCCTCCCGAGCGCGCGTCGGCCTGCGCGGCGGTGTCGGTGGTCAGGATGCCGAAGGCGCACGGCACCCCGGTCTCCAGCGCGACCTGCATGAGCCCCTGGGCCGCGGCCTGGCAGACGTAGTCGAAGTGCGGGGTCTCCCCGCGGATGACCGCCCCCAGGGCGAGCACCGCCGCGTAGCGGCCGCTGCGGGCGAGGGCCTGGGCGGCGAGCGGGGCCTCGTAGGCCCCGGGGATCCACACGACCTCCAGGCGCCGGTCGGGCAGGCCCGCCGCGGCGAGGCGGGCCCGGGCGCCGTCCAGCAGCCGGCCGGCCACCTCGCGGTGGAAGCCCGCCACCACCGCGGCCATCCGCACGTCGGGGTTCTCGAGCGCCGGCGCCGGGCCGGCGGGCTCCGTGCGCGCCACTATGGCCCGGTCTCGGGGGCCTGCTCGGGGCCCTCGCCGTCCAGGCCGAAGCGGAGGTCCTGGTGGTGGAGCATGTGCCCCATCTTCTCCCGCTTGGTGGCCAGGTACCGGCGGTTCTCATCGCCCGGGAGCACCTCGATCGGCACCCGCTCGACCACCTGCAGGCCGTAGCCCTCGAGCCCCACGATCTTCTTGGGGTTGTTGGTGAGCTGGCGGATGGTCGTGAGGCCGAGGTCGACGAGGATCTGGGCGCCGATGCCGTAGTCGCGCAGGTCGGCCGGGAAGCCCAGCTCGAGGTTGGCCTCGACGGTGTCGCGGCCCTCGTCCTGGAGCTCATACGCCCGGAGCTTGTTCAGCAGGCCGATGCCGCGGCCCTCCTGGGCGATGTACAGGAGCACGCCGGCGCCCTCGGCCGCGATGATCTGGAGGGCGGCGTCCAGCTGCTCGCCGCAGTCGCAGCGCAGCGACCCGAAGACGTCGCCGGTCAGGCACTCCGAGTGCACGCGCACCAGCACGTCCTCGGCGCCGTCCACGTCGCCCATGACCAGCGCGACGTGGTGCTTGCCGTCGACGATCGATCGGTACCCCACCGCCGTGAACTCGCCGAAGCGGGTCGGCATGCGCACGCTCGGGCCGCGCTCGATGAGGCGCTCGGTGTGCCGGCGGTGCTCGATGAGCTCGGCGATGGTGATCATCTTGAGCCCGTGCTCGGCCCCGTAGGCGATGAGGTCGTCGACCCGGGCCATCGAGCCGTCGTCGTTCATGATCTCGCAGATGACCCCGGCCGGGATGATCCCGGCCAGCCGCGCCAGGTCGACGGCGGCCTCGGTGTGCCCGGCCCGCTCGAGCACCCCGCCCGCCTTGGCCCGCAGCGGGAACACGTGCCCGGGCTTGACCAGGTCCTCGGGGCAGGAGCTCGGGTCGATGGCCACCGCGATGGTGCGGGCCCGGTCCGGTGCGGAGATGCCGGTGGTCACGCCCTCGCGCGCCTCGATGGCCTCGGTGAACGCGGTGCCGTGGGGCGACTCGTTGCGGCGGACCATCCGGGTGAGGCCGAGCTGCTCGCAACGCTCCTCGGTCAGCGCCAGGCAGACCAGGCCGCGGGCGTGGGTGACCATGAAGTTGACCGCGTCGGCGGTGGCGAACTGCGCGGCCATGACGAGGTCGCCCTCGTTCTCGCGGTCCTCGGAGTCCACGACGATGACCATCCGCCCGTTGCGGATGTCGTCGATGGCCTCCTCGATGGTCGCGAAGTGCGAGGTGTGCGTGCTCACTGCTCCCCCCGGGTGGCCGTGTAGGGGCCGGCCAGCGCCTCCACGTACTTTGCCACGACGTCGGCCTCCAGGTTCACGCGGCGGCCCACGGCGCCGGGGCCGAGGGTCGTCTCCTCCATCGTGTGCGGGATGAGCGCCACGGTGAACCCCCCCGCGCCGCGCCCGGCCACGGTGAGGCTGACCCCGTCGACGGTGATGCTGCCCTTCTCGACCACGTAGCGCAGCACCTCCGGCGGCGCCGTCACCTCCATGACCACGCTCGCCCCCTCGGCCCGCGCCCCGGCCACGCGGCCGGTGCCGTCGACGTGCCCCTGCACGATGTGCCCGCCCAGCCGGTCGCCGAGGGCCATGGCCCGCTCCAGGTTCACCTCATCGCCGGGGGCCAGGTCGCCCAGGGCGGTGCGCCGGAGCGTCTCGTGCACGCAGTCGAAGGCGACCGCCCCCTCGGGCAGGTCGACCACGGTGAGGCACGCGCCGCTCACGCTCACCGAGTCGCCGATCCGCAGCCCGTCGAGCACCCGCGCGGCCCGCACCACCAGGCGCGCCCCGGCCGGCGCCGCCTCGCGCGCGGTGACCGTGCCCCGCTCCTCGACCAAGCCCGTGAACACCCGCTCACCCCCCTGCGTCCGGCGGGGGCCTGAGCCGCCCGCTCACCAGCACGTCCTCACCCACCCGGGTGACCGTCGCGCCCGCCAGGCGCGGCACCTCGGCGAGCGGTCCGAGCCCGGGCCCGCCCACCGCGCCCGGCGCGGCGTCGCCCCCGATGATGACGGGTGCGACCACCCACTCGACCCGGTCGACCGCCCGCGCGGCCAGGAAGGCCGCGGCGAGCCCCGGGCCGCCCTCCAGGAAGAGCGACTGCACCTCGCGCGCGCCCAGGGCGTCGAGGCCGGCGTCCACCCCCACCCGGCCGCCCGGGCCGGGCGCCGCGACGACCTGGGCCCCGGCCGCGGCGAGCGCGGCCACCCGGTCCGCCGGCGCGGCCTCGCCGACCAGGACCACCAGCGGCACCTGCCCGGCGGAGCGCACCAGCGCCGAGGTGAGCGGCAGCCGTGCGAGCGAGTCGAAGACCACCCGCGCCGGCTGGCGGACCGGGCCCTCGAGATCGCGCGCGGTGAGCATGGGGTCGTCGGCCAGCGCGGTGCCGATGCCCACCGCGACCGCGTCGGAGTCCGCCCGCCAGCGGTGGACCAGGGCCCGGGCGGCGGGCCCGGAGATCCAGCGCGTCTCGCCCGTGGCGGTCGCCACCCGCCCGTCGAGGGAGGTCGCGAGCTTCAGGGTGACCAGCGGCCGGCCGGTGAGCGCCCAGGTGAGGAACGGGGCGTTCAGCGCCCGGCAGGCCTCGGCCTCCTCGCCCCCGGCCACGGCGACCTCGATCCCGGCGGCGGCCAGCACGCGCACCCCCTGGCCGCGCCCGCGCTCCAGCGGGTCCAGGCAGCCGACCACCACCCGGGCGACGCCGGCGGCGATGACCGCCTCCGCGCAGGGCGGCGTGCGCCCGTGGTGGGAGCAGGGCTCCAGGGTGCAGACCAGCGTGGCGCCGCGCGCGGCGTCTCCGGCGGCCCGCAGGGCCACCGGCTCGGCGTGCAGCGTGCCCGCCCCCTCATGCCAGCCCTCCCCGACCACCCGCCCGTCGCGGACCACCACGGCGCCGACCATCGGGTTGGGGCCGGTCCGCCCCCGGGCGCGGAGCGCGAGGTCGCGCGCCCGGGCCAGCCAGCCGTACTCGAGGTCGCCGACCGGCGCGGTCACGCCCCCACCAGCGCGACGAGCCCCCGGTAGGCGGCCACCGGGTCGGGCGCCCCGAAGATGCTCGACGCCGAGACGATCAGGTCGGCGCCGGCCGCCCGGGCCTCGGCGGCGTTGGCGGGGCCGATGCCCCCGTCCACCTCGACGCGCACCCGGTCCGGGAGCAGGTCGCGCAGCCGGGCGATGCGCCCCGGGGTGGTCGCGATGTACGCCTGCCCGGAGAAGCCCGGGTTGACCCCCATGCAGTTCACGTAGTCGAGCCCGTCGACGAGCTCGGCGACCGCTTCGGGCGGGGTGCCCGGGTTGATCGCGAGGCCGGCGAGGCACCCGTGGGCGCGGATCTGCTGGAGGAGCGCGTGCGGGTGCGGGTCGGCCTCCAGGTGCACCGAGACCGCGCCGGCGTGCGGGGCGAACAGGTCGACCGCGAGGCCCGGCCGCTCGACCATGAGGTGCACGTCGAGCAGCCCCCCGGCGGCGCGCACCGGCCCGGCGAGCGCGGCCGCGGTGCCGGTGCCCAGGGTGATGTTGGGCACGAAGCGCCCGTCCATGACGTCGACGTGGACGACGCGGGCGCCCGCACCGACGAGGGCGTCCACCTGGGCGCCGAGCCGCAGGAGGTCGGCCGACATCACCGAGGGGAGCACCTGCACACCGGCCGGGAAGGTCGCGGTCACAGGCCCCAACGGTAGTCGCTCACGCCTCCAGGCGGGCGACGACGAAGCCGTCGGTGCCCTGGCGGTGCGGCAGGGTGCGAAGGGCGCCCGCAAGATCGGGATGCGCCATCCCCGGGAAGGCCGGGGTCAGGTCCGCCACCGCCGCCCCGCAGGCACGCACCACGTCCTCGTTCTCCTCCGGGAGCAGCGTGCAGGTGGAGTAGACGACCCGGCCGCCGGGCCGGACCGCGTCCAGGGCGCGGGCGAGGAGCTCCGCCTGGAGGACGGCGAGGGGGCCGAGCGACTCCTCGCGCCGGCGCCAGCGCGCGTCGGGGCGCGCGGCGAGGACCCCCAGGCCGGTGCAGGGCGGGTCGACCAGGGCGGCGTCGAAGCGGCCCTCCAGCGCGACGGTGCGCGCGTCGCCCTCGACCACCTCCACCCGCGCGCCGAGCCGGCGCGCCAGCGCGCGCAGCGCGCGCGCCCGGGCCGGGTGGAGCTCGACCGCCACCACCTCGGCGCCGTTCCGGGTGAGCGCCGCGAGGTGCGTGGCCTTGGCCCCCGGCGCGGCGCACAGGTCGAGCACGCGCTCGCGCGGGCGGGGGTCGAGCGCGCGGGCCGGGAGCATGGACGCGCGGCTCTGCCCCATCGCCCGGCCCCGGGCCCAGGCGGCCGAGGACTCCAGGGCGAACGGCCCCTCGAGCACGACCGCCTCGGGGAGCAGCGGGTCGCCGTGCCAGGCCGGGAGCTCGGCGAGCAGGGTGGCGCGGGGTCCGCGCAGGGGGTTCCAGCGCAGCGCCGACTCAGGCCGCCGGTTGGCGGCCGCCATCACGCCCACCGCGTCCTCGGGCCCGAGTGCGGCGAACAGGCGCACGGCGATCCAGTCCGGGAACGAGTGGCGCAGCGCGGCCGCCGCCGGATCGTCGTCGTCGAGCCCGTCGAGGCGCGCCCGGGCGTCGCCCGCCACCCGCCGGAGCACCGCGTTCACCAGGCCCCCGCGGGCCGAGCCGCGCCGGGGCCCGCCGGGCAGGGCGCGGGCCAGGCGCACGGCCTGGTCGACCGCCGCACGGTCGGGCACGCCGTCCGAGAAGGCGATCTCGTACGCGCCCAGGCGGAGCACGTCGCGCACCGCGGGCTCGACGTCGGCCGGCCGGTCCAGGTGGCCGTCGACCAGCCAGTCGAGGGTGCGCCGCATCTGGACCGCCCCGAACGCGAGCCGGTGGGCCTGGGCGCGCTCGCGCGGCCCGAGCCCGGCGCGCGCGGCCTCGCCGCCGAGGGCCCGGTCGGCGTAGGCCCCCCCGTCCACCCGCCGCAGCACCGCGAGGGCCACCGCCCGCTCGGGCGCGACCTCGCCGGCGGCCGGGGTGACGGGCCTACGCGAGCGCGCCACGGAAGCCGCGCAGGAAGGCGGCCGCCGCCATCCGCCCCTTGCCGGGCGGCTGCAGCTCGAGGATCTCCAGGGCGCCGTCCCCGGTGCCGGCCAGGAGGCGGTCCCCGTCGCGGGCGAGCCCGGCCGGCGCCAGGTCGGGGACCACGCGGGCCCGCCAGACCTTGAACGGATGCCCGGCCACCGTGAGCGTGGCGCCGATGTGGGGGCTGAGCGCGCGGACCCGGTCGGCCAGCACGCGGGCCGGACGGGTGAGGTCCAGGGGCCGGTCCTCCTCGGTGATCTTGGGCGCGAGCGACACCCCGGTCCCGGGCTGCGGCGTCGCGGCCAGGCGGCCGGCCTCCAGGTCGTCGAGCGCGCGCACGAGCAGGGGCCCGGCCAGGTCGGCCAGGCGCGCGGTCACGCTCCCGGCGTCCTCCTCCCCGCCCACCGCGATCCGCCCGGCCGAGATCATCGGCCCGGTGTCGAGCCCCGCGTCCATCTGCATGATGGTCACCCCGGTCTCCTGGACCCCGTCCATCAGCGCCCGCTCCACCGGCGCCGCGCCCCGGTAGGCCGGAAGCAGCGAGTAGTGCACGTTGATGCAGGGCCAGCCGGCCAGCACCTCGTCGCGGAGGATCTGCCCGAAGGCGGCCACGCAGAGCGCGCCGGCCCCGGCCGCCCGCAGCTCGTCGAGGTGCTCGGGCAGGTTGATCGAGCGCGGCTTCATGACCGGGATCCCCAGGGCGCCGGCCGCGTCGGCGACGGGCGTCTGGACCAGCCGCCCGGAGCGCCCCCTCGGCTTGTCCATACGGGTGACCACCAACCCGACCTCATGCCGGGAGGCGGCCAGCGCGCGCAGCACCGGCACGGCGGCCTCCGGGCTGCCGGCGAAGGCGACCCGCACGGGGGGCCTACCGGGAGCCCGAGCGGAGCTCGCGCAGCGCCTCGCGGCGCTGCTCGGGAGTGGTGCGGTCGAGCATGAGGACCCCGTCCAGGTGGTCCATCTCGTGCTGCACCACGCGGGCCGTGAAGCCCTCGTACTCGGCGGTGAAGGGCTGCCCGTCGATGTCCTGGGCCTCCACGCGGATCGCGACGGCCCGGGGCACCTCGACCGTGACCTCACCGATGGACAGGCACCCCTCGGGGGCCACGTCCTCCTCGTCCGACCGCCAGGCGATGACCGGGTTGCAGATCACCTCGGGCGGGTCGTCCTCGCCCGACTGCATCACGAACATGCGGTGCAGCCGGCCGACCTGGTTGGCCGCGAGGCCGGCGCCGCGGCCCTCGTCCATGAGCTGGATCATCCGCTCGGCCTCGGCCCGCAGGGCGTCGTCGAACGTGGTGATGGGATCGGCGGGCGTGCGGAGGACCGGGTCGCCGAACTGGCGGATCTGCCCGAGCGCGGCGATGCGCCGCTGCTCGCGGACCGGGTCGTCGTAGGCGCGGGTCGACACGGCGCGAGATGGTACCACCGGCCCCGCGGCCGCCTCAGCCCGGGGCGCAGCCCGGGTGCGCGGCCCGCACCACGCGCGCCCCGGCCGGATGCCGGGCGAGCGCCCCCGCCGGCCGCGTGGGCCGGAGCACCAGGTCCCCGCCGCAGTTCGGGCACGGCCCCAGGCGCTCGGCGCACGTCGCGCAGAACGTGCACTCGAACGAGCAGATGCGCGCGTCGGGGTCCCCGTTCGGCAGCGCCCGGCCGCAGCACTCGCACACCGGCCGGAGCTCCAGCACGCTCAGACCGCGAGCACGCCCCCGGGCCGCGAGGCCGCGAGGCGCTCGGCGTACCGGGCCACGTCCCAGCCGGTGCCGTGGACCATCACCGCGACCGCGTCGGCCTCGCCCCCGCCCTCGGTGGTGACCAGCAGCAGGGCCCACTGCTCGCCCAGCCCCAGCACGTCCCCGGCGCCCACGGCGATGAGGCCGATGGGGGCGGACCCCTGCGAGGCCTCGAGCGGACGCACGTCGAAGCCGCGGGCGGCGAGCTCGGCGCGGGCGAGGGCCACGGCCTCGCGGGCGGGGGTGCCGGGGGCGCCGGCGACCGCCGCGACCCGCACGCCGTCGACCCCGGCCGCCGACGCCGGCCGGCCGGCCGGCAGGCCCGGGGTGTCGGCACGCGTGGCCGGGACGCCGGTCACCTCACCGGCCGGGGTCGGCACGGCGGGGCGGGGCGGCGGGGCGGGGGCCTCGGCGGCCGGGGCCGCCGGGTCGTGCCCGGTCACCACGACCACGCCCAGGGCGACCAGGGACCCGGTCAGGAGCACGGCGCCGGCCGCCACCGTCGCGAGGGCCAGGCGGGGGCCGCGGGGCCGGCGCGCGCGGCGCGGCAGGGCGACGGTCGGGGCCAGTCGGGGCGTGGTCGCCGGCGGCGGCCCGGGGACCGCGGGGAGGGCCGGCGCGGCCCGGGCGAGCAGCGCGACCTGGGCGGCGGCGGCGGCGGGCCGGCGGGCCGGATCCTTGCCGAGGCCCGCCGCCAGCGCCCGGTCGACCCCCCGGGACAGGCCGGGCCGGACGGTGCTCGCGCGCGGCGCCGGCCGGTGGACGTGGGCCCAGAGCAGGCTCGCCACGTCCTCGTCGGGGAACGGCCGGCGCCCGGTGACCGCCTCGAAGGCCACCACGCCGAGGGCGTAGCGGTCGGCCGCCGGGGTGGGCGCCGCGCCCGCGATCACCTCGGGCGCGAGGTAGCCCATGGTGCCCACGATCTCGCCCTCGCCGGTCGGCGTGGTCGCGGCCATCCGCCGGGCGACCCCGAAGTCGGCGAGCCAGGCGTGGCCGTCGCCCTCGAGCAGCACGTTCCCGGGCTTGACGTCGCGGTGCAGGCGGCCCGCGGCGTGGGCGGCGTCGAGCGCCGAGGCGACCTGGGCGAGCACGGCGGCGGCCTGGGCGGGGTCCATCGGCCCGCGCTCCAGCCGGTCGGCCAGGCTGCCGCCCCGGGCCAGGCGCATGACCAGGAAGCCCCGCCCGTCATGCTCGCCGGCGTCATAGACCGGGATGACGTGCGGGTGCTCCAGCGCGACCAGGGCGTCGCACTCCCGGCGGAAGCGGACCCGGAAGGCCGGGTCGGCCCACACGTGGGGGTGGAAGACCTTGACCGCCGCCGGGCGGCCGAGCGAGGCGTGACGGCCCCGGTAGACCGTGGCCTGCCCGCCGTGGGCGATCAGCCCCTCGACGGCCCAGCGGCCGACGAGGGTGCCGTGGGTGAGGGCGCCCACCTACCTCCGCGCCGGCAGCAGCCCGGCGGCCGCGGCGAGCGCCCAGGAGCGGGCCGAGGTCCAGTCGGCCGGCGAGGCGATCGCCAGCCGCGACCAGCCCGGCCGGCCGTCGGCCGCAAAACCCGGGCCGCCCTCGGCCGCGACGGCCAGGTGCAGGCCCCCGTCGGCGAGGATGATCTCGACCCCGGGCTCGCCCGTGCGCGGGAACGCGATGCGCGGCGCGCCGGCCAGGTCGTGCAGCGGCGCCGGGTGGAGCGCCTCCAGGTCGAAGTAGACGGCGGCGAACGTCTCGCGCACGGCCGCCGGGACCAGGGGCATGAGGCCCTCCAGGCGGTAGAGCTCGGCCACCCGCGGGGTGAGCAGGTACTCGGCCTCGCGCAGCAGGACGAGGTCGACCCCCTGGGCGTTGCCCCGCTCCGGGCGCTCCTGCACCCAGTCGCGCACGCGGAGCCACGAGCGGTGCAGCGCGCCCTCGGGGAGGTCGGCCGGCGGCACGCGGTCGGCGGTGACCGCGAGTGGGATGACCCGCGCGGCCATGTTCCCCACCGCCGCGGCCGCCGCGGCGACCGCCGGGCCCGGCGCCCCGCCGAAGGCCAGCGAGGTGGTGGCCGCGAGCACCCAGGTGCGGGCCGGGTCGTGGGCGACGATGTCGACCACCCCGCCGCCCGGTGAGGGCCGCCGCTCGCGCACCAGCATGCCCTCGGTGTCCGGGAGCTCCTCGCCGACGAGCTCCGCGACCATGGCGGCCCGCGTGTCCGGCCCGGTCAGGGCCAGCAACGACGCGAGCGTGTGCGTCCACTGCTCGCGCGGGTCGTGGTAGGACTCGAAGAGGCGGGGCACCGGCATTCGGGAACCTCCGGGAGGATGCGGACCGCGGGCAGGGTACCCCACCGGCGGGCGCACATCGCGGTGCGAGGGTCGGCCTCCGGGAACACGCGGCCCGCGCCCAGCTGGGACCGGCACCGCGCGGTGGAAGGCTCGGGGCAGGGTCGACCGACCGGTGGCCGCCATGTCCGCCTCACCCGTATCCGCGCCCCATCCCGACTCCCGGCCCGCACGGCCGGGCGCGGAACGCGCCGCGCTCATGAGCGGGCACGGCGGGTCGCCCCCCTCCCCGCCGCCCGCCCCGCCGGTCCGCGGGCGCCGGATCCTGGCGCTCGGCGCGGCCGCCCTGGGCCTGCTCCCGGCGATCGTCCTCACCGTGCGCACCACCGGACCGTCGACGGCTCCCCTCGCCCTCGTCATGGCCCTGGCGAGCCTGCTGTGCACGATCGTCGTGCTCGTGCGGGGCCGGCCCCGGCAGCTGGGATGGGCGCTCGCTCTCGCCGCCGGCGTGATCTGGGCCTTCGTCCTGGTCACGCTCGTCGTCCTGGTGGTCGGCGGCCTTCCCGCCGGCTCCGACTGAGGCTCAGGTCTGCTGGGGGTCCACATCCACGGTGACGCGCACGCCGGCGCGGTGGTCGGCGTCGCCCCGCAGGGCGAGCACCTCGCGGACCACGCCGGCCGCCCGGGAGGCGCGCTCGGCGCGCAGCAGGATCGCCCGGCGGGTGCGCCCGCGCAGGCGGTGGAGCGGGGCGGGGCCGAGCACCGCAAGATCGGGTCCGGCCGCGATCAGGTCGGCGGCGATCCCGGCCGCCGACCCGCGCACCGCCTCCGGCCCGTCGCCCTCGGTCACGATGCGCACCAGGTGGCCGAACGGGGGGAAGCCGCGGGGCTCGCGGCGCGTGAGCTCGCCCTCCAGGAACACCTCCACGGCGTGCTCGGCCCCCAGCCGCACGGCCCGCGCGGCGGGCTCCCAGGCCTGCACGATGACCCGTGCGGGCTCCCCCCGCCGCCGGCCGGCCCGGCCGGCGAGCTGGACGATGAGCGAGAAGGCCCGCTCCTCGGCGCGGAAGTCGGCGTGCTGCAGGGCGGCGTCGGCGTCGAGCACCCCGGCCACCGTGATCGCCGGCAGGTCGTGCCCCTTGGCGACCATCTGCGTGCCGAGGAGCACCGCCGGGCCCGGCCGCGAGAACTCGGCGATGAGGGCCGGCAGGGCGCCCCGCCGGCCCGCGGTGTCGGCGTCGAGCCGGAGCAGCGGCACCCCGGGGACCACCGCGCCCAGGGCCCGCTCCAGCCCCTGGGTGCCCGACCCCTGCCGGGCGACGTCGACCCCGCGGCAGGACGGGCACACCCGGGGCACGGGGCGGGTGAGGCCGCAGTGGTGACAGGCGAGCAGGTCGGGGCGGCCGTGCTCCTCGTGCACCACCAGCGCGACGTCGCAGTCGGGGCAGCGGGCGATCCACCCGCAGCCCCGGCAGAGCACCATGCGCGAGAAGCCGCGGCGGTTCAGGAGCAGCACGGCCTTCTCGCCCCGGTCGGCCGCCCGCTGGAGGGCGTCCTGAAGCGGCCGGGAGACCGGCCCGGGAGCCTGGGTGCGCATGTCGACCACCTCGACCGGCGGCAGCACCGCGCCGTCGGCCCGTTCGGGCAGGCTCACCCGGGGCAGCGCCCGCCAGCTCTCCGGGCGCGGGGTCGCGCTCCCGAAGACGGCCACCGCGCCGGCGTCGCGCGCCCGCCGCCAGGCCACCTGCCGGGCGTCGTAGCGGGGGGTCGCGTCCTGCTTGTAGGACGCGTCGTGCTCCTCGTCGACCACCACCAGGCCGACGTCGCCGAGCGGGGCGAACACCGCGCTGCGGGCGCCCAGCACCACGTCGGCGCGGCCCTCGCGGATGCGCCGGTCCTCGGCCACCCGCTCCCCCGGGGCGAGGGCCGAGTGCCAGACCGCGACCCCGTCCCCCAGCCGGGCGCGCAGGCGGCCGAGGAGCTGCGGGGTGAGCGCGATCTCGGGCACCAGCACCAGGCTCGTGCGCCCCCGCGCCCGGGCCGCCTCGATGGCCCGCAGGTACACCTCGGTCTTGCCCGAGCCGGTGACCCCGTGCAGGAGCACCGCACCGCCGCCGGAGTCCATCGCGCGCACGACCCCCGCGACCGCCGCCGCCTGCGCGGGGGTCGGGTCGGGGACGCGCGCGGCCTCGGGCGGCCCGGCGCCGAACCAGTCCAGTCCGGACCGGTCGGGCGCCACCGCGGCCAGGTCGATCTCCCCCGCCGCGCCCATGCGCCGGAGCGTCGGCATGGTGGTGCCGGCGGCGCGGACCAGGTCGGCCGCGGGCATGGCCCCGCCCGCCGCGGCGAGGGCGGCGACCACCGCCTGCCGGCGCGCCCCGGAGGGGGCGGGCGCCCCGCGGGGGAGCGTGACCACCAGGCGCGGGGCCGCGGGTGGCCGGGGCGCGGCCAGGTGCCACTCTCCGCCCGGCCCGCGCCTGAGCGCCCCCTCGGCCCCCGGCGGGAGGACGAGCCTCACGCACGCTGCGAGCGGCGCCAGGTAGTACCGGGCCACCCACCGCGCGAGATCCAGGAGCTCCGGGGGGACCGGAGGCGCGTCGACCACCCCGTGGAGCCCCGCGAGCGTGCCGTCATGGGTGGCCGCGGCGCGGCCCATCACCACGCCGAGCACCGCCCGCCGCCCGAGCGGCATGGCCACCAGCGCGCCGGGCACGGCCCGGTCGTGCAGGTGGGCCGGCACCGCGTAGTCCAGGGCCCGGTCGAGCGCGCGGACCGGGACCAGGGGCAGGACCTGGGCCGCCCCCGCCGGCGCGGGGGCGGGCCCGGGGTCCGGGAAGAGCGCGGGGTCGGCTACGCCGAGGCGCCCGCCGCCATGCGGCCGGCGTGCTCCTGCCCGATGTGGGTGTGCTCCCAGGTGAAGTCCGGGTCGGTGCGGCCGAAGTGGCCGTAGGCCGCGGTCTTCTGGTAGATCGGCCGGCGCAGGTCGAGCGCGTCGATGATCGCGGCGGGGCGCAGGTCGAACCGCTCCTTGACCCACTCCTCGATCCGCTCCACCGGCAGGGTCTCGGTGCCGAAGCAGTCGACCATCACCGACACCGGGCGGGCGACGCCGATGGCGTAGGCCACCTGGACCTCGCACCGGCGGGCCATGCCGGCCGCCACGACGTTCTTGGCCACCCAGCGGGCCGCGTAGGCGGCCGAGCGGTCGACCTTGCTCGGGTCCTTGCCCGAGAAGGCGCCGCCGCCGTGGCGGGCCATGCCGCCGTAGGTGTCGACGATGATCTTGCGCCCGGTCAGGCCGCAGTCGCCCATCGGGCCGCCGATCTCGAACTTGCCCGTGGGGTTGATGTAGCGCAGGATGTCCTCCCGCCAGACCCCGAAGTCCTCGAGCACCGGCTTGATGACCTGCCGGGTCACCTCGTCGCGCAGCAGGTCGTTCGGGATGTCCGGCTGGTGCTGGGTGGAGACCACCACGGTCTGCACGCCGACCGGCCGGCCGTCCTCGTAGGCCACGGTGACCTGGGCCTTGCCGTCGGGGCGGAGATACGGCATGCCGTTGCGCCGCACCGCGGCCAGCCGCTCGCAGAGGCGATGGGCCAGGGTGATCGGGAGCGGCATGAGCTCGGGCGTCTCGTCGCTCGCGTAGCCGAACATGAGGCCCTGGTCGCCCGCGCCCTGGCGGTCGTAGGCGTCCTCGCCCTCCCGGGCGCGCTCCTCATAGGCCGAGTCCACGCCCTGGGCGATGTCGGGGCTCTGCTCGTCGATGGCCACCGAGACGCCGCAGGTGTCGGCGTCGAAGCCGAACTTGGCCCGGGTGTAGCCGATGCGGCGGACCGTGTCGCGCACCACGCGGGGGATGTCCACGTAGGTGGAGGTCGAGATCTCGCCGGCCACCACCACCTGCCCGGTGGTCACCATCGTCTCGCAGGCGACCCGGCCCAGCGGGTCGTCCTTGAGGATGGCGTCGAGCACGCCGTCGGAGATCTGGTCGGCGATCTTGTCCGGGTGGCCCTCGGTGACGGACTCGGACGTGAAGAGGAACTGACGCATGCCGGGGCTCACCTGCCGGGTCGGGACCGGGACGGAAACGACGGCGAGCATACCAACCGCCACCGCGGCGACCGGCCGGCGCGCGCGAAATGCCTGCAAAACCGGCGAGCGCCGCGACCCGGGGACCCGGGCCGCGGCGCTCGCCGCACCGCACGAGCGGCGGTCCTACTTCGTGATGGTCACGAAGGCCTCGAACGTGGGCTCGCTGCCGCCGGTGCTCCAGGCGACGACGTTCTTGACCGGCCGCAGGTTGTCCAGCGCCTGCTGGCCGTCGGCGCCCTCGAACGCGCCGGCCGCCTCGAGCAGGGGCAGGCCCTCCTCGATGTTCAGCCAGAAGAGCCCGGCGACGTCCTGACCGGCGATGCCGGCGCTGGCCGCCTTGAAGGCCGCGTCCTGGTCGAGGGTGGTGGTCGGCTCGAGGATCTCGGCCACGCCGTCGGGCAGGGTGCCGATGACGACGGTGTTCCCCTTGACCCCGTAGACCACGCCGGCCTGCGGGGAGAGCGGGAGCTGACGCATGGTCACGCCGCCCACGGTGACGTTCTTCCAGGCCGGAAGATCCGCGGCCTGCCCGAACTGGGTCAGCGCGCGCGGCACCGAGACCGCGAGCTTGTCGAGCGTGGCCTTGGCCTTGGCGCCGTCCTCGACCTCGAGCACCAGCGCGACGGTCGGGACCGGCGAGCCCTTGGTCACCACCACGGCGTGCTCACCCGAGGTGAGGGCCTTGAGCTCGTCGAGGTTGACCCCGATCAGCTGGTCGAGCTGGGTCGCGAAGGCCTGGAGCTGCCGCTGCACCTCCGGGCTCGCGCCCTGCACCTGGCCGATGCTCTGCTGGACGGTGCCGGCCAGGTTCGCGAAGCCGACGTAGACCAGGGAGTCCTGGGGGGCCTGCTTGACGAGCTCCGGCGTGAAGGTGCCCTGCTGGGCGGCCTCGGGCGCGTCGATGATGACGGCCTTCATCCGCACGCCGTTCTCCTCGGCGGCCAGGGACATGGCCATGGCGCCGGTCTGCGGGAGCTGCCCGCCGAGCTGGGCGAGCTGCGGGGTCCCGGCCAGGACGGCCTTGGTGAACGCCGCGATGTCCACGAAGCCCTGGACGAACGGGCCGTCGGGCAGGGCGCCGAGCGCCGACTTGAAGCGGTCGCTCCCGGCGAGCTGCTGGCCGGAGCCGCCCTTCTTGGCGTCCAGCGCCGCGTTCAGGTCGCCCTGGGTCGAGGCGATGAGCAGCGCGTCGTCGGTGACCGCCGCGAACATGTCGTCGCCGTCGGTGTAGAGGCTCGCGCCGTCACGGGTGCCGGTCTTCTTGGCGCTGTCGGCGCCGCGGGTGATGAGCGCCTCGACCTCGGCGCGCTTGCCCGTGGCGATCTCCACCACGACCAGCACGTGCTGCTCCTCCGCGGCGCGCGACGGGGCGGCCGAGGTGGTCGCGCCGGGCACCGGGAGCTGGTCGACGGCCTGCTGGACGTCGGGGACCTGGAGGATCGCGAGGGCCGCCTTGCCGCCGAGCAGCGGGCGCACGTCGCGCTCGAAGTCCACGTTGCCGGAGCTCAGGCCCTCACGGACCTGCTTCTCGATGTCCGGGTAGGCCGGGAAGTTCTTGGCCAGGGCGATGAGCTGGGTCCACTGGGCCCCGGCCGTGTCGGTCGAGACCTCGAA
The DNA here is from genome assembly GCA_025455865.1 of Thermoleophilia bacterium. Taxonomy (GTDB): domain Bacteria; phylum Actinomycetota; class Thermoleophilia; order Miltoncostaeales; family Miltoncostaeaceae; genus JALOLS01. Next base: position 32,822 of record JALOLS010000001.1, read on the forward strand.
GTACATCGGTGCAGTGGCCGGGACGTAGTCGGCGGCCGCCCCGGCGGAGGAGCCCGACTGACTGCCGTCGCCGCCGCCGCAGCCGGCCGCGACGAGCGCCGTGCCGAGCGCGAGCAGGAGGGCGACGAGGACCCAGGCTCGCCCGCGGGTCCGGGCGAGGGGCATCGTATGCATCCTGGAGGACCTCCTGGGGTGTGGTCGGAAGGGCGCGTCGGCCATGGGCGCCGCGCGCCGGCGGTGGGTGGGACGTCTCCGAGGGTACCCGGGGTCACGGCGCGCCCCGGGCAGCCCGGGTAAAGGCTCGGTGAAGAAGCCGTGCCGACACCGGTCACCACTTCCTCGGCCGCCGGGGGCCGCGGCATGAGCCCCTCGGCCTACTCCTCCGCGGCGGGCGCGCGGGACATGAGCGAGGCGAGGCATTCGGCCGCCGGCCGGCCGGCGAACGCGGCCCGCTCGACCTCGCGCGAGATGGGCAGCTCCACCCCGGCCTCGTCGGCCCGGGCGAGCAGGCCGCCGACCGTCGCGAGGCCCTCGACCACCTGGTGGAGGCGCCCCTCGATCTCGGCGGCGGGCACCCCCTGCGCCATGAGCTCGCCGGCCATGCGGTTGCGCGAGTGGCGGCTGGTGCAGGTGGCGACCAGGTCGCCCATCCCCGCGAGGCCGCGGAACGTGGCGGCCGACGCCCCGAGGGCGGTGCCCAGGCGCGTCATCTCGGCCAGGCCGCGGGTGAGCAGGGCGGCCTTGGCGTTGTCGCCGAACCCCAGGCCGTCGCTCATGCCCGCCGCGACCGCGATCACGTTCTTCGCCGCGGCGCAGACCTCGACGCCCAGCAGGTCGCCGTTCACGTAGACCCGGAAGCGCGGGCCGGTGAGCAGGTCCTGCACGCGCGCGCAGAGGTCCGGCTCGCCGGCCACCACCGCCGCGCAGGGCTGGCCCAGGGCCACCTCCTCGGCGTGGTTCGGCCCCGAGAGCACCGCGAAGGGGGTGCCCGGGGGCAGGAGCGCCGCCCACGCGTCCGAGAGGCGCCGGCCGGTGCCCGGCTCGAGCCCCTTGGTGAGCGAGAGCACCCCGCACCCGGCGGGCAGGCGGGGGGTGAGCCACGCCCCCGCCTCGGGCACGGCGCGGCTCGGGAGCGCGAGCACGACCAGCCCGGCGCCGGCGAGGGCGGCCGGGTCCTGCAGCGCGGTGACCTGCACCGAGGGCGGCAGGCTGAGCTGGGGCAGGTAGGCGGCGTTGCGGCGGGTGGCCGCCATCTCGGCGGCCTGCCCGGACGTGCGGCAGACCAGCGTCACGGCGTCGCCGTGCAGCGCGACCAGGCGCGCGAAGGCGCTGCCCCACGAGCCGCCCCCGACCACCACGACGCGCCCGGCGGCGCTCACCGGGTGCGCACCTCGATGATCAGGGGGACGCCGTCGAGGCCGAAGCGCTCGCGCAGCCGGTTCTCGAGCCAGAAGCCGTAGTCGCGGGTCATCAGCGACCGGTCGTTGACGTCCAGGCGGAAGGTCGGCGGCGCGACCCCGGTCTGGACCAGGTAGCGCAGCGACAGGCGCCGCTTGCCCTTGCGCGGGCCGGGCCGCTCCTCGGCGAGCTCGCGCAGGGCGGTGTTGAGCTTCCCGGTGGGGATGCGGCTGCGGCCCTTCTCATACAGCCGGAGGGCCGCCGGGATGATCCGGTGCAGCCCCTCCCCGGTGACCGCCGAGCAGACCTCGATCGGCGGCCGCTGCCGGCTCTTGCGCCGCGCGCGGCCGTGCAGCTGGTCCAGGTCGGGCTGCGCGAGGTCCCACTTGTTGACCACCAGCAGCGTGGCGCAGTGGGCCTTGGCCGCCTGGTCCACCGCCCCGAGGTCGGCGTCGGTGACCCCCTCGGTGGCGTCGCAGACCACGAGCGCCACGTCGCTGCGCTCGGCGGCCTGCAGGGCGCGGATCTGCGAGTAGTGCTCGACGCCCTCGCGCATCCGCCCGCGGCGGCGCAGGCCGGCGGTGTCGATGAGCACCACCTCGCGCCCGTCCACCTCGATCAGGGTGTCCACCGGGTCGCGCGTGGTCCCGGGCACGTCGTGCACCACCACCCGCTCCTCGCCGAGCAGCGCGTTCAGGATCGAGCTCTTGCCGACGTTCGGCCGGCCCATGATGCACAGCGCCGGCGGCGAGGTGCGCTCCAGGTCGTGCTCGGGGGCGTCGGGCAGGCGGGCCACCAGCTCGTCCAGGAAGTCCCCCACCCCCCGCCCGTGCAGCGCCGACACCGGGATGACGTCGCCGATCCCCAGGCCCCAGAGCGCCTGCGCCTCCAGCTCGGCGCGCTCGTTGTCGCACTTGTTGGCCACGACCACGACGGGGCGGCCGGAGCGGCGCAGGCGCTCGGTCACCTCCAGGTCGCCGGCGGTCGCCCCGGCCGTCGCGTCGACCACGAACAGGATGAGGTCGGCGTCCTCCACCGCCCGGGCGGCCTGGGCGGCCACCTGGCGGCCGATGGGCGTGGGGTCGGCCTCGTCGATGCCGCCGGTGTCCACCAGCTGGAACGCGCGCCCGTTCCAGTCCGCGCCGGCCTGCCGGCGGTCGCGGGTGACCCCGGGCATGGCGTCGACCACCGCGTCGCGGCGGCCGCTCAGGCGGTTGAAGAGCGTGGACTTGCCGACGTTGGGGTAGCCCACGATCACCACCACCGGCTGCCCGGCCGCCACCGTGGATCCGGCCGGCGCGGGGCGGTCGCGCACGTGCCGGCGGCGCGGCGGGGTCTGGGGATCGGGGGGCTCGGGCATCGGGTGAGCGTAGACCAGGCGCCCGGCGAATAGGATCGGCCCACATCGGCCCAGGGGAGGCGGGATGCGCGGGATCGCGGCGATGGCGGCCATCGGCCTGGGGGCGCTCGCCCTGGCCGGCTGCGGTGGCGGGGACACCACGACGGTGACCGAGACGGTGGGCGGCGGCGGGTCGGACCCCTGCGCCGGGGCGCCGGCCGACCTGGGGTTCGTGTTCGTGACCCGGCCCGTGCCCGGGGAGCGGGTGACCTCGGGCTTCGCGCTTGAGGGCTGCGCCCGCTCCTTCGAGGGCAACGTGCCCTGGCGCCTGGTCGACGCCCAGGGCCGCGAGCTCGTGCGCGGAGCCGCCACCGGCGGGTCGGTCGACGGCCCGCAGCCGTTCCGCGCCGAGGTGTCCTACGGGGTCGGCGAGCAGCAGGTCGCGCTCCTCGAGGTCCAGGAGGACGACCCATCGGGCGGCGAGGGCCGGCCCCCGGTCCGCAACGTGATCCCGGTGGTCCTGAGCCCCACGGGGCCCTGATGGAGCCCGTCACCGCGCTGCTCATCGTGCTCGGCGCCGGCATCGGCCCGGTGGCCGTGGGCGACGAGCGTGCGGTGGTCGAGTCGCGCGTCGGCCCCGGGGTGGTGGTGGCCCGCCTGCCGCCGGAGCGGGGCGGGATCCCCCTCCCGGGCGAGCGGGTGCGCTACCGGCGCGCCGGCCTGGTCGTCACCTTCCCCACCCCGGAGGCCTCGTCCGGCGCCCGGGTCGTCGCGACCGCCGACCCCCGGTACCGCACCCGCCGGGGCGCGGGCGCCGGGACCGCCCGGGCGGCACTCGCCGCCGCCCACCCGGTCCGCTGCCGCCCGGCGGCGTGCCTGGTCACCCGCCGCGCCCCCGGACGCCTGGAGGTCACCCGCTTCGCGCTCGGGCCCGACGGCCGGGTGGGCGAGGTCACGGTCACCCGGCGCCCTCGATGACCGCCTTCAGGTTCGCGAGACCCGACTCCATCACCCGTCCGAGGCGCCGCTCCAGATCGAACTCCGGATCGCCGGAGGTGGCCTGCTGGCGCCAGTCCACCCGCGCGCCCTCGCCCGCGGCCGTCACGGTGATCGACGCCCGGTGCGTGGCGAGCCTGGGGTTGCCCTCCACGACCGAGTAGGCGTAGGTCATCGCGGCGTCGTCGCGGTCGGTCAGGCGCTCCACGAGCGTCATGCCCTGCGCGGTCGTCACCCGCCGCAGGTCGCCCTCCACGGCGCACGCGGTGATGGGCGGGAACCAGTCCGGCACCCGGGCCGGGTCGCCCACCAGCGCCCAGACCGCCGCGGGCGGGGCCTCGACGTGGACGGAGCGGGTCAGGTCGTTGGCCATCGGATCCTCCTCGGGGTTCGGCCGTCAGGGGGATCCTGCCCGGCTACCCTCGCCCCATGGAGACCTGGGACGCCATCCGCGCCCGCCGCAACGTGCGGGCCTTCGACGGCCGGCCGGTCGCGCCGGGCGATCTCGACCGCATCCTGGAGGCCGGCCGGCGCGCGCCGTCGTCGCGCAACCTGCAGCGCTGGGACTTCGTGGTGGTGACCGGCCGCGATGCGCTCCGGCGCCTGGCCGGCGTGTGGATCGGGGCGGGGCCGGTCGCGACCTCGGCGGCGACCGTCGCCCTCATCGCCCCGCGATCGGACGACCCGCGCGAGATCGCCTCGATCCACTACGACCTCGGGCAGGCGACCATGGCGATGATGGTGGCGGCCGCCGACCTCGGCATCGGGAGCGGGCACTCGGCGGTGGCCGACCAGGACCTCGCCCGGTCGCTCCTCGGCCACCCGCCGGACCGCACCCTGGCGTGGCTCATCCCCCTCGGGTACCCGGCCGACCGGCCGCTGCGGCCCCTGCGCGCCCCGGCCCGGCGCCCGTTCACCGACGTGGTCCACCGGGAGCACTGGCGGGCCTGAGCGCCGGCCGGGCTCAGCCCCCGTCGCTCGAGAAGTGCTGGTAGTCCTTGACGCCGTTCCAGCGGCCGCCCCACTCCCAGCCGGCGGCGTCGAAGGCACGGACCAGGGCGCCCCCCTCGACGGCCATCCCCGGCCGCGGGCGCCGGTCGACGTAGGCGCGGCTCCCGCGGTGGTACACCCGCCCACCCGCCTCGACGTAGGGGTTCAGGATCGGGTTCACGTCGATCGCCCGGCCGTAGGCGTGCTGGGACCAGTTGCGCGACCCGGTGGCCGCGCGGCAGTTGAACGCGGAGGTGTTGTCGGCCTCGATCGAGTCGAAGTCGCTGCCGCCGTAGGCCTCGATCGGGCGCATCTGGCGGATGGGGAACCGCGCCCGGAAGAGGTCGCGGAAGACCCGGACGACGTCGGGGGCCACGTCCTCGTGGACCACGAGCACCCCGGTCCGCACCCGCCCCTGGTAGTCCCAGTGGCGCATCCGCACCCAGCGCAGGTCCTCCAGGCCCACCGGGCAGCCCGGGCGCCAGGCCGAGGGGGTCATGCGCTCGCGGGCGTCGGACGGGATGGGCGTGACCCGGGCGGCGAAGCCGGGGGCGGCGGCGGCCGGCGCGGCGGCGGCGAGCAGGCCGAGGGCGGCGAGGGCGAGGGGGCGCATGGACGCGATCTTCGCGCATGGAGCGCCCTTCCCCTGCCGCCGGGGGTGCCCGGGACCTCCTTCCGCCCGCGACGCCTCCCGATGCGGAGGGCGGAGGTCCCCGTGCCCGACCCGCGCATGGCCACCCGCCTGGAGATGGACGCCGAGCGCGTCGAGCGCCGCGCGGAGCGTGCGGCGCGCGCCGGCAACCCGGCGCTGGCCGCCCGTCTGGCCGAGGAGGCCCGCTCGCGGCGCCTGGCCGCCCGGGTGCTCAGGGCCGGCCCGGGCGGGATGGGCGCGGTGTTCGGGCCCGCCCCCTGGACGCTCTGAGGGAACCCGCGGGCTCGATTCGCCTGATCTTCCATACGATGCTGCCTCGATCGTCGGCAGACCCCGGGGGGCGGCATGCGCGGAGCACGGCTCCTGGCGGCGCTCGGGGTGCTCGGAGTGGCCACGCCCTCCGCGCTGGGCGTGGCCCCGAACTGGACGCCGTCCGAGCAGGTGCCCCGCCGGCCGACGCGGACGACCTGGCCCTGGCCGCCGACGCCTCCGGATGGATGGCCGCCGCCTGGGACGGCCCGGGCACCGACGTCGTCGCCGCCGTCCGGCCGCCGGGCGGCCCGTGGGGGGCGCCCGAGACCATCGGATCGGGCCTGCAGAACGGCACCCGCCCCCTCGACGTGGCGGTGGACGCCGACGGCGACGTCATCGTGGTGTGGGCCCGCAACCTCACCGCGCCGAACGAGGAGATCGCGACGCGGTTCCGGCCCGCCGGAGGCCCCTGGCAGGCGCAGCAGTCGGCCACCGCCGGGGTCGATGCGACCGCGCTCGCCCGCGGGCCGGTGGTGCTGTTCGAGCCGTCCGGCGCGGCGACGCTGCTCTACTCCCTCGACACCGGCCCCGCCGCATCCGACGACCTGGTGACCCGTGCCATCACGCGGAGCCCGGCGACCGGGGTCTGGGGCGGCGGGGCGGCGCTCTCGGCGGCCGGCTTCAACGCCGCACCGAAGGACGCGGCGATCGACCAGGCCGGGAGCATCACGGTGGTCTGGGCGCGCTCCGGCAGCGGCATCCAGGCGATGCGCCGGCCGGCCGGCGGCGCCTGGCCGGCGCAGGGCACCGTGGACCAGGTGTCGGACCCCGCGGCGGCGACCTTCAGCCCCCGCGTGGCGGTCGATCCCAGCGGGCGGGCCACCGCGGTCTGGGAGCAGGACGTCGACCCCGACCCCGCCGTGACCCGGACCAGCATCGTCTCGGCGCGGCGGACGACGGCCGCCGGCGCCTTCGCGAACCCCCTGGAGGTCGTCTCCGGCGCCGCCTTCGGCAAGCGCGAGCCGCGCGTCGCGATGACCCCCAACGGCACGGCCGCCGCGGTGTGGCGGACCGACACGTCCACCCCGGGGCTCGAGTCGGCCCAGGCCCGCGTGATCCTGGCCGCCGACGGGGCGTGGGGGCGCCACGCAGCCGCTCTCGACGCCCGGAGTGGACAGCGGCGTCCCGGCGGTCAGCGCCCACGGCTCGGGGTTCATCGCGGTGTGGGCCGACGACGCGGTGGACGCGATCCGGTTCGCGACCCGCGGCGACGGCGCCCCGAACACCCTGGCCTGGACGCCCGGCGCCGACCTGCTCTCGGCCGCCGGCACGAACACCTTCCAGCCCCGCGTCGTGGCCGTGCCCTCGGGGAACGCGGTGGCGCTCTGGCTGCGGGGGACGAACCCGTGGGCGGTCGAGTCGGCGCTCCGGGACCTCGAGGATCCCGTGGCGGGCGCCCTGGACGTGCCCGCGGCCGCCGTGGCCGGCGAGCCGGTCGCCATGAGCATGCCGGGGACCGACGCCTGGTCGGGGGTCCAGAACGTGCTGTTCTCCTTCGGGGACCTCACCGGTGCGATCGGCACGCCGACGTTCCACGCCTGGGCGATGCCCGGCACCTACCCGGTCACCGCGACGGTGACCGACCGCGCCGGGCGTCAGGCATCGCGCACCCAGCCCATCGTCATCTCCGCCCCTCCGGCCCCGCCGGTGGTCACGCCGCCGCCCGCCGACCCGGTGCCGGCGCCGCCGCCCCCGCCCCCGGCGCCGATCGCGGCCACCCCGCCGGCGGCCCCGCCGCTCATCCCCTCGCCCCGCGCCCTCACGGTCGGGGCCGCCCGCCTGACCGTGCCGGGACGGCTCACCCGGACCTCGCTGCGCACGGCGAAGTGCGTCAACGTCCGGGCGCGGGCCCTCCGGCCCGCGACCGTGACGGTGCGGGTGTTCTCGGGCATCCGGTCCCTCCGGCTCTTCGGCCAGGCCCGGGCGCGCTTCACGCGACCGGCCACCCGGGTGCTCTGCATCGCGGTGCCGGCCCGGGCCCGGACCTTCGCGCCCCGCACGCGGCTGGTGATCCGGGTCGAGACCGCGCTGGGCGTGCGGCTCGCGGTGACCGGGGCGACCGTCTCCCGGCGGGAGGTGACCGTCCCGCTGACCGGCTAGGAGTCGGTGTAGCCGAAGCCGGCGAGCGCCTGCTTGATGGCGTCACCCCGGTCGACCGCCGCCAGGTCCTCCCGGGAGGGGGCCACGACCAGGTAGACGAGCGCGACGGGGTCCCCGGCGCCCTTGATGACCCGCGACCCGAAGCCGCTCACCCCGGTCGCATCCACGTCGATGCCGGCCAGCGGCCCCAGGGCCGCCTTGGTCTCCTCGGTGAGGTCCACGGTCCCCCCCTGCGGGGCGATCGCGATGACCAGGCGCTGACCGGCGACCTCGTCGGGGCCGCTGGTGAGCACCGCGGCCACGCCGGCGGCGCCGGCGGGGACCGGGGCCTCGGTGAGCGTGAGGCCGCTCGCCTGCTCGACCGCGGCCTTCACCTCGGCCACCGGCGCCGCGGTGGCGGCCTGGCCCGCCGCCGTCGTCGCGGCCTCGCCGTCGTCGCCGCCGCCGCAGGCGGCCAGGCCGGCGACCGGGACGGTGAGCGCGAGCGAGGCGAGCAGGATGCGGGCGGTCCGGCGCACGGGCGCGATGCTAGCGACGGGGCGGGAGCGTCGCACTGCCCGACGGGGGGTCCTGGGCCGGCCCGCCCACGCGCGGGACCAGCGCGGCGATGGCCGCCATCATCCGGTCGGTGACCACCTGGGCGCGCCGGCCGCGCGGCCCGGAGCCCAGGTCGTCGACCCGCACCGGGGGCCCGAACCGCACGCGCACCGGGCCGAACGGATGCTGGCTGCCCCAGATGGCCGCCGGCACGATCGTGATGCCCGGCTCCAGGCCGAGCAGGCCCGCCCCGGGGAAGCCCGGGCGCAGGTGCCCGCTCGTGGTCCGGGTGCCCTCGGGGAACATGATCACGCACTCGCCGCGGGCGAGCAGGTCCCGGGCCATGCGGATGGAGTTGCGGTCCGGGCTCCCCCGGACCACCGGGAAGGCGCCGAGCGCGCGGATGTACCAGGCGAGGCCGCGGATGCGGAAGAGCTCGGACTTCGCCATGTAGTAGCTCCGCCGCGGGATGGTGGCGTAGCCGACCAGCGGCGGGTCGGCCTGCGAGACGTGGTTGCTCACCACCAGCACCCCGCCGCGCCGCGGGATGTGCTCGCGCCCCCGCACCCGGAAGCGCATGGGGCCGAACAGCCACGGCATCATCAGCACCCGGGAGGGCTCCCAGGCCCACCGGCGGATGCGCGGGGTCTCGGGCCCGCCGTCGCTCACCGCGCCGCGGCCTCCACCAGCCCCGCCACGCGGTCCACGACCCCCTCGACGTCGAGGTCGGACGTGTCGACCACGACCGCCCCCGGGGCCACGATGAGCGGGCTCTCGGCGCGGCCCGAGTCCAGGGCGTCGCGGCGCTCCACGTCGGCGCGCACCTCGTCCAGGCTCGCCGCGACCCCCATGCCCTCCAGGTCGGACAGGCGCCGGCGGGCCCGCTCCTCGCCGCTCGCGGTGAGGAAGACCTTCACCTCGGCCTCGGGCCACACCACGCTCCCGATGTCGCGGCCGTCGGCCACCCAGCCGCCGGCGGCCATGATCTCGCGCTGACGGGCCACCATCTCGCGGCGCACCCCCGCGTGGGCCGACACCTCCGACACCCGGGCGGTGACCTCGGGGCGGCGGATGGCCGTGCTGACGTCCGCCCCGGCGATCTCCACCCGGAGACCCGCATCGGAGGCGGTGAGCGACACGGGTTCGGCCCGGGCGAGGGCCGCGAGGGCGGCGCCGTCGGCGGCCGGGACGCCCTCACGCAGCGCCAGCCAGGTCAGCGCGCGGTACATCGCGCCGGTGTCCAGGTAGCCGAGGCCGAGGCGCCGGGCCAGGGCCCGGGCCACCGTGCTCTTGCCCGCGCCGGCCGGCCCGTCGATGGCCACGATCATCCGATCCGCCCGCCGATCGCCGCGACGTCCGCGGCGAACCCCGGGTAGCTCACCGCCGCCGCGTCGAAGCCGGTCACGGTGACGCCCTCGTCGCTGACCAGGCCGGCCACCGCCCCGAGCATGGCCAGGCGGTGGTCGCCCCCGGCGTCCACCGCACCGCCGCGAAGGCGCGGGGCGCCGGTGACCGCGAAGCCGTCCTCGCGCTCCTCGGCCCGCACGCCGAGCGCACGGAGCGCCCCGACGACGGTCGCGATGCGGTCGCTCTCCTTCACCCGCAGCTCCTGGGCGCCCCGGACCACGGTGGTCCCGGCCGCGAGGGCCCCGAGCAGGCCCACCAGCGGGAGCTCGTCGATGAGCGCCGGGACCTCCTCGGGGGCGACCTCGGTGGCCTGGAGGGTGCCGGCGCGCCGCACCACCAGGTCGCCCGCCGGCTCCCCGGCCACGTCGGGGCCGGGCTCCACCGCGACCCGGGCGCCCATGCGGGCGAGCACCCTGAGCAGCCCGGTGCGGGCCGGGTTGAGGTTGACGCCGGTCAGGCGGACCTCGGGGCCGGCACGCAGCACGCCGGCCACCAGGTGGAAGGCGGCCGACGACGGGTCGCCGGGGACCCGCAGGTCGGGCAGGTCGATCCCGGCCACCGGGCCGCGGATGCCGACCGCACCGTCCGGGGCCCGCAGGACCTCCACCCCGGCCGCGGTGAGCATCCGCTCGGTGTGGTCGCGCGACGGGGCCGGCTCGTGCACCCAGGTCTCACCCTCGGCGAACAGGGCGGCCAGCAGGATGGCGCTCTTCACCTGGGCGCTCGCGACCTCCAGGTCCTGCCGCACCCCCCGGAGCGGACGGCCCGGCACCACCACCAGCGGCGGCGTCCCGCCCGGCGCGGTGAAGACCTCGGCCCCCATGGCCCGCAGGGGCCGGGCCACGCGGCGCATGGGCCGGCGGCGCAGCGAGTCGTCGCCGTCGAGCACCACGTGGTGGCCGCCCTGGCCCACCAGCAGCCCGGGCAGCAGGCGCATGAGGGTGCCCGCGTTCTGGCAGTCGACCGCCGGCGGGGGGCGCAGCCCGCGAAGGCCGCGGCCGCGGATCAGCACGCGGTCCCCGAGCGCGCCCTCGGCGTCCACCCCGCACGCGCGCACGGCGCCGAGCGTGGCCGCGGTGTCCGCCGAGTCGAGCGGCCGGTCGACCGTGACCTCGCGACCGGAGACCGCCGCCAGGAGCAGCGCGCGGTGGGTGATCGACTTGTCGGGGGGCACCGCGACCGTCCCCGAGAGCGCCGTCGCCGGCTCCGCACGCACCGTCGTCATCCGCGGGAGCCTAGCGACGCCCCCCCGTGGCGCGGTCGTAGTTCATGCGCAGCAGCGCCACCACGTCGTCGGCGTCCTGGTCGGTGCGGATGCGCCGGCTGCTCCAGCCCGAGTCCGGAAGCCGGTGGTGGCGCTCCACGCGGCCCTCGGCGATCAGCTCGTCCCGGATGCGCACCGGGAACGGGATGTCGGCCAGCCGGTCGCCGTGCAGGTGGCCGAGCTCGCGGCGGCCGACGCGGAACTCGACCCCGCCGAAGCGGTGGGGCGCCGCCGTCACCCCGGGCCACGAGGTGACCTCGTCGGTGATGCGGGCGGCGTGGCCGGGTGTCGTGGTCGCCATCGGATCCCCCTCTCGTCCCCTCCGATGGTGGCAGCCGCGTCAACCGGCGCCGGGACGGACGCCGACGACGAGGCGCGCAGCCGGGCCCCAGGGCGCCGGCGGTCGCGGAGCCCCTACCGCACGCTGCGGGCGATGGTGAGCATCTGGGCCAGGCTGAGCCCACGCGCGCTCATGTCATAGAGCGTGTCGTTGCGCGACCACATGAGCATGGCCGGCCTGGACCCGCGCGCGGGGAGGTACTGGCCGGGGAGGCGACCGACGCGCACCGCCCGTGGCGTGCCGGGCAGGCCGCGGCACTCGGGGCCCTCCTCGGGGATCACCAGCACCATCGAGCGCCCGGCCCCGCGGTAGGTGCCGGTGACCGCGGTGGCCGGCGGGCACGCGTTCTCCTCCTCCTCGGGCGGCGGTGCGTCGGGGATCGCCACCGTGACCTTGGTGAGGCGGAGCCCCGGGGTGGTCCGCGGGAAGGTGACGGGCCGGCCGAGGAGCCGGGCGGCCTCACCCCAGGTCCCCGGCGGGACGAACGTGAACTCACATCCCGGGGCCGGGCTCGGGCAGGGCGAGGGAAGCTGACGGGCCGAGGCGCCGCCGGCGGCGGCGAGGGGGATCGCGGCGGCGGCGAGCGCAAGGGCGATCGTGACGGAAGTTCGCATTGCGCGAGACTACCCAGGCCGCGTGCGCCGCTGCCCGGAGGGGTCCGACCCGGGGGCTACCCTCGGGCGGGTGACCATCTTCGCCCCGCCGCTGGATGACGTGGCCGCCCTCGCGCGCGTGGTCGGCGCCGCCGAGGTGGCGGGCGGGGCCACGGCCGACGACCTGGCCCAGGCCGAGGCGCTCCTGGCCCGCCTGCGGGACGCCTTCCGGGCGACGCCGCCCGAGGGCCGGGCCGACCTGGCCCGCCTGGTCACCCCCCTGCGGGAGCGGCGGGACGCCCTGGCCCGGGAGGCTCCGCCGGGCGACGCCGGCGGAGCGGTGCCGCCCCCCATCCTGGACGTGCTCGGGGCGCTCGGGGTCGAGGATCTGCGGCCCGGGCAGGCGCCGGCGATCCTGGCCGCGATGGCCGGGCGCGACGCGCTGGTGGTCATGGCGACCGGATCGGGGAAGTCGCTGTGCTACCAGGCGCCGGCGCTCGCCATGGGCGGCCTCACGGTGGTGGTGAGCCCGCTCATCGCGCTCATCGCCGACCAGCACGACCGCCTGCGCCGGGCCGGCATGCCGGTGCGGATGCTGACCTCGCTCCAGGGGGCCGAGGAGCAGCGCGAGGCCCTCGCCGCGATCCGGGACGGCGAGGCGCGCCTGGTCCTGTGCGCGCCCGAGCGCCTCGGCCAGGGCGCGTTCCTGGACGCGGTCGCCCGCCGGCGGGTGGACCTCCTGGCGGTCGACGAGGCCCACTGCCTGGCCGAGTGGGGCCACGACTTCCGCCCCGAGTACCTGCGGATCGCCGCCCTGCGGGACCGGATCGGGGCCCGCGCCACGATGGCGCTCACCGCCACCGCCACGCCGCGGGTGGCCCGCGAGGTGGCCGGGCGGCTGGGGCTGCGCGACCCGGTCAGCGTGCGCACCGGCTTCGACCGCCCGAACCTGGCGTTCGACGTCATCGCCCTGGCCGGCGACGGCGCCGTCGCGCGCAAGTGGGCGAACCTGGAACGGGGGCTGCGCGAGGACGCGGGCCTCCCGGCCATCGTCTACTGCGGCACCCGCAAGGAGGTCGAGGAGGTCGCCGCCGGCCTCACCGCGCGGGGGATCCCGGCCGCCGCCTACCACGCGGGGATGGGCGCGCGTGACCGCACCCGGGCCCAGGACGCGTTCATGGCCGGCGACGTCGCGGTCATCGCCGCCACCAACGCCTTCGGCATGGGCGTGGACAAGGCCGACGTGCGCGGGGTCTGGCACTGGTCCATCCCGACCTCACTGGAGGCCTACTACCAGGAGGCCGGCCGCGCGGGGCGTGACGGGGCGCCGGCCCGGGCGGTGCTGCTCGCGATGCGGGCCGACCTCGGCCGGCTCATCCACTTCATCAACCGCGACCGGCCCGCCCCCGGCGACGTGCAGCGCCTGGTCACCCGCCTGGCCGCCGACGCCGGCGAGGACGGGGCCTTCGCGGTCGACCGGGACCGCCTGGCCGAGGCCGAGCGCCTGTGCCTGTCGCTCGCCGAGCGGGTCGGGGCGATCACCCTGGCGCCCGGGCGCGGCGGTCAGGTCATCGGCCGGGTGGTCAGCCCGCGCCTGGACCCCGACCAGCGCGACGCCGCCGCCCACGCCTCCCGCGCGGCGCAGGACCGCCGGTGGGAGGGCTACCACGCCATCACCGGGTATGCCGCCGCCGACGGCGGGTGCCGGCGCGCCGCGATCCTCAGCCACTTCGCCGACGCCCGGCGGGGGGCGCCGCTCGGCCGCTGCTGCGACGTCTGCGACCCCCTCCCCGGGCTGGTGGTGGGCGTGACGGCCGGGCGCGCCCGCGGGGCCGCGCGCGCGCCCGCCCCCGCCGACGAGGCGGTCGACTGGGACCTGTTCGAGGTGCTCCGGGCCTGGCGGAAGGACCGGGCCGACGGGAAGCCGGCCTACACGGTCTGCCCCGACCGCACCCTGCGGGCCATCGCCGCCGAGCGCCCCGGCGGGCGGACCGCGCTCGCCGCCATCCACGGCGTCGGGCCCGCGTTCATCGAGCGGCACGCCGACTCGCTGCTGGAGCTCATCGGCTCCGCCTGAGCCCAGCCCGCCGCGGACCCGTGCGGGGCCCGCCGACGCCAGACCGGGAGCGAGACCCGCCCATGGGGATCGGGCCGAGGCCGGTGGGTGCCGGCAGGAGCCGCACCGCGGCGACCCGCCTCCTCCCCGCCGGGGGTCACGCTCGCGATCGTGAGCGGCCGCACCGCCGTCTGGACCGCCGCGACCGCCGCGACCGGCACCGCCTCCTCGCCGGCCCGAGCCATCGTCCTCCTCATCGCTCGAACCGCCCGGCGCCGGCGTCGCCCGGCGCGTCCGCGGGCTGGGCCGGGGTGGCCGGGACCGCACGCAGGCCGGCGCGGGCGAGGACCCGCCGGCCCAGGGCATCGAGCAGCGGGGTGAGCGCGATGAGCAGCACCGCGACCGCGATGAAGGCCTGGGTGGTGTCGGCGCTCCGGCCCGCCACGACCAGGCCCGCGTCGGTGCCGACGGTGTTCAGCACGAACGAGAACTCACCGATCTGCGCCAGCAGCAGGCCGGCCGCGGCGGCCACGGCGAGCGGCTGCCGGAAGACGACCGCCGCCAGGGCGCCGGTCGCGAACTTGATGAGCACGACCACGGCCGCGAAGAGCAGGACCGGGCCGATCGTCTCGGCCACGAAGCCCATGTCCAGGAGCATGCCGATCGACGCGAAGAACACCGCGGCGAAGACGATCTGGAAGGGCATGACGTAGCGCTCGGCCCGCTCGCGGTGGCGGCCGGAGCTGACCACCAGGCCGGCGATGAACGCTCCGAGCGAGGCGGTCAGGCCGACCAGGGTCACCAGCCAGGCGATCCCGACGCCGATCGCGAGGATCGCGAAGAGGAACTGCTCGTCGCCCGTCCGCCGCGAGACCGGGTCGAGCAGGCGGGGCACCACCCACCGCGCCGCGACCAGGACGACGGCGATCAGGAGCAGTGCCTTGCCCGCCTCCAACGCGATGTCGGCCGCCCCGCCGCCCTCGCCGCCCAGCATCGGCACCAGGAGCACCATGATCACCACCGCGAGGTCCTGGAAGATCAGGAACGACACCGCCACCCGCCCGACCGGCGAGTCGGTCTCCCCCCGCCCCTGCAGCAGCTTGAGCACGACCGCGGTGGACGAGAGGGCGACCAGGCAGCCGGTGAACACCGCGTCCGCCCCGGACACGCCGAACAGCAGGAGCGCCCCGGCCACCACCCCCACGGTGAGCCCCACCTGCAGCGCCCCGCCCCCGAGCATGAGCCACCCCATGCGGCGCAGCGCGTCGCCCGAGAGCTCCAGGCCGATCGAGAACATCAGGAAGATCACCCCGACCTCGGCCATCTGCTCGACGAGGCCCGGATCGTCGACGAGGCCGATCCCGAAGGGCCCGACCAGGGCGCCGGCCACGAGGTAGCCGACGATCGGGACGACGCCCGCACGGTGGCAGGCGTAGCCCAGCAGCGCCGCGGCGATGAGCAGCACCGCGAGCTCGGCGACGAGCGGCGGCGTCTCGACGGCGAGCGGCAGGTTCATCGGCCGCCGCCGGGTCCGGCGACCGTCAGGCCCTGGGCGCCCGTAGGTGGCGGAGCGCCCCGGGCGGGATGGCCAGGACGACGCTCGCGACGAGCATGCCGACGACCGCGAGCTTGGGCACCACCAGGGCGGCCAGGATGGCCAGTGCGTAGAAGCCGAAGCTGGGGGCCATCGCCGTCCCGATCGCCTGGGTGTCCTCGCGACCCAGGGACGGGTCGAGCAAGCCCTCGGCGAGGGCGTAGCGCCAGAGCAGGGCCAGGAACACGCTGATGGCCAGCAGCACCAGGCCGAAGAACACCACCGCCACCCGCTCGGCGCCGTCGTTGGCCTCCAGGTTCTCGGCCACCAGGCGGGTCGGGAACGGCAGGAACGACACGAACAGCAGCAGCCCGAGGTTGAGCCGCAGGAACACCTGGTCGGTGTGCGGCATCAGATCGGTGATCGCCGTGTGCTTGAGCCAGGCGGCCCCGATCGTCGCGAAGCTCACCAGGTAGGCGAGGTAGGACGGCCACTGGTCGGCGATCGCCCCCAGCAGGTCGTCCTCCGCGCCCGCCGGCACGGTGATCTCCAGCACCAGGATCGTGATCGCGATCGCGAACACCCCGTCGCTGAAGGCCTCCAGCCGGGTGGTCGGGCGCCGGGTGAGCCGGCTCGGTGGGTTCGCTCGGGCCACGGCACAGAGCCTGCCCCCTCCGGCCCCGGCGGACGGTTGCGGGACGGGTGCGCATGTGGCCGGGCGGTCCCCACCGGCCAGCCGCGTGGCGAGTATCGGGTGGACACCGGGACGGGGGGGCGATCATGGCGCTGATGACGGCGGAGGGGACGGGGACGACCAGGGCCGAGCGGACCGCGGTGGGCCGGGCGGCCCGGGCGCAGGTCCCGCGCGGCAGCCACGCCGGCTGGGCGCCCGCCCCGGGACGGCCGGACCCGGTGGACCTGCTGGAGGCCGACTCGGGGGACCGGCTGCAGTCGCTCCTGCCCATCCGGCGCTGGCGCATGGCGCAGTCGCCCTTCGCCTTCCTGCGCGGGTCGGCGGTGGTCATGGCCCGGGACCTCGCCCCCACCCCCCGGTCGGGCCTGCTGGTGCAGGCGTGCGGGGACGCCCACCTGTCGAACTTCGGCATGTACGGCACGCCCGAGCGCGACCTGGTGTTCGACCTGAATGACTTCGACGAGAGCTTCCCCGGCCCCTGGGAGTGGGACGTCAAGCGCCTCGCGGCGAGCATCACGGTGGCCGGCCGGGAGATCGGCGCGGGCCAGGCCGAGCAGCGCGGCGCCACGGTCCGGGCGGTGGCCGCCTATCGGTCGATGCTCCGCCAGTACGCCGCCATGAGCCCGCTGGAGGTCTGGTACAGCCGCATCGACGAGGCGACCCTCTCCTCGCTGGTGCGCAGCCGCAAGGGGCAGGCGGCGCTGCGCAAGGGCACCGACAAGGCCCGGCGGCGCACCGGGGACCAGATCGCCGGGAAGATCGTGGAGCTGCGCGACGGGTGGCCGCGCATCGTGGCCCAGCCGCCCCTGATCGTCCCCGTGGGCGACGACCCCGAGGTCATGGCGCGGGTGGAGGAGGTGCTCGCCCAGTACCGGCGCACGCTGCTGCCGGACCGCCGGATGCTGCTGGAGCGCTACGCGGTGCGCGACGCCGCGCTCAAGGTGGTCGGGGTGGGCAGCGTGGGCACCCGCTGCTGGATCGCCCTGCTGGCGACCGGCGACGGGGAGACGCTGCTGCTGCAGGTCAAGGAGGCCGGCGCCTCGGTGCTCGAGGCCGCCCAGGGCCGGCGCAACCGGGGCAACGCCGGGCGGCGCGTCGTCGACGGCCAGCGCATGACCCAGGGGGCGAGCGACGCGTTCCTCGGCTGGATGCGCGCCGACGACGGCCGCGACTACTACGTGCGACAGTTGCGCGACATGAAGCTCTCGGCGGAGATCGCGCTCATGGGCCCGCAGGACCTCGAACGCTACGCGGGCCTGTGCGGCTGGGTGCTCGCCCGGGCGCACGCGCGCACCGGCGACCCGGTGGCGATCAGCGCCTACCTGGGCACCGGGGACCGCTTCGACCGGGCGCAGGCCGACTTCGCCCGCGACTACGCCGACCAGACCGAGCGCGACCACCAGGCGCTCTGCTCGGCCATCGCCCAGGGGCGGATCGAGGCGGCCGAGGGCTGATGGGCCGGCTCCGGGCCGTGAGTGCCGCGCTGGTCGTCCTGGCGGCGCTCGCGGCCTGGCTGGCGGGTGGGGCCGGTGCTGCCCCGGACCCCGGGGTGCCGGCCGCCGAGGCGGAGCTGGCGCGCACCTACGCCCCGGTGCTGCGCCTGAAGGAGCAGTCCGAGGCCTGCGGGCCCGGGGAGCCGTACGAGCCCATCGACGTCGACGTCATCCTGCCGAGCGTCGAGGTGGCCCTGCGTGGGCCCTGGAACCCGACGGACCTCGTCCGCATCGCGCCGACCGGCGCCGACCTGACCGGCGGGCTCTACGACTACGCGCTGGACTTCCCCGGCGTCGCGCTCGACCCCGGATGCGACTACGAGCGCTGGGCGGAGCGCCTGGCCGGGCAGCGCCCGGCCACCACCTATGCGCGCGTGGTCACCCAGGCGGACCGGCCGGGGAAGCTCGCCCTGCAGTACTGGTTCTTCTACATCTTCAACGACTTCAACAACAAGCACGAGGGCGACTGGGAGATGATCCAGATCGTCTTCGACGCCGCCGACGCCCGCCAGGCCCTCGCCGAGGGGCCCACCGAGGTGGGTTACAGCCAGCACGAGTCGGCCGAGCGGGCGGCGTGGGGGTCGGCCAAGCTGCGGGTGGTCGACGGCAGCCACCCGGTCGTGTATCCCGCCGCCGGATCGCACGCCAACTACTTCGACTCGGGCCTCTACCTGGGCCGCACGGCCCAGGAGGGCCTCGGCTGCGACGACACCACCGGCCCGTCCCGCGAGGTCCGGCCGGCGGTCCGCCTGGTCCCCACCGACCGGGCGGCGTACCTGCGGCAGTACCCGTGGCTCGGCTTCGTCGGCCACTGGGGCGAGCGCCGGCCCGCCTTCTACGACGGCCCGCTCGGGCCGAGCGCCAAGCTGCAGTGGACCAGGCCGATCACCTGGGCCGAGCAGGACTGGCGCGATCAGAGCTTCGCCGTGCCGGCCGGCGGGAGCGCCGGCACCACCGCGACCGGCTTCTTCTGCGGGGCGGTGGGCCTGGGCGCCGAGGTGCTGCGGGTGACCACGGCCCACCCCTGGCCGGTGCTCGCGGTCCTCGCGGTGCTGCTGCTCCTGCTCGCCTGGGCCGGCACCCGTACTCGGTGGCGCCCCTCGGCGCCGTTCCGCATCGCCCACGAGCGGGCGCTCGGCCAGATCCTCTCCGCGTCCTGGCGCATGTACACGCGCCACCTGCGCCTGTTCCTCGGGATCGGCCTGCTCTTCGTGCCCATCGCGGTCGTGACCACGATCGTGCAGCAGATCGTCTTCCGCGTCGGGTCCCTGGACGGGTTGGTCGAGACGGCGGGTGAGCAGAACGGGCTGGTGGCGACGCTGGCCCTCCTGCTGGGCGTGGCGTTCGCGCTGCTGGCCTACGCGCTGGTGGTCGCGGCGACGGCGCGGGCCATGCTCGACCTGGACGAGCGCCGGCGGGCGACCCCGCTGTCGGCCTACCGCGAGGCGCTCGACAGCGCCCGGCCCCTGCTCGGGTCCCTCGCGATCGCCGTGGGCGTCCTGCTGCTCTTGAACCTCACCGTGGTGGGCATCCCGGTGGCGGTGTTCCTGCTCGTGCGCTGGTCGCTGCTGGCGGTCGTGGTCGAGGTGGAGGAGCACGGGGCCCGGGGGGCCCTGCGCCGCAGCGCCCACGTCGTCTCGGGACACTGGTGGCGGGCGTTCGTGGTGGCGATCGGCGTGGGCGGAGCGGGCCTGGTGATCGGCCCGCTGGTCGGCGCGCTCGCGCTGCTGGCCACCGGCGCGGCGTTCGCCTGGATCAACCTGATCTCCGCGCTGGTCTCGGTGCTGGTCATGCCGTTCGCCGCGGTCGCCACCACCTACCTGTACCTCGACCTGCGGGTGCGCGGGGAGCGGGAGGGCGCCGATGCGCCGGTCGCCGAGCTTCCCTCGATGCTCCAGATCGCCGCGCCGCGCCCCCGGCCGGCCGACGGCCCCGCGCTGCCGTCGTCGTGAACGGATGGCCGGGGTGCGCGGCAGGTGCGGACGGGCGGGGGCGCCCGCCCTGCACCCGTCCCGCACCCGTGCCCGGCGCCGGCGTGGCGGGCGGCGCCGTAGCGTCGGGCTCCACGCCAGCACGATCGGAGGACGCATGGGGATGAGCTTCGCGCACGGGCGGCGCCGGGCCGCGGGCGGGGTGGCCGCCGTGACCCTGGCCGCCGCGGCCCTCGGCCTGGCCGCCTGCGGGTCGTCGGGGTCGGACGCCACCACAGCCGCCGCGACCGCCCCCGTGAGCCAGGGCGCCGCCTACGTGAGCGGCCTCCGGGAGGCGACCGGCGCCCTCAGCGACATCGCCGTCGCGGTGCTCGACCCGGGCCTGGAGGCCGGACAGCGGGGGCCGCAGATCGAGGCGGGCCTGACCCGGCTGGAGGCCGCGGGCACCGCCATGCAGCCGCTCACGCTGGACGACCGGGCCGTGGATGAGCAGCGCCAGGCGCTGCTGGACGCCATCGGGCCGTTCACCACGGCGATGGACGACGTGCTCGCGGCCGGCCGTCAGGACCCGGTGAACGGCGGCCTCGAGCTGGTGCAGCAGCGCGAGCCCATCCTGGCGGCCTACCAGGCCGCGCTGGCCGCCGACGCGGGCGCCATCCAGGCGCTCGGCGAGACGGCCCGGAGCACCCTGGAGCAGGCGCGCGCGGAGCTCGAGCGGCAGCTCACCCAGCTCCGGAACCAGGCCCAGGGGTGAGCGGCGGCGGGGAGGGACGGGAGGCGACCGGGGTGCCGGCCGCCGCCCCCTCCCCGCGGGCGGTCCTCCAGGGGCTGCTCGACGCCTCCCCGGACCCGATCCTCGTGATCGACCGGGACGGGGTGGTGCGGGCCCTCGGCCGCTCGGCCGAGCGCGAGCTCGGTTGGCCGGCCCAGGAGCTGGTGGGACGGCCGCTCGCTGCGGCGCTGGTGGCCGGCGACCGGCACCACCGCCTCCCGCCCCGCCTCCTGGGGCGGCGGGGCCCCGGGTCGGCCGGCACCGAGAGCCGGACCGGCGTCCCCTGCCGTCGCCGCGACGGGTCGGAGCTCCCGGCCGAATAACTGTTCGAGCTGATCTTCCACAACGCCCCGGACATCATCACGATCATGGAGCCCGAGCGGGGGCAGCTCCTCGTGAACGCCGCGGCGGAGCGACAGCTCGGCCACAACACGCGACGGCTCGACGACAACCACTCGTTCGTGCACCCGGACGACCTGCCGCGGGTCCGGCGCGACCTCATGAACGGCGGCCCGGTCCGCTACCGGGTGAGGACCGCCTGGGACGAGTGGCGCCACATGGAGTCGACGGCCACCGACCTGCGCCACCTGCCCCCGGTGAGCGGCGTCCTGGTGTTCACCCGCGACGTGACCGACATGGTCGAGACGACCGAGCGTGTGGCGGCCGGCGAGGCGCGCATGACCGCCCTGGTGACGGGGCTGCAGGCCGGCATCCTGGTCCAGGACGAGGACCGCCGGGTGGTCGCGGCCAACGACGCGCTGTGCACCATGTTCGGGATCGCCGGTTCAGCGCGGGAGCTGGCCGGGCGGCCCGCCGGGGAGGTGATCCGGGCGGTGGCGGCGGAGCTGGCGGACCCGGCCGCCTTCGTCCCCGCGCTCGAGCACCTGGGGGGCGAGCGCGCCCCCGGGGTCGCGGTGCACACGACGGCCGACGGGCGGAGCGTCGAGCTCGAGGTCACCCCCATCCGCGCGCCCGGCGGCCATCCCCTCGGCCACCTGCTGGCCTTCCGCGACGTCAGCGAGCGGGTGGCCGACGAGGCCCGCCGGTCCCGCATGGTGGCCCTGGAGCAGGAGGCGCGGCGGGCGGCCGAGGAGCAGAGCCGGCGCCTGCATGAGCTCGACCGCATGCGCACCCAGCTCATCGCGACCGTCTCCCACGAGCTCCGCACCCCGCTCACCCCGATCGCGAGCCACGTGGAGCTGCTGCTGGAGGGCTTCCCGGCGCCGCCGACCGGCGAGCAGCGCACCATGCTCGAGGCGATCCAGCGCAACGTCGCGCGGCTGCGCCGGCTGGTGGACGACCTGCTCACGGTGCGCCGGGTGGAGCAGGGCCTGTTGGAGATCACCCCCGGCCCGCTCGACCTGCCCGCGCTGGTGGCCGCCCAGGTGGACCAGTTCCGCCCGT
>JALOLS010000002.1 GCA_025455865.1 Thermoleophilia bacterium
GCCGCCGGCTCGCGGGGCGCCCCGGGGGGTTCGAGGCGCTGGTGGACCGCGGCGGCGGTGACCTGGTCGGCCCCCTGGTGCAGGGCCTGGTGGCCTGGGCCGCCGCCGCCGCGGTCGCGGGCGTCGCCGCCGCGGTCCTCATCGGCTAGCTGCGAGGGCGCCGGCCTCGGCGCCGGCCGGCGCGGGGCGCCGCCGGGTGGGGATGGCCAGGGCGAGGAGGGCGCCCACCGCGACCACCACCGCGCCGACCCAGACCGCCCGGGTCATGCCGTCCACGAACGACTGCGGGGTGGCGTAGCCGCCGGCGGCCGCGAACACCGAGGCGAGCACCGCGACCCCGAAGACCCCGCCGAGCTCGCGGAGGGCGTTGTTGGCGCCGCTCGCCTGCCCCTCCTGCTCGCGCCGCACCGACGAGAGCACCACGTTGGCCGCCGGGGCGAAGAAGAGGGCCGTCCCGGTGCCGGCCAGGATGAACGGGACCACCAGGTCGGCGTAGGGGGTCGTGGGGGTCGAGACCTCGGCGAGCCAGGCGAGCCCGGCGGCCTGCAGGGCCAGGCCGGCCGCGATGATCCGCGAGGGCGGGATGCGGTCCGAGAGCATGCCGGCGAGCGGGGCGATGAGGATCGGCATCGCCGTCCAGGGGAGGATCTTCAGCCCGGCGTCCAGCGGCGAGTCGCCCTGCACCGTCTGGAAGAACTGCGCGAGCAGGAAGATCGACCCGAACAGGCCGAAGTACATGAGCATCGAGGCGCCGTTGGCGAGCGCGAAGGTGCGGTCGCGGAAGAAGCCCATCGGCAGCATCGGGGTGGGCGTGCGCGCCTCCCACCACACGAACGCGCCGATCAGGAGGGCGCCGATGAAGAGGGCGCCGACCACCTCCGCGCTCCCCCAGCCGGCGGTGTTCCCGTGGACCAGCCCCCAGACGACCCCGAACATGCCGGCGCTCGCCAGGGCCACGCCGGGGAGGTCCAGCCGGGTCGGCGCCCCGCGGCTCTCGGTGAGCAGGGTGCGCGTGAGGGCCAGCAGGACGATGCCCACGGGGACGTTGATCCAGAAGATGAACTGCCAGGAGATGCCCTCGACCACCGCGCCGCCGACCAGCGGGCCGAGGGCCACGGCGAGGCCGCCGATGCCGCCCCAGGCGCCGAGCGCCAGCCCGCGCCGCGCGGGGGAGACCGCGGCCGAGAGGATGGTGAGGGTGAGCGGCGTGACGATCGCGCCCCCGAGCCCCTGCAGCGCGCGGGCGGCGTTCAGGACCTCGACGGTCGGGGCGAGGGCGGCGAGGACCGAGGCCCCGGTGAAGACGCCGACCCCGACCATCAGCATGCGCCGGCGCCCGAAGCGGTCACCGAGCGCCGCGCCGGTGAGCAGCAGGACGGCGAACGTCAGGGTGTAGGCGTTGACGGTCCACTCGAGTGCACCCAGGGAGGCGTTCAGCTCGGTGCGGATGACGGGGATCGCGGTGGTCACGACCAGGTTGTCCAGGGTCACCATGACCAGGGCGACCGAGGTGACGATGAAGGTGGCGAGGGCGGTGCCGCGGGCTCGCATGGGGGTGCTCCTCGGGGTGGGGGAGGGCGATGGAAGTAGTGAGTGATCAGTCATAAACGCGGCGAAAAAAGGGGTCAGGACCCCTCGGGCGCCAGGCAGCCCCGGGTCAGCCGCGCGGCCCACGGCTCCGGCGAGCTCTCCAGGCCCATCTGGCCGATCGCGTTGATCAGCATCCCGGTCGCGAAGAACGACTGGATCGCCGCCTCGGGCGCGCCGGTGTCCTCGGCCACCGCGACCACCCGCCCGAATCCGGCCCGCACCGCGTCGCGGATGTCCGGATCGCCGCACGCGGCGTAGCACTGCATCTGCCCCTGCAGGCGGCGGGGGTCGGTGGAGATCCAGCGCCCGTAGGCCTGGCCCATCGCCTGGAGCGCGGCCTCGCCCTCGAGGCCCGCGCCGGCCTCCCGGAGGCGGTCGGCGATGTCGTCGAAGCACCGCCCCACCGAGCGCAGGAAGAGGTCCTTCTTGCTGCCGAACAGGCGGAACAGGTAGGGCTGGGAGACGCCGGCCGCCCGGGCGATGGCGTCGGTGGACGCGCCGTCCAGGCCCCGGGCCGCGAACTCGGTCAGGGCGGCGGCGAGGAGGTCCTCGCGGCGCTCGTCGGCGGTCTTGCGGGTGGGTGCGCTCGTCGGCATGGGAGATATTTAGCAGTCACTCACAACACGCGTCAAGGGGTCCCCGGCCCGGGTGGCGCCGGACCTGGGGCCGATCAGGTGGCCGCGGCGGTCCGCTCGACCACCCGGGCGAGCCGCTCGCGCACCTCACGGGCGACGGGCTCGAGACCCGGGTTGCCGACCAGGCCCATCAGCATGCGCTCGGCGTCGACGGCCGACACGTGGGTCGCGCCGCCGTCGGTGTAGACGACCACGTTGCACGGCAGGAGCACCCCGAGCTCCGGCTCGGCGCCGAGGGCCTGGTGGGCGAGGCCCGGGTTGCAGGCCCCGAGGATGAGGTAGGGCTCACGGTCGACGCCGAGCTTCGCCTTGAGCGTGGCCTGCGCGTCGATCTCGGCGAGCACCCCGAACCCCTCGGCGGCGAGCTCGGCGCGGGCCCGCTCCACCGCCTCGGCGAAGCCCAGCGCGGTGGTCGCGTGCAGTGAGTACCCGCTGGCGGTGTCGGCCATGGTCTCCCCCGATCGGCGCGTGGTCGGCGTCGATGGTCCCAGACGGGCCCTGCGGCAGGCCCGCAGCCGCCCGCCGGGCGCCGGGTCAGACGTTGAAGCGGATCTGCAGCACGTCGCCCTCGCAGACGACGTAGTCGCGGCCCTCCATGCGGACCAGCGCCTGCTCCCGCGCGCGGGCGAACGACCCGCACTCGACCAGCTTCTCCCACGGGATGACCTCGGCCCGGATGAAGCCGCGCTCGAGATCGGAGTGGATCCGCCCGGCGGCCCGGTCGGCCGTGGTGCCGCGGGCGATGGGCCAGGCCCGGGCCTCGGGCGGGCCCGATCCGGTGAAGAAGGTGACCAGGTCGAGCAGCCGGTATCCGGCCTGGATGAGGGCGTCCGCGCCGCGCTCGGATCCCAGCCCGAGCTCCTCGGCGAGCTCGGCCGCCTCCCCCGGATCCATCCCGGCGAGCTCGAGCTCCACCCCCACCGGCAGCGCGAGCGCCTGCGCCCCGCGGGAGGCGGCATAGGCGGCCACGTCGGCCGGGGGCTCACCCGGGTCGTCGGTGTTCACCAGGTAGAGCGTGGGCTTGGCGGTGAGCAGGCCCATCTCGGCGGCCTGGGCGCGGGCGGCGGGGTCGTCCACCGCGGACGCCGGCCGGCCCTCGTCCAGGGCGCCGACGAGCAGGTCGACCGCCGCGGCGTCGGCCTTGGCCTGGGGGTCGCCGGCGCGCACGCCCTTCACCAGCTTGTCGGCCCGCCGGGCGCACTGCTCGCGATCGGCCAGCACCAGCTCCAGGTCGGTCGCCTCGGCGTCGGCCCGGGGGTCGACCCGGTCGGCCGGGTGGGGCACCTCGGCGTTGGCGAACGCGCGGACCACGTGGATGACGGCGTCCATCTCGCGCAGGCGGCCGAGCGCCTGCCCGCCCAGCCCCTCGCCCCGGCCGGCGCCCTCCTGCAGGCCGGCGATGTCGACCACCTCGACCTGGGCGTGCACCCGGCGCGGGATGTCCTGGGCGTCGGCGATCGCCTCCACCCGGGGGTCGGGCACGTCGGCGACCCCCCGGTTGGGCTCGCGCGTGGTGAACGGATAGGGCGCGACCTCCGCCGCGCCCCCCGTCACCAGGTTGAAGAGGGCGGTCTTGCCGGCGTTCGCGAGCCCGACGAGGCCGAGCTGCAGGTCAGTGCCCCCCGAAGCCCACGCGCAGGTGGGCCTCCCCGGGGACCAGGCGCAGGTAGGCCAGCTCACCCAGGTTGACCCAGTGGCGGCCCTCCTCGGCGTCGACCTCGAGCCAGCCCCCGGCGGCGAGCCCGGTCGCGAGCTCCTGGGCGGCGTTCTCGGTCAGCGTGAGCCGGAGGACCGCCCCCTGGTCGAAGCCGAGCTCGACCCGGCGCTGGCGGTCGCCGCTCACGAGAGCACCCGGATCGGCGCCGGCTCGGCCGGGGTGGGCGGCGGGGTCCAGGCCGGCACCTGCTTGATCACCGACAGGTGCTTCATCGACTCCTTCTGGTCGGTGAACTTGAGCAGCTGGCGGCGGCCGTAGGCCCGGAAGATGGCCACCCCGAACAGCTCGTACATCCGGCGCACGCCGCGCTTGGAGGTGCGCTCGCGGATGACCTTGAACGCCTCGGTCGGCCGCTTGCGGAAGTAGAGCGAGGCCACCTTCGGGAGGCTGGTGGTGAAGCGCCACTCGCGCACGACCATCCCGGCCAGGTGACCGATGTTCGAGAGCACCTGCCGGTTGAACAGGCTGATGTAGCCCTTGCTCGAGTAGAAGCGGAGCATCCCCTTCCAGGTCTCCATCTGGAGCTGGTAGGGGGTCATCCGCTTGGGCTGGATGATGCAGTGGTGACCGTCGTAGAGCGAGTAGTCGTTGGTGAGCACCCGTCCCTCGGCCCGCATGTTCAGGTCGAACGCGGTCCCCGGCAGCGTGGTCAGCATCATCATCTGGATGGTGTCGATCTCGTGCTCGATCGCGAAGTCGACCGTGGCGCGCACCGTCTCCGGGGTGTCGGTGTCGGCGCCCACCACGAACATCCCGTGCACCCGGATGCCGTACTGGTGCAGCAGCCGGATCGAGGTCGTGATGTGCTCGACCTTCTGCTTCTTGTTGTAGGCGTCGAGGCCGGCCTGGGTGATGCTCTCGAAGCCGATGTAGACCATGTAGCAGCCGGAGTCGCGCATGAGCGACAGGAGCTCGTGGTCGGGCTCCAGGGTCTGCTTGCTCCGGTAGATCGAGTCCGCGCGGATCTGCGCGGTCCACATGGGCGTGAGCCGCTCGGCGATCATCGACCGGAAGAGCGCCTTGGCCTGCTTCTTGTCGACGATGAAGATGTCGTCGTAGAAGAAGACCCGCTCCGGCCGCGCCGCCCGGAGCTCGCCCATCATGTTCTCGACCGAGCGCGTGCGCAGCTTCCGGCCGAACATCTTGATGACGCTGCAGAAGTTGCAGTCGTAGGGGCAGCCCCACTTCATCATGATGGGATAGGTGGTCATGCGCTCGTGGCCCTCGAGCAGGTCGAGGGCCGGATAGGGCAGCGCGTCGAGGTCGTCGCCGGAGGCCGGCGGCGCCTCGGGGTTGTTCACCTGCTGCCCGTCGGGGCCGATCCAGCTCAGCCCGGCGATCTCGTGCAGCTGGTCGCGCGCCCCGCCGTCGCGCATCCACTCGAGGAACTGGGCGAACCCGACGTGGCCCTCGCGCCGCATGATGTAGTCGGCGTGCTTGAGGGCCTCGTGGGCCATGAAGGTCACGTGCGACCCGCCGAAGAGCACCGGGATGCCCGCCGCCCGGCAGCGGTCGGCGTAGGCGTAGCCCTCCAGGGTGGTGTTGGTGGTGCTCGAGATGCAGACCAGGTCGGCGCCGAGCACGTCGTCCCAGTCCACCTCGACGCCGCGGATCAGCTCGCAGTAGATCCGCTGGTCGACGGCCGGGTCCATGTTCCGCGCGATGGCCGCGAGCAGGGGCAGGCCGAGCTTGGGGAGGTTGGCGATCTCATAGATCGTCGCCCCCCGGGGCTTGGGCTCGATGTAGCGGATCTTCACGCGCTGCCTCCCCAGGGACGGTTGGCGGATGTCACTCGTGCGCCTCGACGAGCTCGGTCAGGACCCCGCCCGAGGAGCGAGGGTGGATGAACGCGACGAGGTGGCCGCCGAGGCCCCGGCGGGGGACCCGGTCGATGAGCTCCGCCCCGCCGGCCGCGAGCTCGTCGAGCGCCGCGGCGAGGTCGGGGACGGAGAAGGCGACGTGGTGCATGCCCGGTCCGCGGCGCTCGAGGAACCGGGCGACGCCGCCATCCGGCGCGGTCGGGCGGATGAGCTCGACGTGACCGGGCCCGGACCCCAGCAGGACGGCCTCGACCTGCTGCTCGGGAAGCGTCTCGCGGACCTGCACGTCCATGCCGAACCGCTCCCGGTAGACCGGCAGCGCGGCGTCGATGTCCTCGACGACGTAGCCGACGTGGTGGATGCGCTCCAGCCGCACGGCGGCCATGCTATCCGACGCCTGCCGTCGGCCGGGAGGCGGCGCCCGGCGCCCCCGGGCTACGTCGTGGGCCACTCCACGCGGTCCAGCCGCGGGTTGGGCCGTTCCTGGCGGCCGACCTTGCCGCAGGGCCGCCCGTCGACCCGGACCACGTCCGCGGTGAAGTCGTTGACCCCGAGCAGCAGGCTGGAGCCCACGCCGTAGGCGTCGACCGGGACCCCCGCGCGCTCGAAGGCGTCGATCTTCTCGGCGTCGAAGCCGCCGCTGGCCACGATCCGCACCCGGGAGTGGCCGGCGGAGTCGAGTGCCCGGCGCACCTTCCAGACCAGCTCGGGGACGACCCCGGTCGGCGTGAAGGTGCCCATCTCGTGCCAGAGGGAGCGGTCGACCATGGTCGACGAGGTGTCGATGCGCACCGCCCAGAGCCGGTCGCCGAGCGCGTCGGCCACCTCCAGCGCCGTGCGCACGCAGTCGTTCTCGAAGTCGACCAGCACGGTCACGTTGACCTCGTCGGCGAGCCGGTCGGCGAAGCGCCGGGCGGCGGCCACGGTGTCGCCCCCCGAGGCGGCGATGAGCGAGTGGGGCACCGTCCCCATCCCGCGCCCGCCCCACCACGACGCCTGCGCGTCGGTCGACACGCCGATCGCGCCGGCCACGTGGGCGGCCCAGCCGTCGCCCGTCTGGACCTGCCAGTGGTCGAAGCGCGCGGGGAAGTACAGGATGGGCTTGCCGCGCGCCGCGCGCACCACGGCGCGCACGTTGCGGCTGATCAGCGTGCGGCGGGCCAGCACCCCGAGGTACAGCGTCTCCAGGTGGGCGAACAGCAGGTAGTCGCCCTCGATCGTGAGCACCGTCTCCCACGGGGCGATCTCGTCGCCGTCGCGCAGGGCGTGGACCTCCAGGCGGTCCCAGCCGTCCTCCCAGCCGCCGCCCGGCCGGCGCAGCCCGGAGCAGGTGGTGAGGATCGCGAGCGCCTCGTCCATGCCCCCGAGCACCGAGTGCTCGCGCTGGAAGACCTGCACCAGCACCCGAGGGTGGTGGTCGTCGGCCTCGAGCACCTCCCGGGTGAACGTGAAGTACGCGTCGGAGTAGTAGCCGGCGCGCATCTTCTCGACCGGGAGGGCGAAGGTGGCGGGAGAGAGGCGTCCGGGCGCGGCCGAGTCGCTTGGGAGGCCGTGTCCCGCCGCTGGGGCCGCGGCCGAGTCGCTCGGGAGGCCGTGTCCCGCCGCTGGGGCCGCGGCCGGGTCGTCCGGGAGGCCGTGTCCCGCCGCCGGGGACGGGTCCGGGGCCGGCGCCCCGTGCCCGCTCACCGCCGGCCCCGCCTCCGGGCCGCGGCGGGCTCGGGCTCCGGCTCCGGCTCGGTCGCGTCCGGGGCGTCCTCGGGCCCGTCCGCCGGGAGCCGCGCCGGCCGGGTGGACCAGAGCAGGCCGGCCGCCGCGAGCGCGAGGCCGGCGAGGGCGATGGCGATGATCCCGAGCCAGATGGCCGCGCCGGACTCGTCCCCGCCGCGGTCACCCGCCACCGCGGCGGCCGTGGTCGCCGTGGCGGCCTGGCCGGCGGGGACCACGCTCACCCCGGCCGCCGGTCCGGGCTCGGTGGGTCCCGACTCGGGCGCCGCCTGCCCGGGCGCCTCGACCGGGCCGGTCCAGGGCTTGACCTTGCCGTCGGCGTAGGTCTGGAAGCTCCGCCAGACCGTCTCCCCCTCCTCGAAGGGCGTGCCGAGCACGGTGAAGTCCTGGTAGCGGCCCACGCCGATCTCGCCGCCCCGGTACTCGACGCCGCGGTTGCGGCCGTCCGGGGCGAGCAGCGGCCGGATGGTCCAGCCCGGGGGCGGGTCGGCGAACGCGTACACCGTGACCTGGGGCGGGAAGAGCACGCGCACGCCGGTCGTGGGCAGCGGCCGCTCGGTCGGCACCCGGATGGTGAACTCCTGGGCCTGGCCCACCTCGGCCCGGGTCGGCAGCACGTCGATGTGGGCCTGCGCGGCGGCCGGCAGCAGGAGGGCGCCGGCGGCCGCGGCGGCCGCGAGGGCTGAGCGCATCACGCGCCGGCCCTGAGCGCGCGCGAGAGCGCCGTGAGGGCGTCCTGGTACATGACCGCCTGGGCGCGCTCGGTCAGGGTCATGAGGTAGGTGAACGCCATCGCTCCCGTGGTCTCGGCGTGCAGGGTCAGCCGGGTGCCGTCCGGCTCGGGCTCCAGGCGGCTGCGGACGTCGGCGCGGAAGCCCAGGCCGCGGGCCTGCCAGTCCAGCGCCGCGGGCGGCTCCACCCGGGTGAGCCGGGGCCGGGTGAGGAACTCGCGCCCTCCGCGGGGATGACGCAGCCGCATCTCCACCGTGGTCCCCGCGGCGAGCGGGCCGTCGAGGTGGGCCGCCGCGCAGGTCGGGTTCCACTCCGGCCAGCGGGCGAAGTCGCTCCAGCGCCGCCAGGTCTCCGCCGGCGCCGCCGGCGCCACCACCGTCACCGCCACGCTCATCGCTCGACGCGGAGCAGGGCCTCCATGGCGGCGCGCCCCACCGCGAGCTCGTCGGGGCCGGGCTCGCGGGTGGCGAAGCCGGCCTGGATGGCGTGGCCGGCGCCGTGCACGACGCGCGAGACCGGGTGGCCCGGGTGGCGCTGCGCGAACGCGAAGGCCTCGACGGCCGCCCCCACGCTCGCCGCCGCCACCGCCGCCCGGGCGACCAGGCGCCCCCGGCCGGGGAGGTAGCGCCGTCCCAGCGCATTGCCGACGGTGGTGGCGACCAGCATGGGGAGCACCAGGTTCGACCCGCACCGGGTGTGCTCCTTGGCGTCCTGGGCCGCGTCGGCGACCGCGGCGGCGCCGCCGCGCTCGTATGCCGCGATGCTCTTGTGCTCGACCCCGTGCCAGATCGCGGCGTCCGAGCTGCGCAGGGCCACGAGCGCCGGGGCGAGGCCCGCCACCGCGGCCACGGCCTCCTGGGCCAGCGGGCTCTGCAGCCGCCGGCGGGCGACCGCGGCGGCCACCAGCGAGAGCACGACCGCCGCCCCGACCGGGGCGTCCTCCATGGCCATGCGGGCCTGGGGGAGCCCGCGCCGGGCGGCCGGGACCACCAGCATCGACTCGGCGAGCCGGAGCACGCCGCGCACGACCGGGATGCGGCCGGCCAGGCCGAAGGCCAGGCGCGGCTTGGCGCCGGAGGCCACCAGCACGCCGCCGTCGGACTCGCGGACCGCGGCCGCCCAGTGGGTGGGACCGTGCACCAGGAGCCCGTTGGCCAGGGCCATCCCGCCGAGCCGGGGCTCTCCGTGCCGCGCCATCAGGCGGGCACGGTAGCACTCAGACCTTCCGGTGCTCCGGAATCCAGGAGCCGTCCTCGGCGCGGGTGAAGTCCTGCATGAGCAGCGGGACCTCACGGCGCACGAGGGCGGCCACGGCGTCGAAGACCAGGCGCAGCTCCTCCTCGGCGGAGGGGTCGGTGCGCATCTCGACCACGTGCCGCAGCGTCCGCACGTTGGCCGACCAGATGATGTCGGTGGACAGGCCGATCGGGGCCAGCCGCCGGAGCGCCGAGGTGACCTCCTTCTTCACGTGGAAGGGCACCCCGTCGGCGTCGACGCCGAGCTCGGCGGCGGCGTCGACCTGGAACTCCTCGAGCTGCTCCACCAGCGCGAGGACCCGGTCGCGCACCGGCTCCAGCGCCGGCGGCACCCGGAAGCCGATGTCGGTGAGCCGCACGTAGCGCAGGCTCTCCTGGCTGAACGCCGATCCGGCCCGGTGGCGCACCAGCTCGTGGGTGAACACGCGCGACACCTCGCGGAACGCGAAGGAGAAGGTGGCGTGCTCGAGCACGCTGCCGTGGCCGCTCGCCAGGATGTTGGCGAAGTACTCCTGGCGGTCGGTCCGCACGCGGGTCACGTTGGGGTTGAGCCCGGGCTCCCAGGACCGGTAGCAGGCCCGGCCGGCGAACTCGACCAGGGTCTCGGCCGGGTTCGGGGCGCCATCGGACTCGCCCAGGCGCCCGTCGAGCCAGCCGGCGCCGCCCACCGACTCCAGGTAGGCGCGCATGCCGTCCAGGTCCAGGGACGGGCGGGCGATCAGGTGGACGCCGGGCTGGGTCTCGTGCATCGGGTGAGTTCTACCAGCGGGGCCGGGGGCGGCCGGGGCCGGCAATAGGGTCCCCGTCATGGACCGACTGCTCTTCGCCCTGCTCGCCACGGTGGGCGGCGGCCTCATCGCGGCCCAGGCCCCGATCAACGCGCGCCTCCGCCTCATCATGGACTCGGCGCTGGGGAGCGCCGCCGTCTCGTTCGCGATCGGCACCCTGGTGCTGGCGGTCGCGGTGGCCCTGAGCGGCGACGCCGGCAGCGTCGGGAGCCTCGGCGCCGGCCCCTGGTGGGCCTACCTCGGCGGGGCGTGCGGCGCGGTGTTCGTGACCGCCACGCTCCTCTCGGCGCCGCGGGTCGGCGTGACCGCCACCTTCGTGGCCGTGATCCTCGGGCAGGTCGCGGTGGCCGCGCTGATCGACCGCTTCGGCTGGTTCGGCATCCAGGCGCGCCCGCTCAGCCTGGAGCGGGTGGCGGCCATCGGGCTCCTGCTGGTCAGCCTGGCGCTGCTCCTGCGGCGCTGAGGCTCAGTCCTCGGCCTCCACGGCCTCGCCCTCGATCTCGTCGTCCTCCTCGTCGTCCAGCGCCCGCTCGGCGTCCTCGTAGAAGCCGTTCAGCCGGTCGCGCAGCTCCAGGTCGCCCCACAGGCGCCCGATGACCGACCACTCGTCGGCCAGCAGCACGGGCTCCTCGCCCTCGATCCAGCGCTCCTCGTCGGGCACCTCGTCGTCGATCTCGACCGGGATGTCGCCCATGTGGTGGCCGTCGTCGGCGAGGAAGAAGTAGTCGTTCAGCCGCAGCCGCAG
The DNA here is from genome assembly GCA_025455865.1 of Thermoleophilia bacterium. Lineage (GTDB taxonomy): Bacteria > Actinomycetota > Thermoleophilia > Miltoncostaeales > Miltoncostaeaceae > JALOLS01. The sequence goes on from JALOLS010000002.1 coordinate 11,009, forward strand.
GTCGGTGTCGCGCGACACCAGCGCCAGGCGGGCCCAGACCTCGTGGGTCATCGCCACCCGGCCGCTCCCCGTGCGCAGGCACGCCCGCTCGTGCTCGTCCTGGCCGTGGGTGTGCCAGGAGATGTGCTCGGTCAGGCCGCTCTCGGCGTCCGGCGCGATCACCGTGTGGGTCGCGCCCGCCTCCATGAGCGTCAGCCGGAGCTCGGTGAGCAGGGCCTCGTCCTCGCCCACGTCGACCGCCCAGCCGGCCCCCGGCACCTCCTGGGCCCCCTGGGCGACCAGGATCTCGGCCACCCGGCGCAGCGGGTCGTCGCCCTTGCCCTGGGCGCGCTGCCCGCTGGCGAGGCCCTCGGCGTACCGCTGGACGCGGCGGTAGGTGTTCTCCGACAGCGGTCCGACGACGACCTCGATGCCCATGCTGGCCTTCCTCGCGGGGGACGGTGCAGGGGCAGACTAGCCCGGGGGCCGCGGGGCGGATCGATCCGCCCCGCGGCAGTCCGGATCAGAGGGCCTTGACGGCCGCCTCGACCTCGGGGCCCTTGTCGTCGCCCTGGATCGCGGCGTAGGCGACGAACACGTTCTTGTAGAAGAACGTGGTGGCGTTCCCGCCCGGCACCGGCAGGGCCGGCGGGTTCTGCGCCAGCGCCTCGGCGGCGGTCGGGTCGTTGACCACGTAGACCACGGCGATGGAGCCGTCCTGCACGGCCGATGCCGCGTTGGAGTAGACCGTCGAGCCGCCGGGACCCGAGCCCTGCTCGGTCAGGGTGATCCCCGCCGCGCCCTCGACCGCCGACTTGACCTCGTCGGGGGAGAGCAGGTCGCCGCCCGCGGTGGTCTCCGCCGTCGTGTCTGCCGAGGTCTCGGTGGTGTCGGCCGGCGTCGTGGCCGTGGTGTCGGCCGGTGGCGTCGTGGCGGTGGTGTCCGCCGCCGTGGTCGCCGCCGCCGTCGTGGTGTCGCCGCCGTCGTCGTCCCCGCAGCCCGCGGCGACGCCGATCAGTCCGGCGGCCACCAGCACGGCCACGGCCGTCTTCATCCTGCGCATGGGCGTTCCCTCCGGTCGCGTGCCGGCCCTCGGCGGGCCGGGCCGCGGCAAGCCTACGGGCCGGGGTCGGACCCCGGCGCCCCGGCGCCGCGCCGCAGCTCGTCGAGCCGCCGCGCGAGCGCCGCCTCGGGCCCCCGGGGGGATGGGTGGTAGAGGCGCAGGTCCTCGAGGCCCTCGGGCATGAGCGACCCGGGCAGCACCGCGTCGACCGCCCCGGGGTCGTCGTGGGGATACCGGTAGCCCCGGCCGTGGCCCAGGTGGCGCGCGTTGGGGCGGCTGGCGTCGCGCAGCGCCGGCGGCGGGCGGCGGGCCCCCTCGGCCTCCAGGTGCGCGAGCGCCGCGTCGATCGCGCGGTAGCTCGCGTTGCTCTTCGGCGCCAGGGCGACGTAGACGGCGGCCTGGGCCAGCGCGATGCGGGCCTCGGGCATCCCCACGAACTCGACCACGCGCGCGGCCGCCACCGCGACCTCCAGCGCGCGCGGGTCGGCGTTGCCCACGTCCTCGCTCGCGCAGACCAGGATGCGCCGGGCGACGTACTTGGGGTCCTCGCCCCCCTGGAGCATGACCGCCAGGTAGTAGACGGCGGCGTCCGGGTCGCTCGCACGCATGGACTTGATGAACGCCGAGATGGTGTCGTAGTGGGCGTCGCCCGCGCGGTCGTAGACCACCGCCCGCCCCCCGGACGCGCTCCGCACCCCGTCTGAGTCGATCACCCCGCCCGGGGCGGCCGCCGCGGCGGCCTCGAGCAGGTTGAGCGCGAAGCGGGCGTCGCCCCCGGCCCGGGCCACCAGCGCCGCCCGGGCGTCGGGCTCCAGCCGCACCGCCCCGCCCAGGCCCCGGGGGTCGGCGACCGCCCGGTCCACCAGCCCGGCCACGTCCTCGGGGGCGAGGGCCTCGAGCTGGAGCACGCGCATCCGCGAGACCAGCGCGGCGTTCACCTCGTAGTAGGGGTTCTCGGTGGTCGCCCCGATCAGGGTGAGCAGGCCCTCCTCGACCGCGGGGAGCAGCGCGTCCTGCTGGGCGCGGTTGAAGCGGTGGATCTCGTCCAGGAAGAGCACGGTCCGCTGCCCGGCGGCCAGCCGGTCACGGGCACGGGCCATGACCGCGCGCACGTCGGCCAGCCCGGCCGACACCGCCGAGAGCTCCTCGAAGGCGGCGCGCGTGCTGCCGGCCACCACCCGGGCCAGGGTCGTCTTGCCGCTGCCCGGGGGCCCGTGCAGGATCATCGAGGGCACCCGGTCCTCGGCGATCGCCCGGCGCAGGAACCCCCCGGGGCCGAGCAGCGCCGCCTGGCCCACCACGTCCTCGACCCGCTCCGGCCGCATCCGCGCCGCGAGCGGGGCGGCCCGGGCCATGCCCTCCTGCACGAGGCCGCCGAGCAGGTCGCCCTGGTCCGGCGGCGGGCGGCGGGGCGGGCTCATGCGGGGCGCGGCCGCGGGAGCAGGGCGGCCAGGAGCGCCGCGACCAGCGGGAAGACCGCGGCCACCAGCAACGCGTCGTCGCGCGACCAGGTGTCGGCCACCGCCCCGAGCAGGGCCAGGCCCGGGGTGGCGACCCCGATGGCGGCGAACCCGATCATGAGGCCGGCGGCCAGGGCATGGCGGCGGGGAAGGTACTCCTGCCCCATGACCACGGTGACCGAGAAGGACGCGAGCAGCACGAACCCGGCCAGGGTCAGGCACGCGATCGACGCGGCGCCGTCCAGCAGCACGAAGCCGGCCATGGCCGGGGCGGCGAGCGGGAGCGACCCCCCGAGCATCCGCCGGCCGCCCAGCCGGTCGGCCACGACCGCCCCGGCCAGCGTGCCCACCGCGCCGGCCATCGTGAAGGCGAAGAGCGCGAAGCCGGTCGCCCGGTCCGACCAGCCGCGCTGCTCGGTGAGCACGAGCGGCGCGAGGGCGAGCAGCCCGAACTGCGCCCAGGTCCTGAGCGACACCACCACCACGAGCAGGGAGATGCCGGGCACGTGGCTCCGGCCGGCGCCGGCCACCGGATCGTGGCGGGCCACCGGGAGGGCCACCCGGGCCCGGCGGGCGACCAGGAGCGCGCAGGCGACGGCGGCGGGCACCAGGAACACCAGCGTCGCGCGGGCATCGAGCAGCGGGATGAAGAGGCCCGCGAGCAGGGGCCCGACCGCGAAGCCCAGGTTGCCGCCCACCGTGAACCACGCGACGCCGGTGGCCTTGCGGGCGCCGGCCAGGCGGTTGGCCACCCGGGCGGCCTCCGGGTGGTACGCGGCCACGCCGATCCCCGAGCCCACGATGCAGGCGATCAGGCCCGCGTACCCGGCGACCAGCCCGGCCGCGGCCAGGCCGGCGGCGGCCACCGCGACCCCGCCCCAGAGCAGCCACGGCGCCGCCCGGCGGTCCGCCAGCAGGCCGAAGAGCGGCTGCACCGCCGAGGAGGAGAAGGTCGAGGCGCCCAGGATCATCGCCGCGGCCAGGTCCGAGAGGGCGAAGGCCGCGGTGAACAGGGGCAGGAACGCCGGGATCGCCCCCACGGTCATGTCGACCGCGAAGTGGCCGGTGCCGAGCAGCGAGAGCCCGCCGCGGTCCGCGCCACCCCTACCCTGGGGGCCGATGGCGGACGGCCCGGTCACCGGAGGGGACGTACGCGCGGCGCTCGCCGCGTTCGGCCCGCCGGGCGCCGACGTCGCGGCCCTTGACGCCGCGGTGCCGCCGGAGGCGGAGTTCGCCTCGCTGGACGACCTCGCCCGCGCCTGCCCGCCCGGGCGGATCGGGCTACGCCCCGGGGCGTTCGCCGCCCTGTTCGGGCCGCTGTTCGGGGAGTTCGAGTGAGGGGGCGGCAAGCGCGGCGAGGGACGCCTCCAGCGAGTGCTCCTTGGGCTCCCACCACGTGGTGCCGCTGAGGAGGTCGTGCACGCGGAGGAGCAGCACGGTCGAGAAGACCGACCCGGCCAGGGCCATGGCCGCCGCCTCCCAGCCTGACTCCCAGCCGAGGAGCCCCGCCGCCCACTCGGGCTCGCGGGCGTCGACCAGCCCCATGAACAGGAGTCCCCACAACAGGAACGGCACGGCCGCGACGGCCAGGGTGCGCCGCCACAGCGACCCGCCGACCAGGCGCGCGGCCGGCACCAGCACCAGCGCGAGCGCCACCCAGGCGACCATGCTCGCGTACCAGCCGAGCCTCGCGGCCTCGTCGGGGCCGGCGCCCAGCAGCTCGCCCAGGGGACGCACCCAGTCGACCGTGGTCCAGCCGCGCTCCACGCCCTCCTGGAGGAAGAAGACCCACACCAGCGAGGCCAGGAGCCCGCCGACGAGGATGCCCGCGGCCTGGCGGAGCAGGGCCACGAGGCGGCTGAGGCGCGGCGGTGCTGCGGCGGTCTCGCTCACCGGACCGACCCTATCCCCGGCGCCCGGGCCGGGCAACGGCGCCCATCAGCCGCCGTCGTCCTCGGCGCCCGGGTTGGCGCGCAGCCACGCGATCCTGAGGTACAGGTCGCGGTCGCCCACGTCCGGCTCCAGATCCCAGACCGCCCCGCACAGCGGGCACGCGCTGTAGTCGTGGAAGCTCGGCACCCCGTCGTCGTCGACCGCGCCGGTGGGGAACAGCAGCAGGTCGCCCCAGCAGTCCGGGGTGGGGCAGCGCACGCGCCCGTCGGGGTTGGCGAACGCGCTCTTCGGGATCCTGGTCCCCATGTGCGGCACCCCCCGGTGGTCGGCGCGGCCTGGGCTATGGTCCGATTCCCGCACGCGCCCCGGCGCCCGCCCGCGTGGCTCCGCAGCCTACGTCCCAGGCGGCGGCGGGTAAATGCTAGAATCGCCCGGGTATTTACCGGGAAGCAGAACCGCGCATGGGAGACCGCATGCCGCCCACGTACCAGGACCTCCTCGCATCGGCCCGCGACGAGGTGCCCGAGATCCAGGTGAACGACCTGGCCCCGCTCCTCGAGGGACCCGACGCCCCGCTCGTGGTGGACGTGCGGGAGACGTCCGAGTGGGACGAGGGGAACATCCCCGGATCGGTCCACGTGCCCCGTGGGTTCCTGGAGAGCCGCATCGCCGGCGTCGCCCGCCCGGGGCAGCCGATCGTGGTGAGCTGCGCCGCCGGCCAGCGGTCGCTCCTGGCCGCCCGGACGCTGCGCGAGATGGGCTTCACCGACGTGAGCAGCCTGGCCGGCGGGTTCACCCGCTGGAAGCAGAGCGGCCACCCGGTCCGCGTGCCGCGCACCTTGAGCCCGGCCCAGCGCTCCCGCTACAGCCGGCACGTGCTCATCCCCGAGGTGGGCGAGGAGGGCCAGCTCCGGCTGCTGGACGCCAAGGTGCTCCTGATCGGCGCCGGCGGCCTCGGATCGCCCGCCGCGTTCTACCTGGCCGCGGCCGGCGTGGGCACGCTCGGGCTGGTCGACGACGACGTGGTCGACGCCTCCAACCTGCAGCGGCAGATCATCCACGCGACCGACCGGGTCGGGATGCTCAAGGGCGAGTCGGCCAAGGTGGCCATCCAGGCCCTCAACCCCGACGTCCAGGTCAACGTCCACCCGTTCCGGGTCACCCGCGACAACGTGCTGGACCTGCTGTCGGAGTACGACCTGATCGTGGACGGGGCCGACAACTTCCCCACCCGGTACCTGCTGAACGACGCCGCGCTCATGACCCGCACGCCGCTGGTCCACGCGAGCATCCTCAGGTTCGAGGGGCACGCGTCGGTGTTCCTGCCCTACGAGGGTCCCTGCTACCGCTGCATCTTCCCCGAGCCCCCGCCCCCGGACCTCGCGCCGTCCTGCGGCGAGGCCGGCGTGCTCGGCGTGCTGTGCGGCGTGATGGGGAACATCCAGGCCAACGAGGCCATCAAGGTGCTCCTGGGCATCGGCGACCCGCTCGCCGGGCGGCTGATGATCTACGACGCCCTGGGGATGACGTTCACCGAGCTCAAGGTCCGCCGCGACCCGGACTGCCCGGCCTGCGGCCCGAACGCCCAGCTCGAGCTGCGCGACTACGAGGCGTGGTGCGCGGGCGTGGGCCGTCACGAGCACGCCGGCGCGGCCGCATGAGCACGGTCCGGATCCCCCCGGTGCTCCGGGCCGCCGTCGGCGGCCAGCGCGAGGTCTCGGTCCCCGGGGCCACCGTGAAGGAGGTCCTGGACGGCCTGTGCGACGCCCACCCGGGCATCCGCCAGCAGCTCCACACCCCCGAGGGCGAGCTGCACCGGTTCGTGAACATCTACCTCAACGACGAGGACGTGCGGCTGCTGGAGTGGCTGGACACCCCGGTCGGGGAGGCCGACACGGTGATGATCCTGCCGGCCATGGCCGGCGGGAGCACGGAGGCGGGGCGGCCGTGACCACGGCGCCCGCCGGGCTGGCCCCGCCGCCGCTCGCCATCGCGCCCGACCTGGTCGCCACCATCGGGAACACCCCGCTGGTCGAGCTCAAGCGGATCACGCCGAACCCCGACGTGCGCATCCTGGCCAAGATGGAGTGCAACAACCCCACGGGGTCGATCAAGGACCGCACGGCGCGCTCGCTCATCGACGATGCCGAGCGGCGCGGGATGATCCGGCCGGGCGACACCATCATGGAGCCGACCTCCGGCAACACCGGCATCTCGCTCGCGATGATCTGCCGGGTGCGGGGCTACCGGCTCATCGCGGTGATGCCGGACAACGTGACCGTGGAGCGCCGCCGGCTGCTGGAGCTCTACGGCGCCGAGATCGTCGAGTCGCCGGGCGAGCAGGGCTCCAACGGGTCGGTCGAGCTGGCCCTGCGCCTCTCGCGCGAGAACGGCCTCCACATGCCGTTCCAGTACGGCAACCCGGCCAACCCGCGGGCGCACTACGAGGGCACCGCCGAAGAGATCGTGCGCGACTGCCCCGAGGTCGACGTGTTCGTGGCCGGGCTCGGCACCGGCGGGACCCTCATGGGCTGCTCGCGCCGCCTGAAGGAGCACCGCGCCGACATCCAGGTCATCGCGTGCGAGCCGCTCCAGGGCGACCCGGTCTCGGGCCTGCGGAGCCTGGACGACGGCTTCGTGCCGCCCATCCTCGACATCACGCGGCTGGACCGCAAGCTCCTGGTCGGCAACCACGACGCGCTGGTCATGACCCGGCGCCTGGCCGCCGAGGAGGGCATCTTCGCCGGGGTCTCGACCGGCGCGGTGTTCCACACCGCGGCGCGGGTGGCGTCGCGCATGGAGCGCGGGACGATCGTGGGCATCGTCTGCGACGGCGGCTGGAAGTACCTGTCGGCCGGCATCTGGACCGGCGACCTGGAGGCGGTCGAGGACACCCTCGACCGCGGCGTCTTCTGGTAGCCCGGCCCCGGTGATCCTCCCCCGCGAGCTGGCGGAGGAGCTGGTGGCGCACGCCCGGTCCGAGGCCCCCAACGAGTGCTGCGGGATGCTCGCCGGACGGGACGGCGTGGCCGTCCGCGTCCACCGGGCCCGCAACACCGAGGCGAGCCCGTTCATGTACGTCATGGACCCGCTCGAGCAGATGCGGATCATGGACGACATCGACGACGCCGGGCACGACCTGCTCGCCATCTACCACTCGCACACGCGCTCGGCCGCCTATCCCTCCCGCACCGACGTCGAGCTCGCGTTCTACCCCGAGACGCCGTACATGATCGTCTCACTCCAGGATCGCGACGCCCCGGTCATCCGCGCCTTCCGGATCACCCGCACGGCGCCCGAGGGCGCCCAGATCGCCGAGGAGCCGGTCGAGATCGGGTAGGTGCCGGCCCGGTGGCCGCCGGCCGCCCACTCCACCCGGGGGCGCCCGCTGCCGATCCCGGGATGGATGGACCCCGAGCCCGGCCCACCCCCGTTCCTGGCCTTCGCGCCCACGCCGCCGCCGGCCCTCGGGGCCTGGCCGCTCGCCGGGCGCGGCGTGCGGGGCGGGATCGCGGGCGGGCCGCTGGAGGTGGGGTCGCCGATCGCCCCGAGCGTCGCCCGCGAGCTGGAGCGCTCAGGCGGCGAGGTCGAGCTGATCGAGGGCCCGGCCGCGCGTGAGCGCGAGCGCGCCGACGCGGTGTTCCGGGCCCGCGCGACCATCGTCGTCCGCGTCGTGCGGGCCCTGCGGGGGGCCGTGCCGGTCGAGCGGCTGGCGCGCGACGAGGGCGAGGGCCGCCGGGCCGCCGCCGCCCTGGACCTGGCCGTCACCGCGATGGCCTGGCACGCGCCGCTGCACGAGCTGGTCACCCGCCACCTGCTCGACCCGGACCTCCAGCGGCCGGCACTGCGCCGCGCGGCCTACGCGGCGGTGTGCGGCGCCCGCCTCGGCTGGCCGGACCGGGTGCTGGCCGACATCGCCCTCGGTGCCGCGCTCGCCGGGGTGGGCCTCCTGACCGTGCCGCGCGGGGTGGTCGAGAAGCCGGGGCGCCTCAGCCCGGTGGAGCGCCGCACCCTGCAGCGCCACCCGGCGGCCGCGGCCGCGCTGCTCGGCCCGATCCTGGGGCCGGTCTGCCCGCTCGCCCCCCGCATCGCGCTGGAGCAGGCGGAGCGGTTCGACGGGACCGGCCACCCCGCCGGCCTGGCCGGCGCGGCGATCCGGCCCGAGGCCCAGGTGGTGGCGGTGGCCGCCCGCTACCTGGCCGCGGTGTCGGACCGGCCCTACCGCGCCGCGCTCCGCCCCCATGAGGCGGCGGAGGTGCTCATGTCCGAGGCCGGGCGCCTGGCCCACCCGACGATCGTGACCGCGTTCCTGGAGTCGGTCGCCGCCTACCCGGTCGGCACGATGGTGCGCCTGTCCGACCGCCGCGCCGGCCGCGTGCGCGCCCCGGGCACCGGCACGCGGCCGGTGGTGGTCGTGCACTGGGACCCGGACGGGCGGCCGTGCGACCAGGTCGAGGTCGACCTGGCCGCGAAGCCGACGCTGTTCATCGAATCGGTCGCCGCGTAGGGGGACAGTCCGAAGAACCGAGCTCGGTGCTGCAGCCGCGGGAGTGCCGGGCGACGTCCTGCTTGGACTGGCCCTCAGGGCCTGACGCCGGTCAGGCCTCGGGGGCCGGGGCCTCCTCGGCCGGCTCGGCCTTCTTGCGCGTGGTGCGCCGGCGCTTGGGCTTCTCCTCGGCCGGCGGCTCCTCCGCGGCCGGGGCCTCGGGGGCCGGGGCCTCCTCGGCGGCCGCGGGGGGCTCCTCGGCCGGCTCGGCCTTCTTGCGCGTGGTGCGCCGGCGCTTGGGCTTCTCCTCGGCCGGCGGCTCCTCGGCGACGGCCTCGGCCGGCGCAGGCTCCGGCGCGGCCTCGGGGGCCGGGGCGTCGGTGGGCACCACCCCGCGCCGGCGCACCCGGCGGCGGCTGGCGGGGGCCGCCTCGGCCTCCGGCTCCGGCGCCACCTCGGGCTCCGGCGCCACCTCGGGCTCCGGCGCCACCTCGGGCTCCGGCTCGGTCGCGGCCTCGGCCTCGGGCTCCGGCGCCGCCTCGGGCTCCGGCTCCGGCGCGGCCTCGGGGGCCTCCGCCTCGGCGGCCTCGAGGTCGGCCGTGGTCGGCTCCCCCTCGGCGGACAGCCGCCGCCGGCGCCGGCGCGAGCCCCGCGTGGGCGGGGGCTGCGGGGCGCTGTCGGTGGCCTCGACCAGCGTCGGCACGTCGGCGTCGATCTCGGGCGCCAGGAGGATCATGTCCTCGTAGGTGATCGGCTCGCCGGCCGGCGGCAGCTGGCCCAGCTCCACGTCGGGCGTCGGCTGGACGACGATCTCGAACACCTCGGCGTCGGAGGGCGCCGCGCCCTCGGCCGCCGGGGCGGGCGCCTGGTCGCCGGGGGCGCCATCGCCCCGGCGCCGCCGGCGCCGCCGGCGGCCCTCGCCGTTCTCACCCGCCCGGGCCGGGCCGTCCTCGCCCGCCGGGGCCGGGGCCGCCGCCCCGCCCCCGCCGTCCACCAGCTCCACCCGGAACGTGCCGCTGCGCTGGTCGGTCTCGAGCCGCACGTACCCCCGGGCGGCCGCGTCCTCGAGGAACTTGGAGAACGACGAGAACCCGATGTCGGACTCGTCGAAGGCCGGGTGCTTGCGGCGCATGGAGTCCTTGACCACGCTGGCCAGCGGGAACTCCACGCCCTCGCGCTGCAGCGCGGTGAGCGACTGCTTGAGCAGCTCGTGCGGCTCGACCCGCGCGCCGCCCCGCCCGCCGCCGCCCGCGCCCGCGCTCGCGGCCAGGCTGTCGTAGAAGATGAACTCGTCGCAGTTGGCGATCAGCAGCTCGCTGGAGCTCTCGCGGTTGCCCATGCCGACCACGCGCTTGTTGAGCTCGCGCAGCTTGCCGACGAGCGGCGTGAAGTCGCTGTCGCCCGACACGATCACGAAGTTGTCGACGTGGTCGCGGCTGTAGGCCAGCTCCATCGCGTCGACCGCGAGCTTGATGTCGGCGCGGTTCTTGGCGCCCTCGCGGGCGGAGGGCATCTCGATCAGCTCGAGGCCGGCGTTCTGCAGGTCGTGCTTGGCCTCGCGGTAGCGGCTCCAGTCCGCGTAGGCGCGCTTGACCACCACCCGGCCCTTCTCGGCCAGCCGGTTCAGCACCAGGTGGATGTCGAAGTCGCCACGGCTCTTCGCCCCGGGGCGGGCCATGTTCTCGAAGTCGACCAGCACGGCGAGCACGTGCTCGGCCACGGAGTACCTCCGGCGATCTCGGGGAGCCCCACGAGCGGGGGCTGGTCAGGCGGCGCGGGCGCCACGCGTCCCGCCCGTGGGCAGGACTCCCGCGGGATGGTAGCCCGGCCCCCGGATTGCGGCCCGGGCGGGCCCGCTACGCGGCGATGAGGCCGGCGTGGGTGGCGGGGACCCGGCCCTGCTCGGCCAGCAGGATCTCCAGCAGGACCAGGCCCGCGTGGCGCAGGCGCGGGTCGCGCAGGTCGGCCGGGTGGAGGTCCAGCCGCACGGCCGGGACCGGGGCGAGGGCGCGGGCGAGCGCGCGGGCCGCCGCCGGCGACGCCGCCCGCCTGAGCGGGGTCGAGGCTCCGAGGCCCACCGACGGCAGCACCCGCCGGGCCCGGGGCGAGCGGAGGGCCGACCGGGTGGCCCACCACCGCATGCCCGCCTCCCGGCAGGCCCGGTCGGCCGCCGGGGGGTGCGCGTAGCAGGGGGCGATGAAGCCGCCCACCGCGAGCCCCGCCCGCGCGAGCTCCTCGCGGCCCTCGCGCACCCGCGCCAGCACGTCACGGTCGGGGCGCCCGGCGAGCTCGCGCTCCCCGCGCCCCGGGGCGCCCAGGTGCGCGTAGCCGTGCAGGACCACCTCGTCGCCCGCCGCCGCGCGCTCGCGCAGCCAGGTGAGCCCGGGGCCGGGGCGCCAGGGCTCCCGCCCGTGGAAGCGGGGCACCACCAGCAGCGAGGCGGGCCCGCCGGTCCGCGCGGCGACCTCGGCCCGCCAGGCGGCCACCTCGTCCAGGCTGCCGGGGGCGACGTCGTGCAGCGACACCAGGACCAGGCGCCTCACGCGGCCGCCCTCCGCGTGCCGAGCAGCGCCCGGTAGTGGTCCCACTCCCGGGCGAACGTGCGCTCCCAGGCCAGGTCGGAGAGGTCCGGCCGGGGCCGGGGGAGCGTCAGGGCCCGCCGGACCCCGGCGGCGAGCGCCCGCGGGTCGCCCGGGGCCACCAGCACCGCCCCGCGGCCGCCGAGCACCTCCCGGGTGCCCGCGGCATCGGGCGCCACCACCCGGCAGCCGGCGGCGAGCGCCTCGAGCGGTGCCAGGCCGTAGGGCTCGGCCGGGTTCGGGTGGACCAGGCAGTCGGCCGTCGCGAGCAGCGCGGCCAGCCGTGCGCGGTCGGCCACGTGGCCCAGCGGCCGCAGCCGGCCGGCCACCCCGAGCCGGACCGCCCGCCGGCGCAGGGCGGCCTCCGCCGCCCCGGTCCCGGCGAGGGCGAGCACCGCGTCGCCGCCGAGTGCGGCCAGCATGTCCGGCAGCAGGTCGACCCGCTTCTCGCCCGACAGCCGCCCGACCGAGACCAGGAGCGGCGCGCCGCCCGAGAGCCCGGCGCGCAGCCCGGGGTCGGGGACCGCGCCGGCGAAGGCGCCGAGGTCCACCCCGAGCGGCGACACCGACACCGGGACGCCGGTCAGCGGCTCGATCCGCGCGTACGACGCGCGGCTTGCCACCAGCAGCGACTCCGGGGCCCGGAGGCCCCGGCGCTGCACCGCGCGCAGCGCGGCCGTCGCCGGCCGCCGCGCGGGCCCGGGCAGCGAGACCGTGGCCAGGCCGAGGTCCGAGTGACAGAGCATCGTGAGCGCCGCGCCCCGGGCCCGGGCCCAGCGGGCGACCGCGTGGGGGAACGAGAGCACGTCGTGCAGCACGACCACGTCGGGGGCGAGCCGGTCGAGCGCGTCCACCAGCGGCCCGGGGCGGGGCACCAGCCGGTAGCCCCAGCGCCCGGACGGGGTCCGCCCGCGCAGGCGCACGACCCGGCTGGCGTGGAGGCGCTCCTCGCCCGGCACGGGGCCGGGGACGACCAGGGCGTGGTCCAGCCCGGCCCGCTCCGCGAAGGCGGCCTTGGCGTGCAGGTAGGTGCGGATGCCGCCCGAGGCGGGCGCATACCACTGGGTGACGTCGGCCACCCTCACCGGGCCGGCTCCCACTCCAGGGCGGGCCGCGGCCGCGGGGCGCGCGGGCCGCGCAGCCCGGCGTAGGACGCCGCCAGGCCGTCGATGATCTCGTCCCAGCCGGGTCGGGCCAGCATCGCCTCGCGCGCCCGGGCGCCCATCGCCGCCGCCCGCGCCGGGTCGGCGGTCAGGCCGCCGATGGCCGCGGCCAGGGCCGCCGGGTCGGAGGAGGGGGCGTGGACGCCGGTCACCCCGTCCTCCACCGACTCCGCCGCCGCCGTCGCGGCGACCACCACGGCGGGAAGGCCCGAGGTCTGGGCCTCGAGCACGACCTGCCCGAGCGTCTCGGTCTCGCTGGGCAGGCAGAAGCAGTCGGCCGAGGCGTAGGCCTCGGCGAGCTTCTCGCCGGTCAGCGGCCCCAGGAAGCGGTGGGGCGTCCCGGCCAGGGCGCGCTCGAGGTCCGCGCGGGCGGGGCCGTCGCCGACCAGGGCCAGGGTCACCCCGGCCCCCGCCGCGGTCAGGCGCCGGTGCGCCTCGGCCAGGCGCAGGAGCCCCTTCTCGTGCGAGAGCCGGCCGACCGAGAGCACGACCGTCCCGTCGCCGCCGCCGAGGCGCCGGCGCATGAGCCGGGAGCGGCGGCGCGGGTGGAAGAGCACCGGGTCGACGCCCCGGCTGAACAGGACGATGCGGGCGGGGTCCACGCCCTCCTCGATCAGCCCGGTCGCGGTGGCCCGCGAGGGCACGTACACCTGGTCGGCCTGCCGGTAGAGCCAGCCGGTCGCCGCCCGCACCAGCTCGGCGGCCAGCCGGTCGCCGGTGAGCGCCATCGCGTAGCGCGCGAGCTCGGTGGGGTAGGTCGCGACGAACGGGAGGCCCATGACGCGCGCGAGCAGGAGCGCCGCGGCGCCCATCGGGCCCGGGGTGGCGGCGTGCAGCACCTCGATCCTCCGGGCCTCGACCAGGTCGACCAGGTCCAGCAGCGGCGGCACGCCCAGGCGGAAGCCCGGATCGGAGTAGGCCGGCACGCCGGTCCAGGCGAGCGGGCGCAGGCGCACCAGCCCGGGGGAGTCCAGCGGGCGGTCGCCGGGGGCCACCACGGTGATGCCCGCCCCGGTCCGCGCCGAGCGGGCGGCCAGGCGGCGCATCGTGACCGCGACCCCGTTCAGCTCGTCGTAGGTGTCGGTGAGCATCGCCACCCGCACCGGCCCCTCCTCGGGCATGGGCTGCCCGAAGAACTCCGCCCCGACCTGGGCCGCGAAGCGGGCCTCGGAGGCGTGGTAGCCGGCGGCGGCCAGGTAGGGGGCGACCATCGCCGCGGATCCCAGGAGCCACCCCAGGCGGTCGGCCAGCCCGCCGAGGCCGGCGCGGACCAGGCCGCCCGACGGGCCGGTGGCCAGGCCCAGGAGCTGCTCCTCGGCCCAGCCGGTCACCAGCCGCAGGCGCGCGTGGGCCCGGGCGGCGTCGTCGGGCGCCGAGCCGAGCCGCCGCCAGCGGCGCACCATGCGCCGGTCGGCGCGCAGGCGCGCCATGACCTCCCGGCCCACCCGGTCGGCCTCGCCGGCGGGCGGCGGGCCGGGGAGCGGATGGGCGACCAGGTCGCCCACGATGTGCCGCAGGCCGGCGGGCACGCCGCACTCCCCCAGCTCGGCGTTGGCCTTGACCGCCAGCGCGACCATCGCGTGGGCGAGGGCCTGGGTGGAGCCGTGGGCGCCGCCGGGGGCGGTGCGGCCCTCGCGGATGAGCTCGAGCAGGGCGGGCACCGTGCGCGCCGGCGGGGTCGCCGTCCAGGTCGCGGCGACGTCCAGCAGGCCGTGGTCGTCGCTGCCGCCGGTGAGCGCCGGCGGGCCGTCGCCGCGCGGGGCCATGTCGTGGCGCTCGGCCAGCTTGGCCAGGTAGGCCGGGCTCGCCGAGCCCGCGATGCGGACGGCCATCTCGTTGCCCGCCCGGGTGCGCGCGCCGTTGCGGCCCTCCCAGACGCCGAAGAGCAGGAGGCAGCGCTCGACGTGCCACGGGGTGAGGTCGCCGCCGACCCGCTGCAACGGGTGGGCGAGGGCGTGCGCGATCCCCTCCCGGCAGAGGTGGTCGACCAGCTCGTACAGGTTCGGGCGCAGCCGGTCGATGTCGGCGAACTGCGCCTCGGTGATCCCCCAGCAGAGCACGTGCACCGGGGTGAGGTCCTCCGGGAAGAGCGCGGTCGCCTCGACGCTGACGAACGCGTCCGGGTGGTGGGCGATCTCGAGCGCCCCCCGGATCGTGTTGTGGTCGGTCAGGGTGACGAAGTCCATGCCCCGCCGCTTGGCGGCGTGGTAGGCCCGGTGCGGGTCGGTGAACGACTCCGGCAGCACGGCCCGGCGCAGGAACCAGTTGCCCGTGTCGGTGGAGGCCCTCGAGTGCAGGTGCAGGTCGACCAGGGTCTCGCTGATGGCGCGCTCCTCTCCTCGCGGCGGCGGTCGGCGCGAGGCTCGCAGCGCGCGTGCGGGACCCGGTTACAGGCGGGTGGCCTCCGGGTGAACCCGCGTGATCCGGCCCCTGCGTTCGCCCGGCTCCGGACCGGGCTCGTCGCCTAGACTGCGGAGGTGGCTCTTTGAGGTGGTCCAGCGGCCCGCGGGCGCTCACAACCCCCGTGCCGAGATGACGAAAGGCGTCGAATGACGACACAGGCAACGAGCAGCGCCGGCCAGGGCGAGTCGACGGGGGCCGAGACCCTCACGGTCACGGACAACCGCACCGGGCAGGTCTATGAGCTCCCGATCGCCGACGGCACGATCCGGGCGACCGATCTCCGTCAGATCCGCGTGGACGACGACGACTTCGGGCTCATGACCTACGACCCGGCGTTCATGAACACCGCCTCCTGCCGCAGCGCGGTCACGTTCCTGGACGGCGAGCGGGGGGTGCTCGAGTACCGCGGCTACCCGATCGAGCAGCTCGCCGAGAAGAGCACGTTCCTCGAGGTCGCCTACCTGCTCGTCTACGGGGATCTGCCCACCCAGGCTCAGCTCGACGCGTGGGTCGGCCAGATCGCCGACCACTCCGGCGTGGACGAGAACTTCCGCCGGCTGCTCGAGGGCTTCCGCTACGACGCCCACCCGATGGGGATGCTCCAGTCGGCGGTCGGCGCGCTCTCGACCTACTACCCCGAGGCGAAGGACGTCGGTGATCCGGACGTGCGGATGGAGCAGGTCATCCGGCTCATCGGCACCGTCCCGACGCTGGGCGCCTGGGCGTTCCGCCACAACCAGGGCTGGCCGCTCGTCTACCCCGACGCGTCGCTGGACTACCCCTCCAACGTCATCAACATGTTCTTCAACAAGGGCGGCGCCTTCGAGATCGACCCGCGCCTCGCCCGGGCGATGGACGTGCTGCTCATCCTCCACGCCGATCACGAGCAGAACTGCTCGACCAGCGCGGTACGCAGCGTCGGGTCCTCGCAGGCCGACCCCTACTCGGCCGTCGCGGCCGGCGTGAGCGCCCTCTACGGCCCGCTGCACGGCGGCGCCAACGAGGCGGTCCTGCGGATGCTCAAGCGCATCAAGGACCCGAAGGACATCCCGGCGTTCATGGAGGGCGTGAAGTCCGGCCAGGAGCGCCTCATGGGCTTCGGCCACCGCGTCTACAAGAACTACGACCCCCGCGCGCGCATCATCAAGAAGGCCTGCGACGACGTCTTCGCGGTCACCGGGGTCAACCCGCTGCTGTCGATCGCGGTGGAGCTCGAGAAGATCGCGCTCGAGGACGAGTACTTCGTCAAGCGCAAGCTCTACCCCAACGTCGACTTCTACTCGGGCCTCATCTATGAGGCGCTGAACATCCCGGTCGAGATGTTCACGGTCATGTTCGCCATCGGGCGCACCCCCGGCTGGGTCGCCCAGTGGCTGGAGATGATCCAGGACAAGGAGCAGAAGATCTCGCGTCCGCGGCAGGTGTACGTGGGCGCCCGCCAGCGCGACTACACCGAGATCGGCGCCCGCTCCTCGTGACGGCCGGCGGGGGCGCCCTCCGGGGCGCCCCCGCGCCGTTCCGGCCGCGGCGGCCCCCGTGGGCGCTACCCTGCGGCCGATGATCGATCCAGACAGCCAGGACCAGTTCCGCCGCGCCGCCCGCGAGCTCGGGCAGGAGCTGCAGCGGACGATGGAGCAGGCGGGGCGCATGTTCCGCCAGGCCGTGCAGGACTTCTCGCCGCCCCCGGGCGCCCGGCCCCCGCGGCCGGCCGGCCCGCCGCCACCGCCCGGCGCCGCCGGCGACCCGGTGGAGCTCATCCGGCGGCTCGGCGAGCTGCGCGACCAGGGCTACATCAGCACCGAGGAGTTCGAGGCCAAGAAGCGCGACCTCCTGGACCGCATCGGATGAGCGCCGACGCCGCCTGGGACACCCTCGTGGACGAGCTGGAGCCCTGGGTCACCGTGGAGTGGACCCGCTACGCCCGTGAGCACGGCTCGCAGCCCTGGGTGCGCCTCGTGATCCTGGTCGACGCCCACCACCTGCTCGCGCAGCCGCGCGTCGCGGAGAAGGTGGCGCAGGCCATGTCCGATCTGGCCGACGGCCGCGAGCCCGAGACCGCGGGCTGGGAGGAGATCCGCCGGCGCTCCCGCGACCAGCGGCACGAGGTCGTCGACCGCCTCGTCGCGGCCGGCCCCGGCGTGCTCCCCGAGGACCTCGGCCAGTACTTCCTGCGCTCCATCAACCCGCTCGCGGTCAAGTAGCCGGCCACCCGACCGACGAGGAGCGCGCCGCCCGGGCCGCGCCGGTGCTCGCGGCCTACCGCGACGCGGTGGCCCGCGACGACGACGAGGCGCTTGCGGCCTGCTACGCCGCCGACTGCGCCTGGCTGACCCCCGACGGCCCGGTCCACGGCCGCGACGGCGCCCTGGCCCGGCACCGGGCCCTGCGGGAGTCGCTCCCCGCGGTCACCCGGGTCACGTTCGACCGCGTCGAGCAGCAGGGGGCCCACGCCGCGCTCTGGTGGACCGGCCGGGACGACGCCGGCGCGGTGCGGGCGACCGGGATGGCGGTCATGGAGATCCGCGCCGGCGCCATCCGCTTCAAGGCCGACGTGGCCGTGCCCACCCCCGCCTGATCCCAGGGGGTCGTGCCGTGCCCGCCGGGCGCGGGCCCGCGGACCCGGGCCGGTACGCTCCCGCGATCCGCCGGAACCTGTCGCCCGAGAGGACGCCCGTGGCCACGAGCACGCGCCGCCGCCTTCCCGCCCTGATCGCCGCCGCCGCCGCGCTGGTCGTGCCCGCATCGGCCGCCGCCGCCGGCGAGCTGTTCGTGCAGCCGGCCGCCGGGGGATCGCTCGAGCGCGTCCCGGGGGCGCCCGGCCAGTATCTGCTCACGCTGACCGGCACCGAGGCCGTCACCGCGTTCGCCGACCGGCCCGAGCGCCGCGCCGGCCTGGAGACCACCCGCCGCCTGGTGAGCCGGTGGGCGTCGCGCGGCTTCGCGGCAGACCCGCCGAACGCCGCCCTGGTGGTCGACGGCGCGCCGCGGGGCCGCGACGTGGCGGTGTTCACGATCTCCCGGCCGCGGCTGGGGGCGGGGGGCCGGACGGTCACGTTCCGGGCCCGGCGCGTGCCCGTCAGGCCGCAGGGGGCGCTCGCCGGGCTGCACCGGCGCGCCGACGCGCCGGTGCCCGGGCGCTTCGGCCGCGCGAGCCTGTTCATCGACCCCTCCGCGGCGCCCGCCAACCGGATCGCGCTGCGGATCACCGGGGACACGGGTGGGACGCTCTCGACGATCAGGTTCCGCCCCGGGAGCACGATCGTGGCGAGCGTCGCCGACACCCTCTCGGCGCGGGTCTTCCTGGCGATCGACAACGACGCCGACGGCCAGGGGGCGGCAGAGCTCACCATCGGCAACGCGGGGAACCAGGGCGGGCCGCTCGACGTGGTCGTGGTGATCGAGCTGGCCGGCTCGGCGCCGGTGACGGGCCGCAGCAACCTGTCCGGGAGCGTCGCGGTCACCGCGGCCCTCGGCGACGGCGACCCGAGACCCCTCCCGGTGAGCGGCGACTTCGACCTCGGGAGCCCGGCGCCCTGAGGGCCATCTCCTAGCGGGCGAGCGCCCGGAGCACCTTCGGGGGCAGCACCGCCGTGAGGGTCCCCGCGCCCATCCGCGGCGCCGGCAGGTCGACCATCGCCGCACCGCCCTTGCGGAAGGGCACCAGCGCGCCGGTGAGGGCGGCGAGCGCGTCGGAGAGGTCGGGCTGGTGTCCGCAGGCCAGCAGGCACCCGACCCCGGGATGCCCGATCAGGATGTCCACGAGCTCGTCGGGATCCATGCCCGGGCGCATCCGGTCGTCGGGCTCGAGCGTCCCGCCCACGGCGGCCCGGATGATCTCCGCGGTCTGCCGGCATCGCGGGAGCGGGCTGGTGACGATGACCTCGGGGGCCACGCCGATCGCCGCGAGCCCGGCCGCGGCCCGGCGCATGCGCTCGGCGCCCTCGGCGGTGAGCTCGCGCGGCTCGTCGCCCCAGCGGGTGCGCGGGCCGGGGTCCTCGGCGACCCCGTGGCGGACGAGGATGAGCTCCATCAGGTGCGGCCCGGCACCTGGGCGACCAGCAGGGCGGCCACGCCGACCACCACCAGCGCGAGCAGGAGCTCGGCCCCGAGGGAGGTGCGGACCATCCGGAGCGTCGCGGCGTTCGGGCGCTTGACCGCGCGGAGGGCGGTCACCACCTTGCGGTTGCGCAGGGCGAGGAACCCGATGGGCGCGAGCAGCAGCAGCTTGAGGATGATGCTCCGCCCGTAGGCGGTGTCCCAGAGCTGGGCCGGGTCGCTGAGCTGGCCCACGGCGCGGGCGACCCCGGTCACCAGGGCCACCCCCACCGCGACCAGGGCCACCCGGGAGAACCGGGCGAGCACGACGGCCGACACGGCCCGGCCGCCCATGCCGGCGACCCGCGGCAGCCGCCAGAGCGCGACCGCGACGATCGCAAGGCCGGCGACCCAGACGGCGATGGCGCTCGCGTGGATGGCGTCGAGGGGGATCTGCACCCGCGGCCAGGGCGCCGCGGAGGCGTGGCCCTGGTAGGAGATCGACCCCAGGGCGACCACCGCGAGGCCGAGCATCGCCAGCCCCGGGACCCGCCGGCCGGCGGCATCGGCCGGCCGGGGCGCCTCGTCGGAGCCGAACTCGGCCAGGAACTGCCACACCCCGATCGCGAACAGCACGAACAGGAGCGCGGCGCGCAGCTGCAGGATGCCCCCGAACCGGGTGTCGCCGAGCACGCGGGCGATCCCGCCGGGGTCCCCGAGCGCCCCCCACACGCTGGTGCCCAGCGCGCTCGCGCTCTTGACCGCCAGGAGGTACCCCTCGGCGAGCATGGCCCCGACCGCGAGGACCCCGAACGCCATCCAGAAGGAGTCCCGCCCCCAGCCGAGCGACGCCGACGCCTCGCCGGGGGTGAGCTCGGGCGGTCGCCGCCAGGCCGGGCGCCACACCAGCCAGCGGAAGGCCAGCAGGCCGACCAGCCCGCCGATGCCGGCCAGCTCCAGGAAGCGCGCCACGACCGCCCAGGCGCCGGTCTCGCTGGGGCCGGTCCCCCCGCCGCCCGGCCCGCCCAGGAAGGGCTCGCCCGGAGGGCCGCTCCCCACCGCGAAGACCAGCGCCCCGGTGATCACGTGGGCGTCGGCCGACACGATGCGGAAGCGCGTGGTGTAGGTGCCCCCGACCAGGTCCGGCCGCAGCGGGACCTCGATCGCCGAGGCCTCGCCCGGCACCTTGCGCCCCTCGCCGGCGGTCACCGCGTTGCCCCGCTCGTCGACCACGTCCAGGTCGGAGCCCTGCAGGAGCTGCACGGGCTCGGAGAAGCGCAGGACCACCTTCTCCGGGGACGACGCGATCACCGCGCCCGGCTGCGGGTCGGCCGCCACCAGCACCGCGTGGGCGTCGGCCCGGGCGGCGGCGAACGCCAGCAGGGCCAGCAGGGCGAGGATCAGGGCGACGGGGCCGGCCTGGGGCAGGGCGCGGCGGCGGGTGACGCTCACGGCGTCGGACGTTATCCCCACCGGCGCCGACGCGCATCCCGGACGGGGCCCGGTTGCTAGCGTCCCGCGGCCGTCGGAGGGAGGAGGAGGGACATGGGGGATCTCGTCGCCGGGCGCACCGCGCTCGTGGTCGGGGTGGCGAACAAGCGCAGCCTGGCCTGGGGGATCGCCCAGCGGCTCGACGCCGAGGGCGCCCGGGTGGTGCTGACCTATCAGAACGAGCGCACCGAGCGGGACGTGCGCCGGCTCGGGGAGACGCTCACGGGCATCGCCGGGTTCCTGCCCATGGACGTCCAGGACGACGCCCAGGTCACATCGGCCGTCGCGGGCGCCGCGGAGATGCTCGGCGGGGGCATCGACGTGCTGGTCCACGCGGTGGCGTTCGCCCGGGCGGAGGACCTGGGCGGCCGCTACGTCGACACCCCGCGCGACGGCTTCCAGCTCGCGGTCGACGTCTCGGCCTACTCGCTCACCGCGCTCGCGCGCACCGCCGAGCCGTTCATGCGGGGGCGCGACGCGGCGATCGTGACGCTCAGCTACATCGCCGCCGAGCGGGCGGTGCCGGGCTACAACGTCATGGGCATCGCCAAGTCCACGCTGGAGTCCATCGTGCGCTACCTCGCCTGGGACCTCGGCCCGGAGGGCATCCGGGTGAACGCGGTCTCCGCGGGGCCGGTCCGCACGCTGGCCGCGCGGTCGATCCCCGGCTTCGGCGACATGGCCGGCGCGGCGGCCGCCCGCTCGCCGCTGCGCCGCGAGGTCGACGCCGACGAGGTCGCCGACGGGGCGCTCTTCCTGTGCTCGCCGCTCGCCCGCGGCGTGACCGGCCACGTCCTCTACGTCGACGCCGGCTTCCATGCGATGGGGCTCTAGGGGTCTGTCCAGGAATCCGACCGCACCTCCGGCGGCTGCATCCCGGCGCCTGTCGGCGCCCTCGGAATCGGACGTACCACCAGTACGCCCGACGCCCTGCGGTCACCGATCCGCTTGCGATTCGCTCCCCGGGAGGCGGGTCTTGGTTCATGGACCGGCCCTCAGCGGGCACAATCCCCGCCACCACCGCCTCGCCCCACCGCCACCCCGGGAGCGGACATCCGGATCTCCGCCAAGGCCGACTACGCCGTCCGCGCCATGCTGGTCCTCGCCCGCCTGGGGCGGGGCGGCCGGCCGGTCAAGGTCGAGCGGGTGGCCCGCGAGGGCGGCATCCCGCCCAAGTTCCTCGAGGGGATCCTCGCCGAGCTGCGGCGGGCGGGCATGGTCGAGAGCAAGCGCGGGGCGGAGGGCGGCTACTGGCTCGCCCGCCCGCCCGCGGACCTCTCGGTGGCCGACGTGGTGCGGGTGATCGACGGCCCCCCGGTGCTGGTGGCCGGCCGGGAGCCCGCCGAGCTGGCCTACCCGACGGCGCTCGGCGGCCTCGCCGAGGTGTGGGCGGCGGCCGGCGCGGCCGGGCTCGCGGTGATGGAGGACGCCCGCCTGGACCGCCTGGCCGTCCGCGACCCCGCTCCCGACTTCCAGATCTGACCCGCACCGTGCGCATCGGGGTGGTCGGCGACACCCACGTGGGCGAGGCCCTCCCCGCCCTGCCCGCCGAGGTGCTGGACCGCCTGGCCGGGGTGGACCTGGTGCTCCACGCCGGCGACCTCACCGAGCCCGGGGTCCTGCGCGATCTGGGGGCGCTCGGCCCGGTCGTCGCCGTGCAGGGCGACCACGACCGCGACGCCGGGATCGACCTGCCGGTGGCCCGCACCGTGCGGGTCGGCGGCGCCCGGATCGGGCTCACCCACGGCCGGCGCAGCCGCCTGGTCGAGATCCCGGCCGCCGCGCTCACCCTGGCCCGCGGCCGCATCACGCTGCTCGGCTTCCACCGGGCCATGCGCCGGCGCTTCGGGGCGGTCGACTGCGTGGTCTACGGCCACCTGCACCTGCCCTTCCGGGGCCGGCTGGATGGGGTCGACTTCTTCTCGCCGGGCGCCGTGTACGTGCCGGAGTCGCAGGCCGGCTACCACGCCGACTCGCTGCGGGGGCGCGCCTACATGCGCTTCCGGCGCATGCTCCCGGAGGCCGCCCGGCAGCCGAGCGTGGGCGTGATCGAGGTGCGCCCATCCGGCCTCGCCTACCGCGTCATCCCGCTGGAGACGGGGGGCGGCCGGTGAGCCCGGACCGCGAGGGCACGCTGCGCCAGGTCGAGGAGTTCTTCCTGCGCAGCGGCGTCCCGCACCTGTCGGCCCGCTACGACGCCCGGGAGGACACCCTGACCCGGGCCCGCACCAGCCTGCTGGTGCTGATGGTGCTGGGCATCACCCTGGCCGTGCGGCCGGACTGGCCCTTCTGGGCCCGCCTGACCGCGGCGGTGGCCGGGGTGGTCGCGATCCTCGGCCTGATCGCGCTGATCAACATCCTGCGCGGCCGGCCGCCCCTGGTCCGCCCCGAGCGGGTGAGCTTCCTGGAGGCCGGGGCCATCGTGCTCGCGCCCGCCGCCATCGACCTCGCCATCGGCGACCGGCCCCTGCGGGCGGCCGTCGTCGCCGTGGTGTCCGTCGTGGCCGCGGCGCTCTTCTACGCGCTCACCTCCCTCGGGGTGGTCGCGATGTTCCTGGGCCTGGGGCGCAGGCTGCTCCAGGGCCTGGCCGACACCGGGTCCATCGCGCTCCGGGCGATGCCGCCGATGCTCGCGGTGCTGCTGTTCCTGTTCCTGGCCACCGAGGTGTGGCAGGCGTTCGGGCTGGTCGAGGGCTGGCGGTTCGGCGGCATCCTGGTCCTGTTCGCGCTGCTGTCGGCCCTGTTCCTGCTCACCGGGCTGCGCAAGGAGCGCGACGCGTTCCGCAGCCCCGATCCGGCGCGTCTGCGCGAGCGGGCCGGCCACACGCCGGCCGCGCCCCTGGTGGCCGCCGGGGTCGTCCCGGCCACCCCGCCCCTCTCGCGCATCGCGCGCCTGAACGTCGTCGCGGCCCTGCTCGCGTCGCTGGGTGCGCGGGTGATCGCGGTGGGCGTGGCCATCGCCGCGTTCTTCGTGGTGTTCGGCCTGCTCGCGGTGGACCGCGCGCTCACCGCCGAGTGGACCGGCGAGGCGAGCCCCAACGTGCTGCTGGCGGTGTCGATCTCGGGGCGGGAGGTGGTGCTCTCCGAGGCGCTGGTCCGCGTGTCGCTGCTGCTCGGGGGGTTCGCCGCCCTCTACTTCTCGGTCGTCGCGATCTCCGAGCAGCGGAACCGCGAGGAGTTCCTCGAGGACGAGATCGAGCGCATCTCCCGCGTGATGGCGGCCTGGGCCTACTACCGGGGGGCGCTGCCCGACGCCGTCGCCCCCCGACCGCTCCCCGCCCCGGGCGTCCGGGAGGGGGGCTAGCCTTCCCGGCATCGGTCCGGCTTGCCTACCGGCGAAAGCCTCCTACACTGGTAAGAGCCCGGGCCCGGCAGGGTCCCGCCCCCCGACGAACCGGAGCGTCCAGGGAACATGACCGCCGACCTCGCCTACGCCTTCCGCACCCCCGAGCAGGACCTCGGTCGGGCCGTGGCCGACTACCTCGCCGTCTCGCGGGGCGCGCACCTGTACTCCGACGCCGACGCGCACGCGGCGGCCGAGCAGCGGGCGTGGGACCGGCTCCAGGCGCTCCGGGCGCGGAGCGCGGGCAGGCAGCCCGCGGCCACCCCCGAGACCGCGGGGGCCGCCGCCGAGTAGGGCGGCGCCCGGGCTCAGGCCCGCGGCTCGGCCGTCCCGCCGAAGCCGGACGTGTCGAGCTCGACGACGACGGTGCATCCCTGGCCGGCGGCCGACTCGATCTGGAGCTCGCCGCCGAGCAGGGCCACCCGCTCGCTGATGCCGACCAGGCCGAGCCGGCGCGTGGGGGCGTCGGGGTCGAACCCCCGGCCGTTGTCCTCGACCATGACCCGCACCCGGCCGCCGTGGCGGCGGGCCATCACGCTCACCGCCGTGGCCCCCGAGTGCCGGGCCACGTTGGTGAGCGCCTCCTGCACGACGCGGAACAGCGTGATCTGGACCGCCTCGGGCAGGTCCGCGGGCAGGTCCTCCAGCGACACGTCGACCTCGATGGGCGCGCTCTCGCGCAGGCGGTCGGCCTGGCGCTCCAGCGCGCTGGCCAGGCCGTGCTCGTGCAGCCCGGACGGCCGCAGCCGGGTCGCCAGGTCCCGGAGCCCGACGCTGGCGGCGTTGACCGCCCGGCGCAGCTCGGCCAGGCGCTCGCGCCCCGGGGCGTCGTCCACGTGGCCCTCGAGCGCCCGCAGGTGGAGCGCGATCGCGGTGAGGACCTGCCCGGCCTCGTCGTGCAGCTCCCGGGCGACCCGGGCCCGCTCGGCCTCCTGCGCCTCGATCGCCCGCCTGAGCCCCTCGGCGGCCGCGCGCTCGCGCACCCGGGCGGCCTGCACCGCGGCGGAGGCCAGCAGCCGCTCGCGCTCGGCCGCGAACGTGCGGGCGTTGGCCACCGCGACGGCCGCCTGGGCGGCCAGCGTCTCGGCCAGCCGCTCGTCGTCGGAGGTGAACGGCCCGCCCACCTTGTCGGTGAGGTAGAGGTTGCCGAAGACCTCGTCGCCCAGGGTGATCGGCACCCCGAGGAACGAGGCCATCTGGGGGTGGCCGGCCGGGAAGCCGCTCGAGGCCGGATGGCCGCCGATCCGCTCCACCCGCAGCGGTCGCGGATGCTCGATCAGCAGGCCGAGCAGCCCGCCCCCGTGCGGCGGCTCCCCGATGCGCGCGGCGGCGTCCTCATCGAGCCCGCTCCACAGGAACCGGGCCAGATGCGAGCCGTCGCCCGAGAGCACGCCGAGCGCCGCGTAGCGCGCCCCGAGCACCGCGCGGGCGGTCTCCAGCAGGCGCTGGAGCACGGTCTCGAGGTCCAGGCCGCTCGCGATGGTGATGCCGCTCTCGACCAGGGCGGCCATGCGCGAGCGTGACTCGGCCTTGGCGATGGCGATCTCGGCCAGCCGGGCGAAGTGGGCCAGCCGCGGGGCGGCGTCGGGCGGGAGCGCGCGCGGGGCGTGGGCGCTCGCGCAGATGGCCCCCCAGGGCTCCTGGAAGGCGGTGATGAGGACCGCCACGGCGGCCGGCGGCCCGGGGTCGGGGGCGCTCGCCGTCCCGCCCGTGCGGCGGGCCTGCAGGGCCAGCGCGGCGGGCACGGCCCCGGTCTCGCCCGGCGCCTCGGTGCCCCAGGCGCCCAGGCGTCCCGTGCCCCCGCCGGGGGTGAAGCGGAGGACCTGCCCGAGGTCGGCGTCCAGCAGGCGCGCGGCCTCCTCGGCGATCAGCTCCGCGAGCTCGTCGGTGTCGCCGCCGCTCGCCACCAGCGCGGCCACCCGGAGCAGCGCCGACTCCTCCGCCTCGCGGTCGCGCAGCGCCCGCTCCAGGCGCGCCCGGGCGGACAGGTCGCGCACGGTGGCCACGTGACCGCCGAGCGCCCCGGCCGGATCGACGAGCGGGGCCACCCGCACCACCGCGGGCAGCCGTGAGCCGTCGCCGCGCACCAGGCCGACGGTGACCTCCCGGGGGCCGGCGGCGTGCCCGCCGCTCATCCCGTGGCCGACCAGCGGGGAGCGGTCGGCCGGCCAGAACGGATACGGCGGGACGGCCCCCACCACACGGTCGCGCGACAGGCCCACGGCGTCCAGGAACCGCTCGCTCGCGTGGACGACGGCCTGCCGGCGGTCCAGCACCAGCAGCCCGTCCTGGGCCGCCTCCCGCAGCGCCGCGAGCTCGGCCCGGTCGTGACGGGCCGCCTCGCGCTCGTGGGCGCCGGCGAGCGCGGCGGCGGCGAGGTCGGCGAGGTCGGCGAGCACCTGCTCCGCCCCGGGGGCCAGGCCGGCGCCGTCGGCGGCGGCGCACACCAGCACCCCCCACGGGTCCGGCGGGGGGCCGAGGGGGGCGGCGATCACGGTGCCGCCCGCCGGGTCGGCCAGGCGCACGGCGCCGCCCGTCTCGCGCACCCGCCGCGCGGCGTCGTCGGGCAGCGGCACGGCCGCGCCGGCCCCCGCGCTCCAGCGGGCGACCTCGCCCATGCCCCCGGCCAGCCGGACCACCGCGGCCCGGTCGGCGCCGGTGAGCCGCGCCGCCTGCTCGGCCACCAGGTGGGCCAGCTGCCGCTCGCCGGCCCCCCCGGAGGGCGCCGGGCGCCGCCCGCCGGGCCGCGGGTGCAGGGAGACCGTGACCAGGTCCCCCGCCGGCACCGCGCGGAGGTCGAGCCCGTCCTCGCGGCCCTCCCAGGCCCGGCCGGCGGCGGCGGCCGCGAGCAGCGCGGTGCGGGTGGCCGGGGCGTCGAGGATGCCCGGCCGCGCCTGGAGCAGTGCGGCGGCGCCCGGGCTCGCCGCCAGCGGCTCCAGGCCCACCGGCTCGCCGGCCTCGTCGCGCGCCACCCGGAGCACGGCCACCCGCTCGCTCACCGCGGCGAGCACGCCGGCCACCGGGTCGGTGGCCGCGGAGGGCGGGGAGGGCGACATGTCGGGAGTCTCCCACTCGCGCGCGGCCCTGTCCGGGCGGCCATCGTGGTGGCACGGTTCGGGGTGGTGCCCCCCCGGACCGCCACCGGCCTTCGCGCCTTCCGCCGCGACCCGCTCGCCGCCCTCGAGGCCGCGGCGGCCGACGGCGAGGAGGTCGTGCGCCGGCGCGCCGGGCCGCTCCGGGTCGCCATGGCGACGACCCCGGCGGCGGCGACCGAGCTCCTGGTGGCGAACGCGGGGGCGCTGGACAAGGGCCTGGGGCTCGAACGGGCGCGCCTGCTGATCGGTGACGGGCTGCTCACCGCCGGCACGCCGGTGCACGACGCGCACCTGGCCGAGGTCCGGCCGGCGCTGCGCCGCGGCGCGGTCGCCGGGCACGCCGGCCGCATGGCGGCGCTGGCCGGCGCCTGTGCGGCCCGGCTGCCGGAGGGCGAGCCGGCCGACCTGGCGGCCGAGAGCGCCCGCCTGGCCCTGGCCACCGCCGGCCTCACCCTGTTCGGGGCCGACCTCGACGCCCACGCCGCCGACGTGGGCGGGGCGCTCGCGGAGGCCCTGGACTTCTTCGACCGCCCGTCGCTCCTGGTCACCGACCTGGCGGCGCGGCTGCCCCTCCCGGCCGGCCGGCGGTTCCGGGCCGCGCGCGGGCGGCTCGACGCCACCGTGGCCGGGCTGGTGGCCGGCCGGGTCGCCGGGGCGCCCGGTGACGACCTGCTCGGCCGGCTCATCCGCGCCCGGGAGGCGGGACGGCTGGACGACCGGGCGGTCCGCGACGAGGTGCTCACCCTGCTCCTCGCCGGCCACGAGACCGTCGCGAACGCCCTGGCCTGGGCGCTCGCGCTGCTGGCCCACGACCCGGCCGCGCAGACCCGGCTGCACGCCGAGGTGGACGCGGTCCTGGGCGGCCGGCCGCCGGGAGCGGCCGACCTGGCGCACCTGCCGTGGACGCGCGCGGTGCTGCTCGAGGCCATGCGGCTCTATCCGCCGGCCTGGCTCATCGGGCGGCGGGTCCGGCGGCCGGTGGTGGTGCGCGGCACGCCGCTTGCGCCCGGCACGCTCGCGCTGGTGCCCCTCTGGGTGCTCCATCGCGACCCGCGCGCGGTGCCGGAGCCCGGCCGCTTCCTGCCCGGCCGGTTCGTGGCGGGCGACGACCCGCCGCCGCCCGGGCCGGGCTACCTGCCGTTCGGCGCCGGGCCCCGCCGCTGCGTGGGCCAGGCGTTCGCGCTCCAGGAGGGGGTCATCGCCCTGGCGACGCTCGCGGCCCGCCGGGAGTTCCGCCCCGCCGGGCCGATGCCCCGGCCGCTTCCGCGCATCACCCTGCGACCCGAGGGCGGCATGCCGCTCCTGGCCGTCCCGCGGGCCGCGGGCCTTCGGGCTTCCCGCAGGGACGATCAGCGGCCCCCCCGATGATCCACCCCCCGGGCGGGGGCAGTCTCGGCGGTGTCCCCCGGTACGCCCGCGGGGGGGCGGCCACGGAGGTGACCAGATGGCCCGGAACGGAAAGCTCAGGGTGCTCGTCGTCGACGACCACGCCGTGCTGCGCACCGGGCTCTGCCTGCTGCTCGAGAGCGAGGGCGACATGGTCTGCGGGGGCGAGGCCGGGACGGCCGAGGAGGCCCTCGACGTGCTG
This sequence comes from Thermoleophilia bacterium, assembly GCA_025455865.1. Classification (GTDB taxonomy): domain Bacteria; phylum Actinomycetota; class Thermoleophilia; order Miltoncostaeales; family Miltoncostaeaceae; genus JALOLS01. The sequence continues at coordinate 39,587 of JALOLS010000002.1, forward strand.
GACGAGGCGCAGCCGGACGTCGTGGTCATCGACCTGGAGATGCCGGGCATGGGCGGGCTCGCGGGCATGGCCGAGATCCGCCGGCGCCGCCCGGACATCCCGGTGCTGGTGCTCTCGATGCACGACCACGCATCCGACGTGCGCCGCGCGTTCGCCGCCGGCGCGGCCGGCTACCTGGTCAAGCACGCGGCCGACCGGGACCTGTTCCAGGCCGTGCGCGCGGTCGCCCGGGGCGAGAGCTACCTCGACCCGAGCCTGGGGGCCAAGCTCGCCGAGCCGGTGGCGGCCATGAGCGCGGTCCAGTCGCTGTCGGCCCGCGAGCAGGAGGTCCTGCGCCTGGTGGCCCTCGGGCACACCAACCAGGAGGTCGCCGAGAGCCTCGGGGTGAGCCCCCGCACCGTGGAGAGCCGCCGGGCCCGCGTGGGCGAGAAGCTCGGCCTGGACTCGCGGGCCGACATGGTCAAGCTGGCGCTCGCGGCCGGCCTGCTGGACGACTACGTCTCGGTGTAGGCCCGCGGCCCGTCCCTCGGGGACGAGGGTGACCGATCCCGGCTGAGGTACGGCACCGGGGCCCCGGCGCGTCCGGGACCGCGGTGCCAGGGCGCTACGGGGTCACGACGAAGACGCCGATCGACAGGCCGATGGCCCAGCCGAGCAGCGCGAGCCAGCCGAGGACCCAGCCGGCCCAGCCCATCCCCCCGCCGCCACGGCGGCCGAGCCACGCGGCGATCGTGCCGATGACCGGGATGATCAGCGCGACGATCCCGGTGACGAGCGCGCCCACGGCCATGCCGGTCGGGCCTCGGACCCCGTGCGGGGGGCCGGCGATCGCGATGAGGCAGACCACCGCGCCGACCAGGGCGAGCGCTCCGCCGATGAGGCAGAGCATCAGCCCGGTCTCGATGCTCAGGGACTCCCCGGCGGTGAAGAGGTCGTCCGCGCGGGCGCCGATGCCGAGCAGGGCCATCGTCGCGAACAGCGCGAAGGCCACCACGGCGCCGACCAGCTTGGCCCAGGACATGCGGATGAAGGCCAGCGCGATCAGGACCAGGGCGGCGATGCCGCCGATGAAGGCGATGTCGGTGCCGAACTCCCGGGTGATCGTGAAGTTCGTGCCGACGTCGCCGGAGACCGCGGGCTGGTTCGCCGCGAAGGCCGCGACGATGCCGCCGAGCGCGGCGATCAGGAGGCCGACGCGCGCGATCGCGGAGTTCTCGCCGGCGCCCCCGGACGCCGGACGCGCTGCGGGAGCCGGGGCCGGGGCGGGAGCCGGGGCCGGGGCGGGGGGCGGGAGGTCGGTGCTCATTGCGGCGGCATGCTACTCACGCTCCCGGCGTCTCGCCGCACGCTCCTCCTCCCGGCGCACCGCCTCGGCGAAGCGCTCGATGATCTCCTCGGGCACCGGCCCCTCGGGGACGGGCTCCTCCTCGGCCGCGATGATCGGGTTGGTGCCGGTGGTCTCCAGGCCGGGGGCGCCCTCGCCCTCGTCGCCCGCGCCGCCCGGGCCCTCGGGGCCGCCCTCCGCGGGCGCCTCGCCACCCTCGCCACCCTCGCCCTCGCCCTCGCCGGCCGCGGCCTCGAGCCCCGAGGGGTGCTCGGCGGTGACCGGGCCGGACGGCGCGTCGGCCTGGTCGGCCGCCCCGCCATCGGCGTCGTCCGCCTGGGGGTCCGCGGACGGCCCATCGGCGGCGGGCTCGCCGGCCGGGGCGGCCTCGCCGTCGGCGGGCGCGACCACCGGATGGCTGCCGGTCTCGCTCACCGGCGCGTCCAAGCCCGGCGGCGGCTCGGCCGGCGGCGGCCCGGGCGGGTCCACGTCGGCGATCTCGGTGCCGTCGCGCTCGATGACCACCCGGTAGCGGTCGGCGTGCGGGGCGTGCACGAACATCAGCCGCCGCCACTCCTCCCGCGCGGCGGTGCGGGCGGCGTCCTCGCTCCGGAAGCGCCCGAGCTCGCTGCGCTGGGCCGTCGCCGATCCCTCGACCCCGACCACCACCACCGTGTACTTCTTCCGCAGGCCCACGGCGCTCCGCCTCGTCCGACCGGCCGGGCGCACGGTCAAGTGGGCGCCCGCGGCCAGGAAGTCTAGGGGACGCCCCCGTCGGCGTCCGCGATCGCCATGACCACCTCGACCCGGCCCTCCTCGGCGTTGCGGAGCAGGTTGCCGAACCGGAGCACGGGGTCGTCCATGAGGACCCCCCGGCCCTCGCGGCTGCGGGCGACCGCCTGCCGGTAGAAGTGGATGGCCGCCGGGGTGTGGTCCTGCCACACCCGGACCCGGAAGCCCGCGGCCTCGACCAGCCGCCGGACCTCCGCGGGGGGCAGCAGGTGGCTCGCCCCCGGCGTCCCGGCCCAGGGCACGGGCAGGTGGATGGGCCCGCCGGGCCCCGCCATCACGTCGAACAGGGCCAGGCGCCCGCCGGGGGCGAGGATGCGCCGCGCCTCGCGGTAGAGCGCGCCCTTGCCGGGGATGTTCATGGCCGCATGCTGGGTCCAGACGACGTCGAACGCGCCGTCGGGGAGCGGCAGGGCGGTGGCGTCGCCCAGCACCACGTCGATCCGGTCGCCGAGCCCCACCCGGCGGTCCAGCTCGGCGGCGGCCTCGACGTGCTCGGGGGTCAGGTCGACGGCGGTCACCCGCGCCCCGAAGCGGTGGGCCAGCGTGCGCGCCGGGCCGCCGATGCCGGCCCCGACGTCGGCCACGCGCGCGCCCGCCCCGATCCCGGCCAGTGCGGCCAGGCGGAGCGTCGCCGCGAGGCCGCAGGTGTGCATGTGCTCCATCGGCTCGAGGTCCTCGGGCCGGAGCGCGCCCGGGTCGGCGCCGGCCCGGACCGCGGCGGCGACGAGCGCGGCGGCGAGGTCGGCACGGCCGTAGTTGGTGGTGACCTCATCGACGCCCATCCCCGCGACCCTACGGCCGGCGGCCGCCCCGGGCAACTAGGATCGCGGCGATGGGCGGCCCCTTCACCCACATCGCCTGCTGCGTCGACGACTCGCCGGCCGGCATGGCCGCGCTCGCCGAGGCGGCGCGCCTGGCGGCCTTCGGGCCCGCCCGGCTCACCGTGGTCCACGTGGTGGAGCCCCCGTCGTTCGCCGGCGCGGTCATGAGCGGGGTCGCCGCGGCCTTCGGCGGCGGCGGGATGGTCGACGAGGCCGAGGGCCACCGGCAGGCGGCCGAGGCGTTCCTCGCGGCGGCGGTGGACGGCATCGAGGGGGCGCAGACGGTGCTGCTGGATCCGGCCCGCCACGACTCGGTGCCCGACGCGGTGTGCGACTGGGCCCGCGAGGAGGGCCCGGACCTGCTGGTGGCCGCCACCCACCGCGGCACGCTCGAGCGGGCGCGGCGGCTGGTCGGGTCGTTCAGCGGCCACCTGGCCCGGCATGCGCCCTGCCCGGTGCTGCTGGTGCCCCCGGGCGAGCCGGGGTGACCGGCCGCGGGCGGCGGGTTCATGCCCGCCTCTCCCCCGCGTAAGGGACCGGAAAGGTCCGGGGCGCATCATCCGCCCCGCCCCGCCCCGCGACCCTGGAGGTCCCCCGTTGCGCACCACCCCCCTCGCGCTCGCCATCGCCGGCGCCGCGCTCGCCCTCGCCCCGGCCGCGCAGGCCGCGTCCGCCCCCGTCTCCACCCTGCGCACCGAGGGCTTCGGCCGCGTGCTCACCACGCCGTCCAAGCAGGCCGTCTACTTCTGGAACCAGGAGCGCGACGGCCGTGTGCGGTGCACCGGCGCGTGCGCGGTGGCGTGGCCGCCGGTGCTGGTCAAGCCGGGCGCGCGGGTGCCCACGCGCCTGAGCGGCATCCCCGGCCGCTTCGGGGTGGTCCGGCGCCCCGACGGGTCCCGCCAGCTCACCCGCAACCGCCTGCCGCTCTACACCTACGCGAACGAGCGGCCCCGGCAGGTGCTGTGCGACAACGTCAACGGGTGGTTCGTCGTGCGCCTCTCCGGCTGACGCCGCCCAGGCGGTCGGCCAGGTCGAGCGCGGTGAGGCACTCCTCGCACGGGCCCTCGGGCGCCGGCGTGGCCAGCCCACAGGTGGGACAGGGGCGTGTCACGGGGTCGTCCATCCGCCGACGGTAGCGCGTCGCGCGGACGACCCTAGGCGGAGCGGGGGGGCCGCGGGAAGAAGGCCGACGTCCGCCGGGCGTACTCGGCGTAGCCGGGCCGGCGGGCGGCGATGTCCTTCTCCAGCAGCGCGACCCCGGACACCCGGATGAGCAGGACGCTCATCAGCAGCGGCCCCACCGCGCTCACCCACACCCAGCCCCCGGCGGTGGCGGCCACGAGGAAGATGCCCCACCACACGCAGAAGTCGCCGAAGTAGTTGGGGTGACGGGTGTAGCGCCAGAGGCCCCGGTCCATGACCTTCCCGCGGTTGGCCGGGTCGCGCTTGAAGCGCGCGAGCTGCCAGTCGCCCACCGTCTCGAACAGCACGCCCACCCCCCAGAGCGCCACCCCGGCCACGGCCAGGGCGACGGGTCCCGCGCCATCGGGCACCTGCCCCATCTGCGCCGGCAGCGAGACCACCCACATCAGCACGCCCTGCAGCGCGAACACCGTCAGCAGGCTCCTGAGCCAGAAGCGGGATCCGCGCCGGCGCATGGCCGCGTAGCGGAAGTCCTCACCCTTGCCGGCGTTGCGCCAGAACAGGTACCCCGACAGGCGAAGGCCCCACACGGTCACCAGCGCGACGATCAGCAGGCTGCGGGCCCGGTCGCCGTCGGCCGCGGCGAACGCCACCCACGCGACCACGACGAAGCCCAGGGGCCAGACCGGGTCGATGATGCTCGCGTTCCGGAGGGGCAGGCTGATGAGCCAGGTCACCAGCATGACGCCGGCGATGGCGAGGGCCGACCACAGGAGGACGTCGCCGAACACGTCCGCGAGGGTGGCAGGCCCGGTCGTCCCCGCCAACCGGGATCGGCGCGGCTACCCTCCGCCGGATGCGCGACCCCTGGTACCTGCGGCTGGCCGAGCGCCGCCGCCTGCCCGACCCCGTGGTGCGCGCCGCCGTGCGCGCCCGGGTCGCCCGCCGGCTGCGGCGCGAGGGCCGGGGCGACGTGGAGGCGCAGAGCGAGCGTTTCCGGGCGCTGGTGGCGCGCCTGCGCGCGGGCCAGGTCGCCGTGGCCCAGGACGCGGCCAACGCCCAGCACTACGAGGTGCCGCCGGAGCTCTTCACCCGGGTCCTCGGGCCGCACCTCAAGTACTCCTGCTGCTGGTTCCCGCCCGGGGTGGAGGACCTGGCGACCGCCGAGCGGCTCATGCTCGAGCGCACCGCCGAGCGGGCGCGCCTGGCCGACGGGCAGGACGTGCTGGACCTCGGCTGCGGGTGGGGGTCGCTGTCGCTGTGGCTCGCCGAGCGGCACCCGGCGAGCCGCATCCTCGCGGTCTCCAACTCCGCGCCCCAGCGGGAGTTCATCCTGGCCCGCGCCCGCGAGCGCGGCATCGCCAACCTCGAGGTGGTCACCGCCGACGTCGCCGACTTCGACCCGGGCCGGCGGTTCGACCGCGTGGTGAGCGTCGAGATGCTCGAGCACGTGAAGAACACCCACGAGGTGCTCGGGCGCGTGGCCCGCTGGCTGCGGCCCGACGGCTACTGCTTCATCCACGTCTTCACGCACCGCACCCTGGCCTTCGAGTTCCAGAGCGGGACGCGCAGCGACTGGATCGGGCGCAACTTCTTCACCGGGGGGACGATGCCCTCCGACGACCTCCTGCTGCACATGGCCGACGACCTGGTGGTCGCCGACCACTGGCGCCTGGACGGCACCCACTACGAGCGCACCGCCCTCGCCTGGGCGGCCAACCTGGAGCGCGAGCGCGAGGCGGTGCTGCCGGTGCTCGAGCGGACCTACGGCCCCGGCCAGGGCGAGCGCTGGCTCCAGCGCTGGCGGTTCTTCTTCCTGGCCTGCGCCGGCCTCTGGGGGTTCCGGGGCGGGCGGGAGTTCATCGTGTCCCACTACCTGTTCCGCCCCCGCGCCGGGCTCGGCCCGGCGACCCCCACCCACGGAGAGCGAGGCGTGACTTGAGCGACCTGATCGTCATCGGGTACCCCGACCAGGAGACCGGTGAGAAGGCCTACGCCGAGGCCCAGCGGCTCTCGGACGAGCTGATCATGGAGACCTCGGCCCTGGGCCTGGTGACCCAGTCTGAGGACGGCAAGTTCAAGGTGGAGACCCCCCACGGGCCGGGCGCGGGCAAGGGCGCCGCCTGGGGGGCGATCATCGGCGGGCTGTTCGGGATGATCCTGTTCATCCCGTTCATCGGCGCGGCGCTGGGCGGGGCCATGGGCGCCCTGTTCGGCGGCATGGACAAGGCCGGGATCGATGACGAGTTCCGCAGCCGGGTGCAGGCGATGATGACGCCCGGGACCTCGGCGCTGATCATGGTGGTCGAGAAGGTCACCCCCGACAAGGCGGTCGAGGCGATGAGCGGGTTCGGCGGCGAGGTGCTCAAGACCTCGCTCACCCACGACGCCGAGCAGCAGCTCCAGGAGGCCCTGCACGGCAAGGCCTGAGGGTCCGGGCCGGCACCCCGCGGCTGCGGGGTGCCGGCCGGCCAGGGCGTCCGGCTCAGGCGGTGCCGGCGGCGAAGAAGCGACGGGCCTTGTCGGTCCCGAAGATCCCCCACAGCACGACGAGCGCGATGATGATCTGGGTGACGCCCTGCGTGCGGGAGTGGCCGTCGAAGGCGAACAGCGCATAGACGCCGCCCGCGATCCAGAAGGCCATCAGGAGCCCCACGAAGAACCGCACCACGTTGCTGCCCTGCCAGAGCCACCCGGCGAGCAGGGCGGTCAGGACGGCCCAGAGGATCGTGAGCAGGCCGACCCACAGCAGCGACGATGAGGCGAGGTCGGTGTCGATGCGCACCTGGGGGTCGTTGCGCTCGACGATGATGACGATGCCGGCGACGATCGCGGCGGCGGCCTGGATCCACATGAGCACGCAGACCAGGCCGACGATGAACGGACGGGATGGCAACGGGGCCTCCGGTGGGGGACGAGACGGGCGCGCACGATACCCCGCGGTCCGGACGGGACGCGCGGCCCCGGCCTACGCCTCCGGAGGGACCTCGTGCGGCGACAGGCGCCGCTCGCCGCCCATCCAGCCGGGCAGCGGCGGGCCGGGCGCGCCGCCGCCGTGGCGCTCCTCCAGATACCGGATGATCCGCCGCCGGTCCCAGACCACCAGGTCGCCGTCCACGAGCACCGGGATCAGGCGCATGCCGGTCCAGGCCTCCAGCCGGTCGCCCAGGTCGCTGCGGCCCGCCACGTCGACGACGGTGTAGGTCGCCTGCAGCCGGTCGAGCACCTGCCGCACCTCCACGCACTTCCAGCACGTGGAGCGCTCGTACAGGATCATCCGGGCGGGGGCGGGACCGCCGGGGTGGTGCCCGGCGCCGGGATGACCGGCTGGGGCGGGGCGCCCGGCACCGGCGCGGGCACCGCCGGGGTCACCGGCACCGCGGTGGTGGTGGGCGGGGCGGTGGGGGTGGTCGGCGTGACCGGCGCCGTCGGGGTCACCGGCGTCACCGGGGCCACGGGCGCGGCTCCGGCGCCGGGCCGGTAGGTGCGCGCGCCCTGCATCCCCTCGGGCCAGTAGGCCGGCAGGTAGGAGACCGTGACGCCCGCCCGGGATCCGGAGGACTGGATCACCCAGCCGCCGCCGAGGGACATGGCGACGTGGCTCACCGCGTTGTTGGGGGTGCGCCGGCCGCGGTCGCCGAAGAAGACCAGGTCGGTGGCCTGCATCAGCGCGAGCGGGACGACCTTCCCCCGCCGGCCCTGGGCCATCGTGTAGGTGGTGCGTCCGTCGGGCACCTGCAGCCCGGTCTGCTTGGCCCCGGCGCCCGAGCGGTAGGCGAACCAGACCAGGCCGGAGCAGTCGAAGCCGCCGGCCGCCTGGGGGTCCAGGGGCGACCGGGGGTCCGGCCACTCGCCGCCCCACACGTACGGCTGGCCGACCTGGGCCAGCGCGCGCTCCACCACCGGGCGGGTCGCCGGGTCGAGCGCGGGGATCGCGAACTGCTCCAGCGCCCGCACCGCCTCGGGCGTCCCCTCCTGCATGATGTCCGCCCCGCGGCCGGCCATGTAGAGCAGGTCGGCCAGGCGCATGGGGGCCCAGTCCGGCCGCTCCAGCCCGTCGTCGGGGGAGGGGTAGTTGCGCCTGAGCTTGCCCTCGCGGGCCACCACCGCCGGGGCGAACCCGGGCGGCGTGGGGATGCGGGCACCGCTCGCGTCGGTGATCCGCGCGAGCTTCAGCAGCGCGTCGTCCCATCCGAGGGCCCGGGCCACCGCGGTCTGGGCCGCGCGGGCGTTCACCGGCCGGTCGAGCGCCATCTGCCCGCCCTGGCGCAGCAGCAGCCTGAGGCGCACCGCCTCGCGGGCGGCCTGCCCGTCGGGGTCGTCGGCGGCCACGTCGGCCCAGGGCTGCCCGAGCGCCCCCGTGGGCAGGTCGGCCAGGCCGGCGAGCAGCCGCACCAGGTCGCGGCGGGTCGCGTCGCGCCCGAGCTCGGCCCCCTTCATCTCGCCGCGCCACCAGCCGAGCGCCCGCAGCTCGGCGGCCGGCGCCTCGGCGAACCGGAAGGCGGCCGCGGGCACCGGCCCGCTGCGGGGCGCGGCCAGCGCCGCCGCCCCGGCGAGCAGCGCCGCGGCGGCCACCGGCGCCCCGGCGATGCATGAGGCCAGCGCCAGGCGGCGTGATGTCCGGGATCGGGGCATCGTCGGCGACCCTATCGGCTCACCCGGGGTGCCGGGCAAGTACGGGGGTCCGCAGGCGCCCGCTTGCAACGGGCGCCTGCAAGTTCCGTTACCTCGGGACCACCTGCACGGTGCTCATCATCCCGTTGTCCTCGTGGAAGAGCACGTGGCAGTGGAACACGAACTTGCCGGTGAAGTCCTTGAACCGGGTGCGCATGGTCACGGTGCCGCCGTTGGGCCCGACCACCACGTTGTCGTCGTAGGTGATGCCGCGCACCGGCTTCCCGTTCACCTTCGTCACCTGGTACGGGTTGATGTGGATGTGGAAGGTGTGCCACTCATCCGTGGTGTTGACGATGGTCCACTCCTCCAGGTCGCCCAGGCGCATGGTCTGGTCGATCCGGGTGGCGCTGAACTCCTTCCCGTTGACGAAGAACCGCGGGGAGGTGCGGCTCTCGGAGAAGACGATCCGCCGCCTGCGGTCCACCCGCTCGGTGCGCAGGTCCTCGACCGGGAGCAGCTTGGTCGGGACCGGCCGCCGGGTCGCCTGCGGGCCCTTGATGACCATGGTGGCGATGGTGCGGGTGGGGGCCGAGTAGCTGGGCTGGGCCCGCACCGGCACGAAGAACATCGACTGCAGCGCGAACCGCCCGGGACGGCTGCGGGCCCGCACCAGGAACTCGCGGCGCTCGCCCGGGCCGATGAACTGGGTGGTGACCTTCTGGGTCTCCGCGCGCGGGTTGCCGTCGTCGGCGATCACGAACATCGAGTGGCCCTGCAGGCGCAGGACCAGGAACTTGTCGGAGCTGGCGTTCAGGATGCGCCAGCGCTGGGTCTCGCCCGGCCGGATGTCGATGGTCGGGTTGAGCTGCCCGTTGACGAGCTGGAGCTGCTTGGCCGGCGTGGAGCTGGACGGCTGGCGGATGGGCCGCGGGCCGTTCTCGAACTGGGTGACCTGGTAGACCAGCGTGCGGTCGCGCACGTCGCCGACCCCGGGCAGGTCGTCCAGGCCGCCCCGCACGATCAGCGCGCCGGCCTGTCCCGCGAACACCTGGCTCTGCACCAGCGGATGCCGGTGGGGGTGGTACCAGAGCATCCCGGGGACGTGATCCTCCGGGAAGTCGTACCGGTAGGAGTGCTCGCCGCCGGTCGGGATCGACAGGAACACGTTGTCGCCCGGGTTCTTCGGGCTCACGTGCGCGCCGTGGGTGTGGAGGTTGGTGGCCTCGCCGAACTGGCCGTCGTTCTTCATGTCGATCTCGAGCCGGTCGCCCGGGTCGATCTCGAGCGTCGGCGCCGGGAACAGGCCGTTCCAGACGTTGGAGATCGCGGTGCCGCCGGCGATCTGGGTGCGGCTGACCTTGGCCGAGAGGGTCAGCTTGAGCCGGCCGTTCTCGGAGCGCACCACCGGGGGCTCGACCAGCGGCTTGCCGCGGGTGAGCACGATCGGCACGGTGGCGTCGGCGGTCGCGACGAGCGCGTCGTCGTCGCTGCCCATCGCGGTGCCCGTGGCGAGCAGGCCGCCGGCGGCGACCGCGGCGATGCCGATGGCGGCGCCGGCGGCGGCGCGGGCGGTGCGGCGGGGCAGTGGCATCCTGGTCCTCGCTGGTCGGGGGTCCCCTCGCTGGGCCGGGAGCCTACGGGCCGCGGCGGATGGGGAAAACCCGCGGGGTCGCCCGGTGGACCTGGTGGGGGGGCCGCGACGCCAGGAACCCGCCCAGCAGCACCAGCAGGGCGGCCGCCGCGACCCCGGCGCCCAGCAGCAGCGCCGCGTCGATCCCGGCCTGGTCGGGCGCACCGCCGCCCGAGGCCGCCTCGATGACCATGCCGCCGACGGTCACCGCGAGCGCGGCCACGATCACCATCGCGGTCAGCGTGATGCCCTCGGCCTGCCCGGTGTCGCTCTCGGGGACGCCGTGCGCGGTCGCGATGACCGCGACCGAGTAGGTGAGCCCCACGCCGACCCCGGTGACCGCGAGCGCGACCAGGAACGGGCCGAGCCCGCGCACCACGGCCAGGGCCAGCAGCCCGGACGCGCTCAGGGCGATCCCCAGGGCCATGACCCGGCGGAACCCCAGCCGCCGCACCAGGAGCCCGGCCGCCGGGCCCCCGACGGCCGTCCCGGCCGACATGGCCAGGAACACCGTGCCGGACTGCAGGGGGGAGAGGCCGCGGACCTGCTGGAGGTAGATGGTCACCCCGAAGATGGCCACGGCCCACCCGAAGTTGTCCACGCACCCGGCGATCACCACGGTGCGCACCCCCTTGCGGCGCAGGAGCGCGAGGTCGACCAGCGGGAACGGCGCCCGTCGCTCCACGTGCAGGAAGCCGGCGAACAGCGCCACGGTCACGCCGGCGCCGGCCACCGCGGACCAGGGCGGCCACTCGCTGACGCGGTCGATGGTGAGGGTGAGGGCCACGAGGCCCCCGGCCAGGGTGAGGGCGCCGGGCAGGTCGAGCCGCTGCCCCGGCGCCCCGTGGGACTCATCCAGGGCCGCGCGGCAGGCCAGGGCGCCGGCCAGGCACACCGGGACGTTGATCAGGAAGACCGCGCGCCAGCCGACCGATCCGGTGAGCGCCCCGCCGATGAAGGGCCCGAGCGCGTTTCCCGCGCTGGTCACGCCCATGACCACCCCGATCGCCGCGGCCCGGCGCGCGGTGGGGAAGGCCGCGGCGAGGGCCGCCATGCTCGCGGGGACCACCAATGCCGCCGAGGCGCCCTGCAGGACCCGGAAGGCGACGAGCAGCTCCGGCCCCGGGGCGAGCGCGCAGAGCCCCGACGCCACGCCGAACGCGGCGGCGCCCGCGATGGCCATGCGCCGGCGCCCCACCATGTCGGCCAGCCGCCCCCCCACCACCAGCAGCGCCGCGAAGGCGAGCAGGTACGCGGTGATGACCCAGTGCAGGTCGGGGGTGGTGACGCCGAAGTCGTCGGCGATGGTCGGGAGCGCGACGGTGAGCGCGTAGTAGTCGATGACCGTCGCAAGCTGGGCCAGCGAGACGGCCACCAGCACCCACGTGGCGCCGCGCCGGCCGATCCGGGTGGCCGCGCCGGCGCCGCCCGGCGCGCCCGGGCTCATCCCTGCGGGGGCACCACGTTGAAGCGCTCGCGCACCGCGTCCAGCGGCTCGGCGGCCAGCGCGAAGTGGTCCACGCCGCCGAGCACGTCCACCCCGCACAGGGTCCCGCGCCGGAGCGCGTCCGCGAACCTGAGCGGCGCCCCGGGCGCGTCCATGGCGTCGACGCACGCGGCGGGCACCTTGCGCCCGAACATGTGCCGCACCGAGCCGTTCTGGAAGATCCCGAGGGTCACCACGAGCAGGATGAACCCCTGCGGGTCGGGCATGGCCGCGGCGATGAAGGCGAACACGTCGATCTCGCCCTCGGGGGTGGTGCCGTAGTCGGTCAGCACGTGCACCCAGTCGTGCATCGCGCCCACCTCGTAGATGCCGTGCCGCTCGCCGGGGAACGGGAAGCCGTTCCGTCCGTAGAAGTCGAACACGCCGCGGCCCCAGGTGCCCTCGGGCAGGTCGCCCAGCGCCCGCCAGCGGCCGGCGATGCGGTCGTCCCTGGCCACGGCGTAGTAGGCGAGCTTCGAGCGCAGCAGCTCGAACAGCCGCCCCTGGCGGAGCTCCCGCCGGGTCTCGGCCGGATACCAGGAGTTCCGCTGGATGCACATGTACATGAGCATCGCCTGGTCCCGGGCGAGCAGGCGCGCCTGGCGGACGCTCGGCTCGTGCACCTCCAGGGCGTCGGCGTACTCGCCCACCCGGTCGCTCACCTCCGCCGGCACCGGGTGGAGCAGGAGCTCCAGGGTGACCATGAGCTGCACCAGGCCGCGCCGGCGCTCGGGGTCACCCACCCGCGCGGCGAGCTCCTCGGGCGGCATGGGCTCCACGTCGGCGGGATCCACGTCGTAGCCCCACAGCGCCCGGGTGACCGCGTACAGGGTGTCGTGCTGCACGCGCTCCATGCAGCGGCCGTCCGGGCAGATGGCGCCCGCGACCCCGCGCAGGTAGGCGTCGGCGGTCGCCGCGTCGGGCGGCTGGGCGTGCATGCTCACCCTCGCGAATCTAGTCGTCCCGCCCCGGTGCGTAGAGTGGCCCGGGCGACGAGCGGGGAGATGCCGTGGGTGGGGTGAGCTTCTCAGACGATCCTGGCTTCGACTTCGGCATCCGGGCCGCGCTGAACGGCGTGGCCTACCACATGGCCGAGGTGGGTGAGGTGCTCGCCGTGGCCGGCGAGGTGGAGGCGGGCGACGCCGACGGCTGGTTCGACGCCTGGTCCCGCCGGGCGCACGGCCTGCGCGAGGTGGCGCGGGCGGCCGAGGCCGCGGGCCGGCGCCAGAGCGCCGCCCTCACCTGGCTGCGGGTGTCCAACTACCTGTTCGCGGCGTTCTGGTACATCCCCGGGACCACGCGGGCGGGCCGGGCCCGCGAGGCGTGGGAGGAGCACCGCCAGGCCTTCGAGGCCGCCGCGCGGCTGTGGCGCACGCCCATCGAGCGGTTGGAGGTGCCCACGGCCGCCGGGCCGCTCGAGGCCTACCTGTGGACCCCGGACGGGCCGGCCGGGCGCCCGCGGCCGCTCGTGGTGCTGGTGAACGGCATCGACACCCCGATGACCGACGCCTTCATGATCGGCGCGCAGGACGCGGTCGACCGCGGCTACGCGGCGGTCATGGTCGACGCGCCCGGCCGCGGCGCGGCCCTGTGGCGCGGCGGGCTGGCCGCCCGCCCCGAGGAGGAGGCGACCGTCGCCCCGCTGCTGGACCTGGTGCTCGCGCGCGACGACGTCGACGCCGGGCGCGTGGCGATGATCGGGGTGAGCCACGGCGGGTGGCTCGCCGCCCGCGCGGCCGCCTTCGAGCCCCGGGTCCGGGCCCTGGTGCTCGACCCGCCCATCATGCGCGTGGCCGACGGCTTCCTCGGGCAGTTCCCCGACGCGGTGCAGGCGGCGTTCACGGCCGGCGACCGGGCCGCGTTCGACGCCACCCTGGCCCGGGCGGCCGCCGGGTCGGCCGACGTGCGCTTCGCCGCGGCGAAGGTGCGCGAGCCGTTCGCCGGCGCGGCCGCCTTCGACGCGCTCACGGTGCTCGGCGCGAT